>JABMDE010000029.1:34165-49646 GCA_015904055.1 Nitrospira sp. | reverse complement strand
ATTCCGCACAAGACACGATGCCGAAGAGTCCTGCCAACAGGGGAGGGAGCACAGCGCCGCGAAACATACCGCCTCCTCGTCTAAAAATGGTAGGACAACCCACCCAGGATATGTTGCGCTCTGTAGTTGCCGGCAAATCCACCATCGGAGCCGAATGCCTGATCAAATTGGAGCGAGACGCCCTGATACTTATATTCCGTAAACACGGCGATCTGCGGCATCACAAATGCTCTGAGACCGACGAATAGGTTCCACGCCGCCGTCACATCGGTGTCGCTTCGGACAGTAGCAGTCTCTCCGATTCGGGCAATTGCCATACCGATCCCGGTTCCCACATAGGGCTGAAACGTACGGCCTGGATATCGCGCGATAAAATTTGCGCCGACTGTGGTCAGTCTGAAATGGATACCGGGAACTTCCTCTAAGGTTGGAGTGCGAGGCAGGCTCTTGATATGCGGGGATGTGTGCACTACTTCTCCCTCGATTCCGAACCAACTGTGCCTGGGGAAATAGCCCGCCTTGGCTCCGTAGGTCAAAGAGTTCTGGAGATCAAAGTCGACGAAGGGCCCGGGAAGTCCTGCTTGCGGACCAGTCCCTCCGATGGTATTGATCCGATCCGCAAAATTCACGCCGGCGGTTCCGGCAAGATACCATTCTGCAATGGCAGGCTTGGGCGTGACAACGATCCCGGCAATGAACCAGAGGAACAAAAGAGCGGTACGTACCAGCATCGTCATCTCCGCAATCAGACGCACTCGACTGAATATGATGCAGAATCATCTTACCAAGAGGTTGCCACGATGCACAGAGGCTCACGATCATTGAATCAGCGAGTACGACTCACGAAGATTCCCTCTGTATGTACCAGCCTGTAACTGCACGATCTCAGCACCGTGAAATGGGCGGCTCATAGTGCCAACACCCTGTAAACACAGGTAAAGTACGACTTTCAAATCGGATAACCATCCCAATCCTGTGCTTAAACATATTGTCGCGAGTCTGAAAAGAAGTAGAACTCGACAGGATACAGTCAGCTGCTACACTTAGCGCAACACAATAGACAAGACCACTGACCGTACAGATCATCCTTCAAAAGGAGCGACTTCATGATCCACTTAGCACCTAGACTGAATCATGTCCTTTCCTCGCTAAGTATCGTCATCCTCAGCGTGGCAGTCGCCGCATGCGCTGGGGGAAACGTTGCATCAAAGGATACCGGCGAAACCCCTACGGCCAAGCAGTCACTCGATGCGCAGACCATGGGTCAACAGATTCAGGCCAATGAAGCGGAGCAATCCAGTCTCCTCAATGCCAAACCGTTGCGAGGCCCGCAGGATCCGATCTATGTCACTCTTGCGTCCACCGTGCTGGATAAGAAAAGCGGAAAATCCCAAGGGGGGCGTCGCACTACAAATTCGCAAAGAACTCTCGTCTGATCCCGTGATCCAACTCGTCCCGGGAAACAAGAAGGCCTCATCAGTCATCGATGTCATCGTTGCACCAAAGGTTTCATTGATGGAGATGCGGGGTGTGCATCGTAAGACCGGCAAACCCGGCAAGATGACGGCCGTGGTCATGGAGGCCACCATTACCTCCCAGTCGCCCCCTGCCATTTACACCGTGTATGAATCAGGCCATGTCTTGCAGAATGAAGAAGTCTCGAAACGCTTTGCCAAACAGATTCGACAGTTGATTCTTGAAAAGGTCGGCCCGCAAATCCCGGCGCATTAATCCGCCCCGTTATTTTGCTTGGAGCAGCCCCGGCGATTTCGCCGGGGTGCTCAGTCTTTCTGATCCACCGCGCGTAGCAATTTTCGCATGTCCCAGAACGAGAGCGTCGGTGTATTTACTTCAGGATGGTCCAAGTCGATCTGAACGTTATAGAGCGGCAGCGCTAGATTTTTGATCTGGGTCACCTGGTACCAACAATCGTATTTATGGCCCCAGCGATCGAGATAGCGAAGACGGAGATAGCCATTGCTGACTGGTTGTGCCCGTATCGGCGCTTCAGGGCCCAGCACGATAGACGCCCGTTGTTTCTGGATGCGCGCGTTGCGTGGGTAGACTTTCTTGACGGCAAAGTTTCCATCCCATCCGCCCATATGTAGTTGGCAGTCGTGCGCCACCCCGCCGCCTACATTCTCGAATTCGGGAAACAACGTGAGCACATTTCCAGAATTCATCGCCGATAAATTTGTAATCTTCACATCCGGTTGAAGCGTGCGGAACTCCTTCCGGGTTCGCGCCACAAGCGCATAGAAATAGAACGATCCGACGCCTGCGATAACAGCGAACAGGCCCAAGCCGATCCCCAATAACCAGTCCATAGCGCTCAGTAATTCGATGTTCTGCCTGTGGGCGAAACGAGGGCAGGCTACGTTGTGGAGGGCGTCGTGTCAACCAGTGCGTGTCGTCGGCTTGTCGTCTGGTTCTCTCGGCTGCTCAATCAGCAGTCCTGCTCCCGGTTTGAAGGTGAGATAGTACCACATCCATTCCAGCATCACCCGTATCCGGTTCCTGAAACCGATGAGGAAGAAAATGTGGACGACACACCACAGCAACCATGCCAGAAGTCCCGATGTCCGGATTGCGCCGAATTGGGCGACAGCCTGTGCCCGACCGATCGTGGCCAACATGCCACGGTCGGCATAGACAAATGTCGGACGTTGTTCCGGGGTCAGGTTTTGATTGATGAGATCGGCAACATACCGTCCCTGTTGCATGGCGACAGGAGCCACTCCTGGCAATGACTTTCCATCACTGCTCGGACAATGGGCCGCGTCGCCGATGACAAAGATCCAGGGATCGTCCGGGATGGTCAGATCCGCCCGAACCTTGACCCGGCCATACGTATCTTGTGGAGCCGAAAGTGTGCTCAGCAGGGGAGAGGCCCTGGTACCCGCGGCCCATATAATATTCGTCGAGGATACCCATTCCTGTCCGACCATCACACCATCAGCCTGAACCCTACTCACCGGGCTGTGTAGCTTGATCGTCACGCCTATACGAGAGAGTGCCATTGCAGCTTTGGCTGAAAGCGTCGCGTCGAACCCTGGAAGAATGCGTGGCCCCCCTTCCACAAGCACAATAGAAAGGTCTTCAAGCCGCAAGGTTGGAAAATCTGGTCCTATCGCCCTCCTCGCAATCTCGGCTAGTGCTCCCGCCAACTCGACTCCCGTTGGACCACCTCCGACAATCACGAACGTGAGCCGCTCCTGCACGCCGGTCTTGGCTCGTTCCCGTTCCGCCCCCTCAAATGCAAGCAGCATCCGCTCGCGCACCAGCACGGCATCCGCCATGGTTTTGAGTCCAGGGGCCAGCGCCTCCCATTCATCATGCCCGAAATAGGCATGGCGCGATCCTGGCGCGGCGATCAAGGCATCGAAGGCAATCGGGGCGCTATCTCGCAGACGGACTACCCTGGCAACCCGATCGATCGATGTCACGTCATCCATCACCACACGAATATTGGATTGTGAACGGAAGAGTGTGCGCAATGGCCAGGCGATGTCGCTGGGAGACAAGGCAGCGGTGGCGACTTGGTACAATAGTGGTTGAAAAACATGGTGATTCGTCCGGTCGATCAGGACGACCTCGGCATCGCGCAAGGTCCGTGCAGCTGCCAGGCCGCCGAACCCACCTCCGATAATGACAACGCGCTGTTGAGTCATTGGATTACGTTAAGGAGGAGGCTCAATCAAGAATCCACAGGGCACGGACAGGAGTCCCATTCAGGCTATGGGGTGAACAGAAAACTGTCAAATGTGTTCTCAAAGCGCGCATAGACTTCCCCCCTCTCTAAGTATCGAAGAGCTCACGCTTTCTTGAGCCCTTACGCTAACGCAAGTCCAACCACCTAGACACCAGTTTGAGTATTGCTATACTCGTCATACCACTGCGCCCTTCACGAGTGAATCCGAGCGATGCGGGGCGGCTGGGTCTCCGCGGAATACCGCGATACGACGATCTGCCAGCCTCGTCAACCCTTCCTGCAGCCAAATTACGTGAGACTCACCGGTTATCCATGTCATAATGTCGCCACTGCAGCGTGACGCTCTTATGGCAAAAATACAACCATCCGCCTCTCGGGTTCTCATCACGGATACTCCGAAAGATCTGCGTATTGTCATTCCCTGTGGCCGGAGCTTGTTCGTGATTTGTTTTTTAGGGTTTTGGATCTGTTGCTGGGCAGTGGCCGAAGTCATGGTCCCCATGCAATTTTTTAACAGCACTGAACCGTCTGAGGGAATGTCATTGATGGTCGCATGGCTTGCGGTGTGGACGGTCGGCGGAGTGGTGGCCATCTATGCCTGGCTATGGCAAGTGATGGGAAAAGAGATGGTCATTGTCCATGGACAGACACTCACAACTCGCCGTGACATTGGAGGATTCTGTTTTGACCGAGAATACGATCTCGTACAGGTACGCAATCTGCGCACTGAGCCAGTCGGATTCAGTCCGTGGAATGTCTCGGCGGCACTCCAATTATGGGGAATCGGCAGCGGGGTGATTGCCTTTGACTATGAGACTCGAACCCATCGACTAGGTGCAGGTCTTGACGAAGCAGAAGCCAACCAAGCCGTGACAGCCATCAAGAAGCGCTACCGCATCCCGGAAAGCAAGACGCCCTAACTCTTCAGACCCGGTTCACGGTTCGCCACAGGTAACACGGCGGGTACAATTCGATATTCCATTTCAATGAAGTCTCATCTGGCACAAGTTGCATGGCCGAGTGTCATAGGCTATGCGGCGGTACCCCTCGCCGGCATGAAACTGGCTCGTGCGAATCCTACTGCACGTCGAGAGTGATGATCTGGTTCGCTGCGACGAGCTGGGTGGAGACTAGAGTGACGGGATGCTGTGCCTCTTGCTCATGGCGAACCGGTTGGGTCGAAGGTTGCTGGTCTTGAAATTGGCACACGATGCGAAACGTATTCTCATGTGGATAGCTTTCCGCCATGGCAAACCCGACACGATCCCGTTCCGGCTTACAGTCTTCATACGTTGTGAATGTGTTTAACACCGTCACAGGGCTGATTCCGATGGGGGCAGCCAGTAAGATGATGCCAAGTATCCACATAGTCAGACCTTTCGTAAATGGACAGATGCTGGCCCTGAGGGAGGTGATGGCGACAGAGTAACCTCATCGCGCACAGGTTCTGTATCAGGAATACGTCGAAGCACGTGCTGCGTACTATCTTGGTCGGTTGATTGATGGCTGAACTAAAGCGGAGGGAGCGATTCAGACCGTCGAAAATACACCTATCGATCCCTGACAGACTCATGAGCGGGTGGTCCGGGTTTGTGTTTGTGAGAAATCCCTTCGCGCAGGAGCCCTGCCGCGCGCGTTGCCACCTTTTCCTCACAGGTGTTAGACTCTGCCCCCGTGAGTCCTTCCCGCGCTGCATAATGCTGGAGGCAGATGATGTCCTCCTCTGAAAACCAACAAGATGCCGCACGGCTCCGTGCAGTCGATGAGCGTGCGGAGACCGGGGCGATTCTTCGTCAAATTCTTGAAGGCGTTGAGACGAAAGTTGGCGAGCAGTTCTTCCCCTCCCTGGTTCAAGAACTGGCGACTGCGCTTGGTGTGGCCTATGCCTATGTCTCCGAACTCAGTGAGGGCGGAGATCGGTTTTGCTCCAAAGCCGGGTGGGGGAATGGGCAGCCGTTACCGCCCTTCAACGTACCCGCACAGGGTCCCTGTGAAACGGTCTTGACGCGCCAGTGCGTCCATCACCCCGATCAGCTCCGCACACGCTATCCGCAAGTTTCACTCATTCAGGACATCCAAGCCGACAGCTATTGCGGCGTGCCGATCCTGGACTCCGGCGATCGGGTGGTTGGCCATTTGGCCATCATGGATTCAAAGCCAATGCCCGACCCTGTCCGTGCCTTATCGATCCTCGGCCTTTTTGCCGGGCGAGCGGCGGCGGAATTCGATCGGTTGCGATTTGAACGGGCCTTGCGGAAAAGCGATCTCACGCTCCGCAAAATCGATGAAGGTACCGCAGCGGTCACCGGTTCGGCGTTTTTTCCTTCTCTCGTCAAAAATCTAGCCGAGGCGCTTCAGACCCAGTACGCCTTTGTCTCTAAATTTGTCGAGGGAACCCACACCCGTGTACAGACCCTCGCCTTCTGGAAGGGGGACGGATTCCTCGACAACTTCGAGTATGACCTGCCCCACACGCCCTGTGAACGGGTACTGGCCGGAGAAGTCTGTTTATTCCCTGAAAAAGTACAAGATTTGTTTCCGGACCATCGGGAGGATCTGGCCCAACTGGGCGTGGAGAGCTATTTAGCCATCCCGGTATCCGATGGATCCGGCACAGTCATGGGCCATCTCGCGGTGATGGATACGAAGCCCATGCACGATGATCCGCGGGTCTTGTCCGTCTTCAAGATTTTCGGGGTTCGGGCCGGCGCAGAACTCGAACGGGAGCGGCTGGATGCCCAGCTTAAAGCCAATGAAGCACGGCTGCGCGACTTGTTCGATGAAGCGCCGATCGCCTACGTGCATGAACAGCTGGACTCCAAATTCATCCGGGCCAACCGCACGGCCATGCGAATCCTAGGGATTACCTCGGATCAAGTCGACGAGACCTACGGCAGATCCTTTATTCCCGATACGCCTGATGCACAACGACGGTTGAAAGACGCCTTTGACTCCATCGGACGAGGAACTGACACGAGCGGGGTCGTGCTGGAACTTCGGCGTAAAGACAACGGAAACCCACTCTGGATCAAATGGTGGTCACGGCCGGATCCAAGTGGAACCTATACCCGCACGATGTTCATCGACATCACCGACCAAGTGTTGGCTGAACAGGAGAAGGTGCGTTTGGAAGCAGCCAACACCTATTTGCAGGAAGAGATCAAGGGGAGCCATAACTTCGAGGAGTTGATCGGCCGGTCCACGTCGCTCAAGAAGGTGTTGAAGAACGTCGAGCGGGTTGCTCCCACCGATTCGACCGCTTTGATCACCGGGGAAACCGGCACAGGCAAGGAACTGATTGCCAGGGCCATCCACAATCTGAGTCCGCGCAAGCATCGCCCCTTGGTCAAGGTCAATTGTGCAGCCATCCCGTCCGGTCTGATCGAAAGCGAGCTGTTCGGCCATGAGAAAGGCGCCTTCACGGGCGCGCTGACCAAGAAGATCGGACGATTCGAATTAGCGGATAAGGGCTCCATCTTCCTTGATGAGGTCGGAGAACTGCCGCTCGACCTGCAATCCAAATTGCTACGCGTCTTGCAAGAAGGCGAGTTCGAACGGGTCGGGGGCACGCAAACCTTCAAGGTGAATGTGCGTGTCATCGCCGCCACCAATAGAAATTTGGCTCAACTTTCACAATCAGGCCAGTATCGCCAAGACCTCTACTATCGCTTGAATGTTTTTCCTGTTCATCTTCCTGCCTTGCGAGAACGGGAAGGGGATATCCCCTTGCTTGTCCAGTATTTCGTACAAAAGCATGCGGCCAATCTCGGAAAGCAGGTCACACGCATCTCTGAACGAATGATAACGGCCTTGCAACGCTACCAGTGGCCAGGGAACATCCGTGAGCTGGAACATGTTATCGAACGGGCGGTGATCTTGACTGAAGGCCCGGAGTTGGACTCGATTGAGTGGCTCACGCCTTCGACCAGCAAAGCCGGCAACGGAAAGACTCTGACGCTGGAAGAAATGGAACGACAGCACATCACTGCAGTGCTGGAGCAAACTAATTGGCGTGTCAGCGGCGACAAGGGCGCCGCTAAGATCCTCGGGCTCAATGCGACGACTCTCGAAGCCCGCATGAAGAAACTCGGCATCGAACGTCCCACCTCCTAGCCGTCAATCGTCATTCGTCAACCATGGGGAATGCATCATTCGCGATGCTGCGTCCTTGTCCGCCGAATGACGTACAACGATGACGGTTGACGAGCAGCACCTCCCGCACTGCTTTCCCAACTAATTGGGACGATCCCAATATGTTAGGATTTTTTCTTCTGCACAGCACCACATCCCGATCTCTTCAATTTATTCAATTCGTTTACTCCATCAAATACTTACGCGTCTTCCTCAAGCTCACACCTTCTCTGGCATCGCCGTTGCTCAATGCACTGGCATCGCACTGAACATGAAAGAGAGGACGACACAATGTTGAAAATCACCACCGTTCAAGAAAGCAGAAGCGATGTGCTTCTGAAATTGGAAGGAAAGATCACGGATCCCTGGGCTGCATTGCTCGACAGGGAATGCCGATCGTTTCTTCGGCAGGAGAAAGCGGTTCACCTGGACTGTTCGCAGGTGGATTTTATCGATGAGATAGGTATCGGCATATTGAATCGATTACCCAAACAACATGTCACCCTTATGAGCGCTCCCGGATTTGTCAGGGTGCTGCTCCAGACTGGAGGCCAATCATGAATGCAGCAGTGATGACATTGGCGAAATCCCACCTCGACCTGTCGGCAAAGACTCTGCCGGCACCGGCGGTCCGACCAACGCCAATGGCACAGGAAGAAGCGAGCCTTGTGGCACGGCTCAAACAGGGTGACGAAGGTGCGTTCGACAAACTGGTGAAACGACACCATACCGCCTTGATACGAATGGCGATGGGCTATGTGGCGGATCGGGAAGTAGCGGAAGAGGTCGTTCAGGATACGTGGATGGCCGTCATCCAGGGGCTGGATCGATTTGAAGGGCGCTCCTCTCTCAGTACCTGGATCTTCGGCATCATGATTCACAAGGCCAAGGATCGGGGCGTGCGTGAGAAGCGGCACATCACCTTTTCGGACTTCGAGACCTTCGATGATGATCGCGAGGAGGCAGTCGATCCCTCTCGGTTTCAGCAATCAGGGGAGTGGGCCGGCCATTGGGCCGTTCCGCCACAACCCTGGGATGAGCAGACTCCGGAAAAGCTGCTAGCTAGTCAACAGGCCGTCAGCGCCATGCATCGGGCCATCGACGTACTGCCCTCAACACTCAAGACGGTGCTCATCCTGCGCGATGTCGAGGGGGTCGAGGCGAAGGAAGCCTGTGAAATCTTGAAGATTACCGAAACGAATCTCTATGTCAGGCTGCATCGGGCCAGAGAGCGGGTGCGCCAAGCCGTCGAGACCTATCTGGAGGGACATCATCCTACGATGTAAGAAACAGCCTGGAGGAATGACTCACGACTGAGACATCACAGTGAGGTATTCCCCATGACTGATACTAATACCGAGGAGCCAGCGAGAGAAATGACCTGCCAGGAGGTAGCCGAGTGGACTTCCGCCTATCTTGATGCGCATGCGGGTGAGGATCGAAACGTCCGGATCGCGCTGCATCTGGCCAGCTGTGCGGGCTGTGAGGCCTACGTCAAGCAAATCGTCGCGATCCGAGACCTTGTCGGATCGTTACCTGAGACTGCGATGATACCGCCCCTTCCTGACACCTTGCGGCAAGCGCTGACAGCACGGCAGCGTCGGCAGTGAATACATGACCTTGGTCGTCATGACCATATACCTGTACGGAGGGGATGAAGCACTGTACGGGTGGGAGAAATGGAAACCATGAAAACCGTCTCGGCCATGACTATTGTCCTGTTGTTCTTCACCGGCCTTGTGCCTGCCGTTGCCAGTCAGTATTTTGAACGGAAAGGTCTGGCAATTGAGGGATACGATCCCGTGGCTTATTTTACTGTGATGATACCGACCAAAGGGTCGTCGGAATTCCGTGCCGACCATCATGGCTCAACTTTTTATTTTACTTCAGCCGCTCATCGGGATGCCTTTGTCGCTGATCCGTCCAAGTATGCGCCACAGTACGGTGGGTATTGTGCCTATGGGATGGCCAAGGGCTATAAAGCTGCGGTCGATCCCGCAGCCTTCACGCTCGTAGGCGGCAAGCTTTATTTGAACTATAGTGAGACGGTCCGATCGCACTGGCTCTCAGATATTCCCGGTTATATTGGAACGGCCGATGCCAATTGGCCTGAGGTGAAGAAGCTTACCAATATTCGCGAATGACAAAGAGCAACTTGATTTCTCAGTCATGGCATGGTGTCATGATCACTATTCAGTCCGTTATCACCACCCAGGAGGTTCTGATGAAAAAGTTATTGTTGGCATCCGTCGCTGCTATGTGTCTGACCGGAATCAGCGCTCTCTCATTCGCCGACGAGTTGGGCGCATTGAAAAACGAAATGAAGGGTGAGATGCAAAGCGAAATGAAAGCGCAGAAGGACGCGGTGAAAGGCGAGGTGCAGGGACGCAAAGACGAGATGAAGGGAAAAGTCGATGCGATGAAAGACAAGAAGGACGCGATGAAGGGTGAGATGAAGATGAAAAAGGACGAGATGAAAGCACAGAAAGATGCGATGAAGGACGACATGAAGGCTAAGAAGGATGCCATGAAGGGCGAGATGAAAGGGATGATGGGGTACTAAAACAGATCGCTCTCTCCTGTGCGCTCTATCTCACGGCCTGCGCTCGGCTTATCCGACCGCAGGCTGTTTTGTTTGGCTCCCGCTTGCGCCAACAGCCACCTGTAAGAACCTCGCTGCGCCTTCGACCAAGAGCTACGATCTACAGACGTCATCTTGAAAGGTGGCATCATGCACTCCTTCGTTCAATCAGGAACAGAACCACATCGGGTAGGGGAGCCAAGTCGGCTCATGGAGCCACCGCCTCCGGTCGAGCGCGTCTATCGCCATCGGTTGCCGGTACGGATCAGTCATTGGCTGAACGTTCCTATTCTGATCATCCTAATCATGAGTGGGCTTCAGATCTTTAATGCACATCCGGCTCTCTATTGGGGCGATCGGTCGGACCGCGATCGACCGCTGCTTTCGATAAGGCATGTACAGGCCGAGAGCGGCGAGGTGAACGGCCTGACGACTATTGGGGAGGATGAATTCAATACGACCGGCGTATTGGGCTATTCCGATGGCATGACTCGCGCCTTTCCTGCCTGGGCAACTGTTCCGAGTGCCAAGTGGCTCGCGATGGGGCGGCAATGGCACCTACTCTTTGCATGGATTTTTGTGATTAACGGGCTCTTATTTACCGCCTATGCCATCGCAAGTCGTCATGTCACGCGCGATCTTGTTCCGAACACAAAGGACCTTCGTCACATCGGTCTGTCTGTCAAACATCATGTAACCCTCCGACATCCAATCGGTGATGAAGCCAAACGGTACAACGTCCTTCAGAAGCTGTCCTATGCCTGCATCTTGTTCGTGGTCGCGCCGCTGATCGTGCTCACGGGTCTGACCATGTCACCAACAATCGATGCGGCGTTTCCGTGGTTGCTCACGCTCTTCGGAGGACGCCAGGCAGCAAGGACGATCCACTTTATTGCCTGTTTTTCATTCGTCGGGTTTATCGTGATCCATGTCATTCAGGTCACTCTCACCGGATTCTTCAACAATATCCGCTCGATGATCACCGGCTGGTTCATCGTCAGACATGAGAGAGTCGGCCATGAACGCTGACCACACGTTGGAACGGCGAGGGTTTTTGAAAGGAACAGTGGGAGCTGCGAGTCTAGTGGCGCTCTCCGGCTGTGACAATCTCACACGGAGCAGCTGGTTTCCTTCGATCCTGCGATCAACCGAAAAATTGACCGAGACCGTGCAGCGCGCCGTGACACCGAGGAGTGCCTTGGCTCACGAATATCGCGACGCGGATATCTCGACAATATTTCCCGCCAACGGTAACACCGACCCAGGTACGGATACCTATGCCGAACATCTCATGCAGGTCTTTTCTGAGTGGATGCTGGAGGTCAGCGGCCTGGTCGACAGGCCACGAAGTTGGTCGTTGGCCGCGCTGAAGGAGTTGCCGTCACGCACCCAGATTACCCGCCATGATTGCGTAGAAGGCTGGAGCGCAATCGGTAAATGGACCGGCATACCGCTCGGAGAGCTGATGCATGAAGTGCAGCCCATGCCAACGGCCAAGTTTGCTGTGTTCCATTGTGCCGATGTGGATGATGAAGGCGTGTCTTACTATGAGAGCATCGCGCTAGCCGACTGTTATCATCCGCAAACAATTCTAGCGTATGAACTGAACAGTGCCCCGCTAGATGTGCCGCATGGCGCTCCACTCCGTCTCCGTTTCGAGCGGCAACTTGGGTACAAGCAGGCGAAATACGTGATGCGGATCGAGCTTGTCGAATCGCTCGCCGGTATCGGCGGAGGGAAGGGCGGCTATTGGGAAGACCAGGGGTATGAATGGTATGCGGGGATATAGCAGGATGCTGAAAAAGTCTTATCGAGTACACATCCTTCAATTCAATACAGGATCTGCGATGACATCACCAACGTCGCCGCAGACCAGCCTCCCATTGAGTTCATACCGGCTGCCGAGTACACTGCGATCAAATAGGCTGTTCCTATCGAAGCATGGACGACTTCCACCCAGCGACGCAGGCCAAATCAGACCGCCATCCCATTGAGCCTTCTCCTCGACCACCCCAACAGGTCACAGAGCTGCCGGAGAATGGGGGGCATGCCGAGTTTTTCCAGGGGGAGAATCGTCGTCGGAATGTTCCGGAATACCGCGCCCAGTCCTCGCTGCTGTACGAAGACGTTCACACGAAAGCGTGCGATGTCGCCCAGCTCGAAGGAAAAATCGCATTCCCGGTGTTCCTCGAAGTTTTTCCGCTGCACGTCGCTCATCATGTCATAGATGAGGGAATGGGTTTCTTCCGGTGACAGGGCGGGATGGTCAAGTTTCTTGAGATCGCCGTGGATTCGGATCATCGGCGGCTCTCCTGCGCTGATGTGACAGTCCGATGCGCCTTCTTTCACCGAAAACGTAAGCAGCTTCGAAATATCCATCGAGATCACTCCGTCATGAGATTATGGGGTTTCCTGAACGGGCGCAGGCGTGAAGGAATCCAGCTGAAGTTGCAAGACAGCGATGTGTCGGTGACCGTTTCAATCTATGCCTGACTATGTGCGTTGAGGTGCTGGTGTGCATCATGCCATAGCGAACCGAGAAGGCAAGAAAATAGCTGGAAGGTGCAGCGCGATCAGAACCGCTACGGCTACGATTTCGATTGAGGACCAGCTGCGGTGATCGCAGTGCTATGCAACCGCAGGCGTGAGCCGGCTGCCTATTGGGCAGGTATCACAGCAGACCGGTCGCCCGCCCTGCCGATTCAAACGCACGGAGGGCGGCGTCGATGTGATCCGTCGTGTGTTCTGATGTCACCGTGACACGGATACGGCTGGTATGATCAGGAACGGTGGGGGGCCTGATGGCCGGTGCATAAACTCCATGCGCTAACAAGTGTTCGGCGAAGGCGACAGCCACTGCCGCATCACCGATCAGGATGGGAAGGATCGGGCTCACGGTTTCCGTCATACGGAACCCAATCTGTTGCAATCCATGAAACAGACGGTGCCGATTGGACCACAGACGCGACCGCCGCTCAGGCTCCTGTTGAATAACGGCAAGTGCTGCACCAGCTGCGGCGGCGGTGCTGGGCGGAGACGCAGTGGTAAAGAGAAACGGACGGGCGGTATTGAGCAGATATTCGACGATGTCACGAGACCCTGCGAGATAGGCACCGCTGCTCCCCATCGCTTTACCCAGCGTCCCCATGTGAAAATCGATCTCGCGTTCCACCCCAAAGTGTTCGAGCGTCCCTCGACCGGTTACGCCCATGATGCCGGATCCATGTGCGTCATCGACATACAGCATTGCATCGTACCGCTTGGCCAGCACGGCCAACTCCGGTAACGGAGCCAGATCGCCATCCATACTGAAGAGCCCATCGGTGACGATCAACGCAGGCCGATTTGATGATCGCCGTTTCAACAGCGATTCAACATGGCTGCTATCCCGATGACGATAGACCCGGAAAGTCGCCCCGCTTAGCCTGCAGCCATCGATGAGACTGGCATGGCACAATCGATCTGCCAGAATAAGACCCTTGTGATCGATCAACCTGGGAATGATACCAAGGTTCGCCAAGTATCCTGATCCAAATAAGAGCGCAGCCTCAGTTCCCTTGAAGCGGGCCAAGGCGGATTCCAGTTCTTCATGTGGCGGAAGCGTACCGCAAACCAGACGCGATGCACCGGCGCCGCTTCCATACAATTCGGTCGCGCGGACCGCAGCGTGAATAACGGCGGGATGCATCGCAAGCCCCAGATAATCATTGGAACAGAGGAGAATGATGGACCGCCCGCCAAATTGAACAGTCGCGCCTGTCCCGGAACTCAGCACTCTCAGGCGGCGAGTCAACGACTCATCGGCCATCTGTCGGAGTTTTTCCTGAAACATGTCGTCCTCGTAGACCATCTGCACTGCATCTGCCCATTGATTGACAAGGCAAATGCCTCCCTAGTATAAAACACAGGTTTCTATGAATGGAATGTGTGTTCTTCGATTATCCGAGGCGATGACCTATGACCTATCGTATCAAAGTGCCGCCGCGATCGTTACCGGTCGATGAAGCTCACATGGTGAGCAACTTGGAACACCAACTCATCGGTCTCAAAGAGTACCGGTGGCCGCTACTCATAGGATGCGTCTTGTTGGTATTAGTAGGTGCCGGTGTTTGGGGTGTCTTGTGGTATGACGGGCAAGCGGCAAGTAAAGCCCACGACATTGAGCATGAAGCCACCCTTCATTACCTCACACGCCCGGCCAATGATCCAAAAAAGACCGAGAGCAACCTTGCCCAAGCAATTACTCTGTATACGAAAATTGCGGATGAATATCCGAGGACTCCATCCGCACCAATCGCCCTGTTCAGCCTGGGAAATGCCTTGATGGAAACCAATCAAGTGGATTCCGCTATTACTGCCTATACAAGGTTTCTTTCGGCCTATGGCTCGAATACGCCGCTGGCTGGTTTAGTTCAGCAAAAACTTGCCTATGCCTACCTGTCCAAGGGAGATCGAGACCAGGCGGAAAAGACCTATACCGCGATTCTTGGCAACCCGGCCTCGGCCAATCGTGATCAAGCCATGTTCGAACTGGCCAGGCTTGAAGAAAGCCAAGCAAAAATGGACGGGGCGTTGAAACGATACCAGGATCTTATGAAGACCTATCCCAACTCTCCATTCGCGAGTGAAGCGGCCATTCGCGAGAAAATCTTCGATGCCAGAAAAGCACATGAGACGACTCCAGCTGCGACAACCTCGCCGGCTACATCCACGACACCTGCAAAACGATAACAGCACCGCCCCTGCGTGCATGATGAATTTGTGGCTACGCAGGGGCAGTCCCTAGACTGAGACGGTATTCCTGTCCGTCGAGACCCGCCATCTCATCCACCCCTACAGTCATCGTGACCGGTTACCGGCAAATACAAGAGAACATGACATGACGAACGTAGCAGGATGTGCGTGGCAGAAACATGGCACAGGCAAGGCTGATAGCTCGTTTTACAGACACCCGGATCTAACGGGCGATCAGAAGAAACTCCCCGGCTTTGATGACCGGGCTTGAAATGTTATTTCGTGCCTTGAGGGTTTTCAACGGCACATGAAATCGTTTGGAG
>JABMDE010000029.1:21386-34045 GCA_015904055.1 Nitrospira sp. | reverse complement strand
AAAAAGCCGGATTCACCGTCGTGGTGAAATCCAAGATGCCGAAAGAGGAGTTGTACCGGGAGATCAAGGATGCCGATGGACTGATCGTGCGATCCGGCACGAAAGTGACGGCGGAACTGATTGCGGCCGCTGAAAAGCTCAAGGTCGTCGGCCGGGCTGGATCAGGCCTCGATAACGTCGATACTCCGGCAGCCACCCGCCGCGGCATCGTGGTCATGAATACGCCGGGCGGCAACACCGTCACAACTGCCGAACATACGATGTCGATGATCTGCGCGATGAGCCGCCGTATTCCTCAGGCCACCGCATCGGTGAAGGCCGGGAAATGGGAAAAAGATAAGTTCATGGGCGTCGAGCTCTACAATAAAGTGCTCGGCATCATCGGCGCCGGACAAATCGGCAGCCATTTGACGAAACTGGCTCAGGGGATCGGCATGAGCGTGATCGCATTCGATCCCTATTTGGCCCCAGAGCAGGCGGAGAGAATGGGAGTGCGGATGGTGAGCCTGGATGAACTATTCCGGCAAGCCGACATTATTTCCGTTCATACGCCGCTGACACCGGAAACCAAGGGCATCGTCAATACCCAGGCCATTTCCACAATGAAGCCAGGTGTGATGATCGTGAACTGTGCCCGTGGTGGAATCATCAATGAAGCGGATTTGTGCGAGGCCTTAAAAACGAAACGTGTGGCGGCTGCGGCGTTTGACGTCTTTGAGGAAGAACCGGTTAAAGCGGACAATCCGCTATTGGCGTTGGACAATTTTATCTGCACGCCCCACATTGGAGCACAGACGACCGAAGCGCAAGAAAACGTGGCTGTCGGGATCGCAGAACAAATCGTCGATTATTTCACCAGAGGTGTGGCAAAGGGTGCGGTCAACATTCCGTCCGTTCCACCTGAACTGCTGACACGCCTGCAACCCTTTCTTACGCTGGCCGAAAAGCTGGGGTCGCTGCAGACGCAATTGTCTCAGGGCGGGATCGAGCGTGTGACCGTCGAATATAGCGGAGAAGTGGCAAGCTTGTCCGTCGCTCCCTTGACGATTGCAGTATTGAAAGGGCTGCTCTCGCCGATTATGGAACACCCTGTCAATTATGTGAATGCTCCGATCGTGGCGAAGGAACGCGGCATCGAGGTCAAAGAGGTCAAGAGCTCAGATGCCGGAGACTTTACGAGCCTTGTGCGTGTGCGAGTCGAGGCCGGCAAGGTGTCGCATCAAGTGGCCGGGACGCTCTATCACAAAAAAGAGGCGCGAGTCGTCGAGATTAATCAGTTCAAAGTGGAAATGGTGCCGGAAGGCCACTTACTGTTCATCCATAATATGGATCGTCCCGGCGTCATCGGTATGGTCGGAAACATGCTGGGAGACAACGGCATCAATATCGTGCGGATGCAATGCGCGTTGGAAAAACGCGGCGGAGATGCCTTGCTCATCATCGGCTCCGATACGGATTTCCCGGCCGGCGTGTTGGGCCAAATCAAATCCAGTTCTAATATTTTGTCGGTTAAAGTTGCAACTCTCTCCTGACACCGGACGAACCACGTAGACGATTATGGCTTCTGCTCCACTGACGCACAGCGTTCTTTCGGGGCAGCATCAGCCGCTCCGGGAACGGTCTCTCGTTCCAGCAGGAATGGCCACGATCCTTCCGGAAGCTGCACGACGCTTCCGGAAAATCGAGACCCAGTTGATAGAGTCCCTGTCCGGACAGGGCTATGACGAAATCATCCTGCCGACATTCGAGTACCTGGATGTCCTGGCACCGGGCCTCGAACCTGAGCTCGTTGAGAAATGCTATAAAATCCCTGATCGAACGACGGGTCGAATTCTCCTGCTCCGCCCGGATGCCACCGCTCAAATTGCCCGTACTGTGGCGATGGGTATGATGGGGGCCCGCACACCGTTGCGGTTATCCTATCGCACAACCGTATTCCGTCATGAGCCCGAACATGCCGGACGGGATCGAGAGATTTTCCAAGTCGGGGCAGAACTCATCGGAGTGGATGATCCGGCATCGGATCGGGAAATCATTTCGCTCTTGATTGAATGCTTACAAAGAATAGGCCTGCGCTCGTTTAAAGTCTCAATCGGACATGTCGGATTTTTCAGGCGCTTACTGACTCGTGCCGGCTTGTCGGAAGAAGGAAAGAAGCGGGCCGAGCATGCGGCTGCACGGAAAGACCTTCCGAGGCTGCAGGAAATCTTGGGACAGGAACGAATTTCACAGCGCTTCGGGCGGATTATCCTGGAAGCACCGGAGCTGTCCGGCAATGCGGAAGTCATTGCAAGAGGCCGCAAGCTGGCCGGAAATGACCGTGTGCTCATCCAATCGCTCGATCGACTGGCCACAGTCTATCGATCCCTGTGCGAGGCCGGCTATCAGAACGCGCTCTTTCTCGATTTAGGTGAATTCCGCGGGTTCGACTATTACGACGGTATTGTATTTGATGTGTTTGCCGATGGCATCGGAGTCGAGCTCGGTGGTGGTGGTCGCTATAACCATCTCATCGGCCGATTCGGTAAAAACCTGCCTTCCACCGGGTTTGCACTCAATGTTGACCGGCTTTTCAGGGGAATTGGATTGTCTCAAAACCACACCGCGCTCTCTGCAGAACAACCGGTCGTTGACACCAAGCAGAGGCGTCGATGAAATCGTCTGTGGGTGTTGACCTTTCACAGCCGAAACTGCCGCCGCAAAACCTGGAAGCGGAGCAATCGGTGTTGGGGGCAATCCTACTGGACAATACCGCCATGCCGAAAGCGATGGAACTCTTGGTCGAAGAGGATTTCTATCGCACTGCCCATAAAAAGATATACCGAGCCATGCTCGATTTATCCGACACCGGTGAAGTGATCGACCAGATCACGCTGACCGAGCGATTGACAGGACAAGGGGAGTTAGAAGCGGTCGGTGGCGCCGCTTTTCTTGCCGAGCTGGTTCAGCTCGTATCCAGCTCCGCCAATATCCGCTACCACTGCAAAATCGTCCGCGATAAAGCAGTCGCACGGCAATTGATTAGTACCTCGACAGAGGTGCTGACCAGAGGCTACGAAGGAACGGTCTCGATCGACGACTTGCTGGACTTTGCGGAGCGGTCTGTCTTTAGCATCGCTCAAGGTAAATTAGAACGATCCTTCAGCCCGATCAATCAGATCATCAAAGAAAGTCTTGATCTGGTCGATAAACTTTCAAAGCGGAAAGAACATGTCACGGGTGTGCCGACCGGCTATTACGACCTCGATGATCTCACCGCAGGGCTTCAACCGTCCGATCTGATTGTCGTCGCCGGTCGCCCGAGCATGGGAAAAACGAGCCTGGCCCTTGGCTTTGCCACTCATGCCGCCATTCATGCACAGGCCGTAGTAGGCATTTTCAGCCTGGAAATGTCCAAGCCTCAGATTGTACTGCGCATGCTGAGTTCAGAAGCTCGTGTTGATTCGCACGCCTTGCGGACAGGAAAACTTCAAAAAGAGGATTGGTGGAGATTGGCTGAGGCTGCCGGAAAGCTGGAACAGGCGCCGATCTACATCGATGATGCCGGAGGCATTACGGTGCAACAGATGCGGGGGAAAGCCCGCCGCTTGAAAGCCGAGAAAGGGCTCGATCTACTGATCGTGGACTATCTGCAATTGATGCAGGGGCGAAGTGATTCGGAGTCACGCCAGCAGGAGATTTCCGATATCTCTCGTTCACTGAAGGCCTTAGCCAAGGAATTGAATGTGCCGGTGGTGGCGCTGTCTCAGTTGAGTCGAGCCGTGGAGGCCCGCAAGCCTCCGATTCCCATGTTGGCCGATTTGCGTGAGAGCGGTGCAATCGAGCAAGATGCCGATGTCGTCATGTTCATCTATCGAGAAGATGTCTACGATCAAAACTCAGAACGCAAAGGGATCGCCGACATTATCGTGAGCAAACATCGGAACGGACCGATCGGGAAGAAAGAGCTCTTCTTTCAGGACCGATTTGCCAAGTTTGAGAGTCTCGATCTTCGTGAATCTTAACGAGTTTGCGCATCGCGCGACCGGTCGGTATAATTCTCCCACACAGATCGTGATGAACGCATTCCTATAAAGGCACTTGTGTATCAAAGACTATCGCCAACTCAGCATCGACCCTATCAACATAGATGGCAGGCCCTGCTGCCCAAGTTCATGATGGGAACCTGTTTGGTAGTGACCCCCTTCATCACCATGGCATGCGCGGCAACCCCACATGCGCAGGAATCGCCTGTTCCTCCTGCTCAATCCGCGAAAACACACGCAGCCGCGCCGGCTCCTGACTCCACCGCCACCTATCACTTTATGCTGGGGTATCAAGCGGAACTCGCACACGACTTCAACACAGCATTGAAGGAATATCGAGCAGCGCTTGCAGCCGACTCTGCCTCATACGAGGTGAAAGCTCGTCTTGCCGGACTCTACTTTGGCCTGGGCGACTTTGCAAATGCGGCCCAGTATGCAGAAGACGTTGGTGCCGGAACAGATCAGGATGTACAGCTGTTGACTCAAATGGCCGGGATACTCACCGGATCAGGCAAACCAGATCGCGCCCTGCGTCTGTTGGACAAGGCTATCCAGCGCGCCCCTGAACGAGGCGACGCCTATTTCTCCAAAGGAATTATTTTACTGAATCAAAAACAGATTGGCGAAGCTGAACAGACGGTCAAAGTGGGACTTAAATATGCCTCCGATTCTCCGGTCGGCTACTACTACTTGGGACGTATCTCTATCGAGTCCGGCAATACCGAGCAGGCATTAGACAGTTTCGAGCGTGCCATCACCATGAATGCTTCATTTGAGCCGGCGTATCTTGCCCTGGCCTCACTTCATGAGTCAAAGCAGGATAAGGGGAAAGCAATTGCTATTCTCAAGAAGTATTTGCACCAGGTCAATCCTCGTAATAAAGATATCCGGCAGCATCTCATCCAGCTCTACGTGGCAACAAAAGACTATGCGGGCGGACTCGCTGAACTAGAGAAGATGCTGGAAGAAGACCCCGGTGACCTCGACGCGCAATTACGACTCGCGCTCATTTACGGGGAGAAGAAAGAGTTTCCCAAAGCGATTGAACAGCTCACATCAATTTTAAAAGCAAGACCGGCTGAGGCTAAAGTACGCGATTATCTTGGCTATCTCTACGAAGAGAGCAAAGATTTCCCCAAGGCCATTGAAACCTACCAATCCAATATTCAGCTGGATCCGGCCTATACTGAAAGTCATGTTCATTTGGGAGTCCTCCAGTACCGTCTCAAGAGGTTTCCAGAAGCGATCACGCATCTAAAGGAAGCTGTACGTCTTACCCCCAAGCAGCCTGAGCCCCATGTTGTGCTGGGACTCGCTCATTTGCAGAGTGAACAGTACGAGAAGGCATCGGAAGCATTCGAAGAGGGGATTCGCCATAATCCAAAACATGCCGACCTGCATTTCAACCTGGGGACGGCCTATGACAAACTCAACCGGTTCGAGGATGTGGTCAAGGCGATGGAGTCCGCGTTAACTATAGATCCACATCATGCCGATGCGTTGAATTACCTTGGCTACAGCTATGCAGAGCGAGGCATCAAAATCGACCTGGCCGTATCACTGACCAGACGTGCCACGACAACAATTAAGATGCTGATGGGGCTCATTTATCCCACAAGCGGCACAGCCTCAATCTTTGGCCATCCGATCGGCGCCCCCCAGGCCAAGGCCAAGCTCGGCTTTCTACCGGAATCTCCCTATTTTTATGACTACCTCACCGGCAGAGAATTTCTTCGGTTCTATGGTCATCTGTTCAGCTTCCGAGGAGCCATGCTGGAGAAGCGGATCGATGAGTTATTGGACACCGTTGGGATGTCTCATGCTCGCGACCTGCAATTGCGCAAATTCTCCAAAGGCATGCTTCAGCGGGTCGGCATTGCACAGGCATTAATCAATGATCCTGAATTAGTTGTGTTAGACGAGCCGATGTCTGGCCTCGATCCGATTGGACGCAAAGAAGTCCGTGACCTCATCCTCCGCCTAAAAGAATCCGGCAAGACAGTGATGTTCAGTTCTCACATCCTGCACGATGCCGAGATGCTGTGTGATCGCGTGGCCATGGTGATGAAGGGGCGGTTGGTTGCCTGTGGGCCAGTTTCGGAATTGATTGCACAGGGCACCACCCACGAAGTCGAGATGGTCATCGATCGACTGCTTCCGGAAGCTTTAGAACGGATCAGACCTTTGGCTGGGAAAGTTGTCCTTCAAGGCGAACGGGTCATGGTGGTATTGACGAGCCAGCACGGTGTCGACCAGGCGCTCGATATAGTTCGGTCGGCCAAGGCTAAGCTCGTGGCGCTCACGCCGCACAAAGCCTCGCTCGAAGAACTCTTTATCCGCGAGGCAACAGTGACTCAGTCTACGAAGGAGGCGACCGTGTCATGAAAGTGTTATCGATTGCGCTGAACACATTTCGTGAGAATCTCAGGGACAAACTTCTGTATAACCTCCTTATTTTTGCATTGTTAATGATCGGCAGTTCCCTTCTGCTCATGCGGCTGACACTGGGGGAGTTCCACCGGCTGCTGCTGGACATCGGGCTCGGAAGCGTGAACATTTTCAGTGTCCTCATCGCCATTTTCGTCGGCATTGGATTGGTCAATAAAGAAATCGATAAAAAAACGATCTATACCATCGTATCCAAGCCGGTCGCCCGGTTTGAATTTCTCCTTGGAAAGTTTTTCGGGCTCACCATTACGCTGCTTGTGAACATACTGATCATGACGACCGGTCTACTCGCGGTGCTCATCGCTCAAAGTGTGCCCATCGAAGCGGTCCTCTTTAAGGCCATCGGCCTCATTTTACTTGAATGCATGGTGGTCACCGCGGTCGCGCTGCTCTGTTCAACCTTTACCAGCGCAACTCTGAGTGCCATTTTCACACTGGCTATCTATGTAATCGGCCATCTGACAGCGGACTTGAAAACGTTCGGCCTGAAAATGGAAGGTCTTGGTCGAAGTGTACTGGAGGGAATGTACTATCTGTTGCCCAACCTTGAACGATTTAATCTAAAAGGACACGTCACACATCAACTCGATGTGCCGCTTAATGATCTGGCGTTAATTGTCGCCTACGGCATGGCCTACACCGCCTTCCTGCTTCTGCTTGCGTCCGTCATTTTCCAACGACGCGACTTCCGCTAACCTCATCTTCGAGACTTGCAGAAAAAGCATGTACCTTGCACGACTAACAATCAGTTTGCTGCTTGTGGCTGACGCCGTACAGGCCAAGGATCTCAGCCCGCGAGAGATATACGAGCACGTTGCGCCCGCAGTCGTGATGGTCATGGGCTATCCTGCAAGCGGCATACGTGGCAACGGAGGAACCGGTTCCATTATCCAATCGGATGGACTCGTGCTCACCAATGCTCATGTGGTCATTGAAGAAGCGACGGGCCGTCCTTTTCCCAGATTGATGGTCTATCTGAAGCCTGATAGAGTAACCGGAGATCAGAGACGTGATTTGTCTCGCGGCAGCAATGCACATGTCGTAGCCTATTCGCAGTCATTGGATCTAGCCTTGCTGAAGTAAGGTATTCCAGAAACAAGAGGGCTTTACCCTCATCGAGTTGATGATCGTTGTGGCGATCATCGGCATCCTGGCGGCCATCGCCATTCCAAACTTCTTGCAGTATCAGATGAAGTCTCGGCAGTCGGAGGCTAAAGTGAATCTAAATGCAATCAAGACATCAAATATTGCCTTTCAGGCTGATCGCACTTGCTATATCGGAATCGCATCAATGGCTGCACTCGGTGCACAGCCTGCGGCCGGCACGAAAACACTTGCGGTAGGCTGGCCAAATACGACAGCGGGAGGAGCGTACGCGGCAAGAGTTCTGGTTCCCACCGAAGGCTGGTGTGTAGCCCCAATTGTGGCAGGTGTGCCTGGGACTGCGCTGACAACCGGGAACTATACCGATATCGGATTCGTCGCATCCGGTAATACCGCGTTTCAGTACATATCAGGACCGACCGCAGCGGTAGCTCCTGTTTCGTCTTGTGTCGGTGGCGCAGCTCCTGCAACTGGTGCGTTTCTCGCTAATGCCACAGGCTTTGTTGCAACCGCCCAATCGAATCTGGACGGCGATGCCGGTCTCTCAACGTGGGCGGCAAGCAGCGATCAGGGTTCTCAGGACTGTACACCCGGGACTTACTAATCTGAGGTAGGTACGTTGGAGGGAAGCCAGGCAGCCATCTTGATGGTTGCCTGGCTCTCTAGTTTGTATCTATGTTGGTGATTCGTATGGCGGTCTCCCACGCCTTCCATTATCGCACGACTCACGTTCTACACCAGTTCGTACTCGGCGGAATCGCCTGTCTCCTCCTCGCCATCATCGGCTGGCTGCATACAGATCTCGATAAGCGACAGGATCAGACCCTTCGTCACATCGAAGAGCTGGCACATCTGCCTAAGGGCGAGTATGTGAAGCCGGCCTTGCTCGGCTATCACCACCTCGCGGCCGATATGTTCTGGCTGAGACTGCTCCAGGTCATTGGGGAAAAACGGAACAGCGCCGACGAATACGAATGGATCTACCATGCTTTAGATGTGATCACCACACTCGATCCTCACTATGCCTATGCCTACTACGTCGGAGGGAATATTCTCGGCGATCTTGCTAAGCGCCCAGACTTGAGCAATCGGTTACTTGAAAAAGGAACCCAGGCGAATCCAGATGTCTGGTACATCCCATTCTTGCTCGGATACAATTATTACTTTTTACTCGCTGATCCTTCTAACGGTGCCGAGTATACAATGAAGGCAGCAAGTCTCCCGGGTCATCCATCCTATCTGCCAGGGTTAGCCACTCGATTGGCAGCAGAGGCGGGGAACCCGGACACGGCGGTGGCGTTTCTTGAAGCCCGTTTGCGGGAGCCGCAAGATCCGCAGACACGAGAATCCTTGGCGAACCGGATGAAAGAAGTTATCATTGAACGGGATATTCGCATGTTGGAGAGTGCGGTGGAAGTCTATCGGATGCAACACAGAGTCTTACCTGCGACACTCACGGACATCGTGGCGGTGAGAATCCTTGCAAGTCTTCCATTGGAGCCATTTGGAGGAGACTATCGATTGGACTCCAAGACCGGCAAGGTCTCAAGTTCGACGCACCCTGAACGACTTCGCACGTTTTTCAAGCGTACAACACCTCCCATGTACAGATTTCCACAGACTGCACCATCCTATAGTTTTCCGAAAACATGGGAGTGACCCATGACGCCCAACTCTGATTTCGTCATCAAGACTGATCAGCTCTCAAAGATCTTCAAGGTAGGATTTTGGGGACGCCGCGTCACTGCTGTCAATGGACTGTCTCTCGACGTGCGCCGCGGCGAAGTGTTCGGATTTCTCGGCCCGAACGGCGCGGGAAAGACGACAACAATCAAAATGCTGATGGGACTCATTTATCCCACAAGCGGCACCGCCTCAATCTTTGGCCATCCGATCGGCGACTCCCAGGCTAAAATCAAGCTCGGTTTCCTACCGGAATCTCCCTATTTTTATGACTACCTCACCGGCAGAGAGTTCCTTCGATTCTATGGTCACTTGTTCAGCCTCCGAGGAGCCACGCTGGAGAAGCGGGTCGATGAATTACTAGAAACCGTCGGGATGTCTCATGCTCGTGATCTGCAATTGCGCAAGTTCTCCAAGGGCATGCTCCAGCGGGTAGGGATTGCACAGGCATTGATCAATGATCCTGAATTAGTTGTGCTGGACGAGCCGATGTCTGGTCTCGATCCGATTGGACGCAAAGAAGTTCGCGACCTTATTCTCCGCTTAAAAGAATCTGGGAAAACCGTGATGTTCAGTTCCCACATTCTGCATGATGCCGAGATGCTGTGTGATCGCGTGGCCATGGTTATGAAAGGGAAGTTGGTCGCCTGCGGACATGTTTCAGAATTGCTTGCAGGGAGCACCACGCATGAAGTGGAAATGGTGATTGATCGGCTGCTTCCAGAAGCGCTGGAACGGATTCGGCCTTTGGCTGGAAAAGTTGTGCTTCAAGGGGAGCGCGTGATGGTGCTGTTGACCAGTCAGCAGGATGTCGATCATGCGCTGGAGGTGATCCGGTCGTCCAAGGCCAAGCTGGTGGCGCTCACGCCGCACAAAGCCTCGCTCGAAGATCTCTTTATCCGCGAGGCGAACGTGATTCAGTCTGCGAAGGAGGCTGCGGTGTCATGAAGGTATTTTCGATTGCGCTGAACACATTTCGCGAGAATCTCAGAGACAAGCTTCTGTACAACCTCCTGATCTTCGCGCTCTTGATGATCGGCAGTTCCCTTCTGCTCATGCGGCTAACCCTGGGCAACTTCTTTGCGCATATGGAAACGAGTCAGTTATACAATGAAGTCGAAACAGTTATCTGGTATTGTACGTACCGAATACCAGTGGAGTGGACGCCGTCATCATGAAGGTATGACAAATCCACAAGTTTACATAATCAATCTTATCAGACTATGAGTCTCGAATTCTTCGGCCGCCTGCACAAGGAACTGTCGATCACCGGCAGCGCGCTGTATGAAATAGTCCTCTCGATTTCTGAGCGCGTGAATCGCAAAACACAGATTATTCGCCTTCACTGGCACGCGTCAGGAGTACTTCAACGGATCAATGAGGTCACCGCCGAGGTCGGCCGACAGATTGTCGATCACATCGGCCGCCCATTCTCAAACCAGAACCAGCATGACTCTGCAATGGAGACGACAGTGTCGCACGCGGCGGCCCGTGTACAGGAACTGAAGCAGTCCTTGACGCAGATCGATGGACAAATTCGCGAACTCAAACTTGAAGCGATCCATGAGGACTCCCTTAAGCTTCAGCAGGACTTAACGGTTCGGTCTGCCAAGATTGAGCGACTGACGATTACTAGGCATGCCGCTGCCGTCGGCCAAACCATCAGTGCCCTGCCTCGATCGTCCTCGGTCCATATTGCATCCGTCTTACGCGGACCATTCTTACTTGCTCCATCTGAGGGGCTGATCTTCCGGACCGACGATATCGTCATCTTAATTGGAATAGAATCCGAGCTAGACCGACTGGTGACATGGTTTACCAGCCAAGGCACACTCAATGCTGCGACAACTAAATCTGCCTAGACTGAGGGCACAGTGACGAGCATTCTCGACAATATGGTGCGTTCGCATGCTTATGAGACACTCTGCTCATGACAATCTACGTCGGCAGGTAGTCCTGCCTCTTCTCCTTCTATTTCCTGTACTGTCATATCCAGCGCTTGTACTGGCAGGACCGACTGCAGACACCGTCCGCGCAGAATCACCCGGCATTCGTCTTCTTGAAGAAATTCAGGCCGTGATTACGAACCTGGCTGAACAGGCTAAGCCATCCGTTGTGAATCTGTTTCCTCTTCCAAGTACCGGACGGTCTCGTGAAGGGTCTGGGGAACGCGCGCCGAATTCCTCAGGGTCAGGCTCTGGCCTGATTATCGACAGCGACGGGTACATCATCACAAATAACCACGTGATCGGCGATGCGACTGAGATCGAAGTCCGGTTTTCCGATAAGACCAAACTGATAGCGAGCGTGGTCGGTAAAGATCCGGATACTGACCTGGCTCTTCTCAAAGTGACGGCAAGCCGGCCACTCCCCAACGCTCGTTTCGGCGACTCCACCTCCGTGAAAGTCGGGCAATGGGTTCTTGCAGTAGGGAATCCCTTTGGACTCGACCGGACAGTCACGCTCGGAGTCGTCAGCGGCATCGGGCGGGAAAACATGAACCTCTCACGGTACGAAAATTTTATTCAGACCGATGCGTCGATCAATCCCGGCAATTCCGGCGGGCCGCTATTCAATCTCTACGGCGAAGTCATCGGCATCAATACAGCCATCATCAATTTTGCCCAAGGCATCGGCTTTGCCATTCCGTCAAACATGGCCAAGCAGGTCATCGAGCAACTTCTGGCAAAGGGCAAAGTGGTGCGGGGATGGCTCGGCGTCGGCATTCAACCGATGACACCCGAATTGGCCAAGAAATTCGGCGTGACTGAAAGCGAAGGGGTCCTCGTCAATGAGGTTTTTGAAAAAGATCCCGCCGCATCGGCAGGCATTAAGCCGGGTGATGTTATCGTGAACATTGACGGGAGCCCCGTTGATTCGCCAAATAAGTTGTCACGGCTGATCGGTGCGCTCACTCCTGGCACCACAGCGCACATTGAAGTCATTCGCGATCGCAATCGCCTTATCCTGAATATCCCATTAATCGAGCGGCGCGATGCCGTAATGACCGCAGCCATTCCACAAATTAAGGCAGACGTGAAGCTCGACTTCGATACGCAAGACCTCACCCCAGGATTGGCCGACACATTCAATCTGCGCGAGTCGAAAGGTGCGCTCATTACAAAGGTTGAACCCGGCAGTCTGGCCCACGCCGAAGGCCTCCGAGAAGGCGACCTGATCAAGGAAGTGAATCGCGCAGAAGTGACTTCGGCCACGGAGTTTCACTCGGCGATCTCGCGGCTCCGGCGAGGAGACACGATCTTGCTCCGAGTACAGCGCGAGAATCGGGCTTTCTATGTCGTGCTCAAATCCGCCGAGTGATCGCGCCCCTCAATGCGCCCCCACGGCCTGCCGCTCTGTCTTGTGCTGCTCGACAATCTTGACTGCCAGCTCGCGCGG
>JABMDE010000029.1:0-21266 GCA_015904055.1 Nitrospira sp. | reverse complement strand
TCAGCATCGCTCGAGCCGGTGCCCGAGAGGGACCAACCAGCAGATCATGACTCTTCAGTGTCAGCTCTTTCGGCATAGCCTATGTACGCGTCCTTTCTTTTCGTACTCGTCTCGTGCCTGCATTACGGTCAATCATGATGCGTCCTGCAATTCGGCACTCTATTGCGCAGATATGTTGCTGGATGGAGACGGTGATGCCCCCTCGCCATACCCCGCATGTGGATTCTTGCCATGGGGATTGGCACCATAGGACATGCCGCCGCCATGTGGATTACCATGCCCCATACCGCCACCTTTGTGCTGCTGCATCACCTTGTCGTGTTCGGCCTTTTCCTTCTCGCGCTGTTCAGATGTCAACACCGCCATCACGTCACGCCGCATCTTGATCGAGGTCAAGCGAAGCAGTATCTGCAAATCTTCGCTCTGCTTCAGTTTCGTTTCGATCGCCGCAACATCAGACTTATCATCATCGGTGAGGGACTTCAGTTCGCGCTCGGCAATTTGAATCTCAGCCTCTGTCTTGATACGAACCTTATCCAGACTCAATTGGAAGTCTTTCAGTTTCGCGACTTGGTCCACCGTCAGCCCAATGTCCTTTTCATGCTTGAGCAAGTGCCGGATCAAATGGCCGGTCCCGCTATGCATCATGCCTTTCCCGTAATCGCCCATTCCGCCGTGTCCACCATGGCCTCCGGTATGGCCGTAGCCGGGATCATTGGCCCACACACTCGTTCCCCCCAAGACCAGCATCAACATCGCTGCAACACCGCATGACACCGTCGTCCTTGTTACTCGCTTCATAGACTCCTCCTTTTTCTAAGAACGCCGCTTTCGAACGGCTGAAAATGGCGCACACCCAACATCAGCCGTATGAATCATGGTCGGCTCGCCATTTACGCGCTGTAGCTTGCCATACAGGCCGAGGCAACGCAAGCAATCGCCAAGCACCGAATCGTAGGGGAGGGGGAGGAAGGGACGAAACGCGGCAGCTATCGAGTACATTTGCAGAGCCCGTATCTCGCGCTGATCTGTGATATTTCAGAGCTAGTCTTGTTGAGCTTTGACGATCAACTCAGCTCGCGGGTCCTGATGAGGCTGCCGAGCGAGTTGCTCGTACAGCAACCGTTCCTCATTTGACAGAGAAGACGACATCACGATTTGAAGAGTGAGAAATAGATCGCCGTGGGTGCCGGTCGCCGCCGGAAGGCCCTTTCCCTTGAGGCGCAACTTGCTATCTGCTCGACTTCCGGCTGGAATTTTGACGCGCACCGGTTCCCCCAGCGTCGGCGCCATCACTTCAGCCCCTAAAGCAGCTTCCCAGGGCCAGACGGGGAGAGTGGCATGGAGATCGCTGCCTTGCCGGCGAAATATTTTGTCCTCTTTAATTGAGACATGGAGGTAGAGGTCTCCGCGCTTTCCACCGTTGCTACCAGGCTGACCTTTCCCACCCACACGCACTCGCGTCCCATCGAGCACACCGGCCGGAATTCTGACTTCGATTGTCGTTGGCTCCATGCTGGTGCCTGATCCGTGACAGACCTGGCAGGAACGGCCCCTGGGCGATCCGCTTCCTCGACACGATCTACAGGACACCGGCTCCATGAGGGAGACCCGCTTCGTCACGCCGGACAGCACTTCCCGCAACGACAGCGCGACGTCGGTTTCCACATCCTCACCGTGCACGGCAAATCCTCGTGGACCGCCGGTGCGCGCGTTACCGCCAAAGAGAGTCTCGAAAATATCTGAGAAGTCTCCTGTACTATACCCGGTACTGGCCCTGCCGCCGAATCCACCCCCGGTCTGCCGGCGCGCCTGCTCAAATGCCTCGGTTTGTTCCCATTGCGAACCGTACTGATCGTACTTTTTCCGCTTCTCAGGATCGGACAGCACTTCCTGTGCTTCATTGAGTTCTTTAAACTTCCGTTCCATCTCGACTTTTTTCGTGCCCGCATGGAGATCGGGATGGTACTGACGGGCAAGGCGCCGGTACGCTTTTTTAATGTCGTCGGCGGAGGCTTCCCGTGAAAGGCCGAGAACCTGGTAATAGTTGCGTGAGGAAGAGGCCATCCGTTTGCCTGTATCGTGTCAGTGCGGGACCGCGCTTTTCGCCCGCGCCATGAGCTTGCAGTACGAACAACTTTCGGCAGTCGTCGGCTGACCACATGACATACAAGGGTGCAATATCGTCTGGTCTTTTTCAGCCATTGTCGTCGGCGCAGAAGTCGCACCTTGTTTACGCTGCTTCTCCAGAAACCCCCAATAGAAATATTGCTTCGTGCCGGGGGATTCCGTCTCTAGTCTATTCAAGACCTCCTTATACAGAAGCGTCCTTGCCCCTTGAGCCATTGGACATTCATCCACGATATAATCGATTTTATTTAAGACACAATAGGCAGCGAGCTCACGTTCCGTCAATCGATAGAGTGGTTTCACCTTCTTGGCAAAACCTTCTACGGAAGCGGGCAAACTGGGGCCCTGTTTTTCCAGATACTCCTCTTGCCAATGCAGCACATTGCCAAGAAGGCGGGCGGCTTCGTCATCGAGATTATGGCCGGTGGCCATGACATCGTACTCTTTTTCAATCGCTGCCCGGTTAAACTGGTAGCGTTTGATTGTGCCGCACGTCGAACAGGTAGGGCGATGGACCAGCTGGGCCAATTCTTTAATCCCGGCGCCCGCTTCCTGTTCAACGGTATGCGTGTGCAGTGTGGCGCCCAGTGGCGTCGCAATCATCTTCGCATAACATTGAACTTTGTCATGCGATCGCTCTGAATAGCCTGCAATACCCAGATGTACATATAACGCGTCTGCGCGGTAACCCAGGGTTAGGAGAATATGCCAGAGCGCCAGGCTATCTTTGCCGCCCGAGACGGCCACAAGAATGCGATCGTCTGGACCGAACATCGCTTGCGACTTGATCGCCTTCGCGACTTGATCATGGACAAAATAATTGAAACATGGCTTGCAAAAGGCGGCATTGTGCCGTGGCAACTTCATGACTGCTTTTGTTTTGCATTTTGTACAGTTCATACAGCTGTGAATTCTACGAGCAGCACGGAATGAATGCAAACTTCTTTGCTCTTATGAAAACCAACTCAGTTATACGATGAAGTCGATACGGCAATCTGGTATGGTACGTGGTGAATACGATTGGAGTGGACGCCTTCATACGAAGGCAGGGCAAATCCATAAGTTGACATAATCTATCTTATCGGACTATGAGTCTTGAATTCTTCGGCCGCCTTCATAAGGAACTGTCGATCACTGGCAGCGCGCTGTACGAAATCCTCCTCTCGATTTCTGAGCGCGTAAATCGCAAAACGCAGATCATTCGCCTTCACTGGCACGCGTCGGGAATACTTCAACGAATCGATGAGCTCACCGCAGAGGTTGGCCGACAGGTTGTCGACCACGTCGGTCACCCGCTCTCACATCCGCACCAGCATGATTCAGCAATGGACACGACCGTGTCACACGCGGCGGCCAGGGTACAGGAGCTGAAGCAGTCATTAACACAAATTGACGCACAAATTCGCGAACTTAAACTTGAAGCGATCCATGAGGACTTTCTTAAGCTGCAGCAAGACTTGCTGGTTCGATCTGCCAAGATTGAGCGACTCACAATTACCAGGCACGCCGCTGCCGTTGGCCAAGCAATCGGTGCCATGCCTCGATCGTCCTCGGTCCATATTGCATCCGTCTTACGCGGACCATTCCTACTCGCTCCGTCCGAGGGACTGATCTTCCGGACCGATGATATTGTCGTCTTAATTGGAATAGAATCCGAGTTAGATCGGCTGGCACTATGGTTTACCAGCCAACGCACACTCAACACTACGACAACTAAATCCGCGTAGACTGAAGCGCAGTGACGCGCATTCTTGAACATATGGTTCTTCCTCATGTTCACGAGACACGTTGCTCATAATAATCGGCAGGTAGTCCTGCTCCTTCTCCTGCTGCTTCCCGCACTGGTATATCCAGAGCTTGTTCGAGCAGATTCGAAGACAGCTGCCGTCCGCGCAGAGCCACCAGGCATTCGTCTTCTTGAAGAAATTCAGTCTGTGATTACCGACCTGGCTGAACAGGCCAAGCCATCCGTTGTGAATCTGTTTCCTCTTCCAAATACCGGCCGGTCTCGTGAAGGATCTGGAGAACGCACGCCGAATGCCTCAGGATCAGGCTCTGGCCTGATTATCGACAGCAACGGATACATCATCACGAACAATCACGTCATTGGCGATGCAAACGAGATCGAAGTCCGGTTTTCCGATAAGACTAAATTGGTGGCGACCGTGGTCGGCAAAGATCCGGATACCGATCTGGCTCTTCTCAAAGTGACGACAAACCAGCCGCTCCCTGCTGCTCATTTCGGCGACTCGACTTCTGTGAAAGTAGGGCAATGGGTCCTTGCAGTGGGGAATCCCTTTGGGCTCGACCGCACGGTCACGCTCGGAGTCGTCAGCGGCATCGGACGGGAAAACATGAACCTATCACGATACGAAAACTTTATTCAGACCGATGCGTCAATTAATCCCGGCAATTCCGGCGGACCGCTGTTCAATCTCCACGGCGAAGTGATCGGGATTAATACGGCCATCATCAATTTTGCCCAAGGCATCGGCTTCGCCATTCCCTCAAATATGGCCAAGCAGGTTATCGAGCAACTCCTGGCAAAGGGCAAAGTGATGCGGGGATGGCTCGGTGTCGGCATTCAACCCATGACGCCTGAATTGGCCAAGAAATTTGGCATGACCGAAAACGAAGGGGTTCTCGTCAATGAGGTCTTTGAAAAAGACCCGGCCGCATCGGCAGGCATTCAACCGGGTGATATCATCGTGACCATTGACGGAAGTCCCGTCGATTCGCCGAATAGGTTGTCACGGCTGATCGGCGCGCTCACTCCCGGCACAACTGCGCATATTGAAGTCATTCGCGACCATAATCGCCTCACTCTGAATATTCCATTGACCGAGCGGCGTGATGCGGTGATTACCACCGTGCTTCCACAAACCAAGATGGACGTGAGGCTTGGTATTGATGTGCGGGACTTGACTCCGGGATTGGCAGATACATTCAATTTGCGCGAGTCGAAAGGCGCGCTCATCACAAAAGTTGAAGCCAGCAGTCTGGCACATGCCGAAGGCCTCCGGGAAGGCGATCTCATCAAGGAGGTGAATCGCGCAGAAGTGGCCTCAGCCCTGGAGTTTCACTCAGCGATCTCGCGGCTCCGTCGAGGAGATACCATCCTGCTTCGCGTACTGCGCGAGAATCGGGCCTTCTATGTGGTACTCAAATCCGCCGAGTGATCGCGTCACACCTATCTCGTGAAGCGTGACGCGCAGGACGGCGAGCGATCATGTCCCTCAATGCGCTCCCACGGCCTGCCGTTCCGTCTTGTGCTGGTCGGCAATCTTGATTGACAGCTCGCGCGGCACTTCCTCATAACGGGAAAACTCCATCGCATAGCTCCCCCGCCCGCCTGTCATGCCATTCAGCGCCAGCGCATACTTCAGCAATTCAGCAAGCGGCACAAGTGCAACAATCTGCTCGGCATGATCACTCGCATTGACTGAGAGGATCCGACCTCTGCGCGCATTCAGATCGCCCATCACGGCTCCAACCGTGTCCGTCGGAGCTTCAATCTCAACCGTCATCATCGGTTCCAGCAACACCGGCTGCGCCATTTCCATCGCTTTCTTGAAGGCCATTGACCCTGCAATTTTAAATGACATGTCTGACGAATCCACCACATGATACGAGCCATCGTACACAGCGACTCGGACATCGACGACGGGAAATCCGCTCAACACACCCTCATGCATCGCCTCGCTCACTCCTTTTTCCACCGCAGGAATGAACTGTCTGGGAATCGCTCCTCCGACGACGCGATGTTCGAAGATGAATCCACCGCCACGCGGCAACGGCGCGACCTCCAACCAGCAGTCCCCATATTGTCCGTGGCCGCCCGTCTGTTTCTTGTATTTACCCTGCGCGCGCGCTGTCATGTGCACGGTTTCATGATAGGGAATCTTCGGCGTATGCAACGTGACGTCAGCCCCAAATTTCCGATGGAGCTTTTCCAAAGCCAGATCAATATGGAGTTGACCAAGACTGCCGAGTACCATCTCTTTGGTCTCCGAGTTGCGAGAAAACTCCAGCGTCGGATCTTCCTCAATCAGCTTATGCAGGCCGAGACTGACTTTCTCGATCTCCGCCTTCGACTTGGCCTCAATCGCGAATGACAGAACGGGTCGAGGCAGTCCAATCGCCGGATAGCAAATCTGATTCTTTTCGTCACACAACGTGTCACCGGTGTGTGTGTCATGTAATTTTCCGATGGCCACGATATCTCCAGCCAATGCTGACGCAACAGGAGTATGCCGTTTGCCGAAGAGTGTATAGAAATGACCCAGCTTCTCACGCACCTGTTTCGACGCGTTCCACACGAGAGAATCCGCCTGGACGGTTCCTGAGAGCAGACGACAATACGACAGTCGTCCGACGAACGGGTCGATCAGTGTCTTGAATACAAACGCGGAGAATGGTTCCTGCACACTCCCCTTCCGTTCGCATGGCCGTCCTGTATCCAGCTGGACGCCCTGCACAGGATGCGCGGCACAGCGTTCGCCTGGTGATGGCAACAAGGCTGCCATTGCATGTATCAGCGGCCATATCCCTAGATTGCGCACTGCGGAACCGGCGTACAGTGGAAACACCTGTCTTCGCAGGATACCAGAGCGAAGGCCTGAGAACAGCGCGTCATGATCCAGAGCTCCCTGGGCGACATAGGCGTCCAGCAGGGCATCCTCGGTTTCCGCTACGGCTTCCATAAGCCTGACATGTCCCTCCTTTGCAGCAGATTCCAGATGAACAGGTATCGGCAAGGTCTCTACCCTGGGAGTCGACGGCCCGGACCGTATGAACTGCTCTTGGAAGAGGTCAATCACTCCCTCCGTCTGAGGACCGAGGCCGACCGGTAGAACCATGGGAATAGGAATACAGTCAAGTTGTGTGCGGCACATCTCCAGCGCATGTTGGATCGACGCACCGTCTCGATCCAATCCGTTCACAAAAAACAGACAGGGTAGACCAAGTTCTCCGATGCGCCCCCACAGACGCGACAACTCAGTGCGAACACCGGCCTGCCCGTCGAGCACAATCAATACGGCATCGACGGCCCGCAATGCGGAGAGTGGTTCACCGAGTAGGCTGAGTGCACCGGGAGGATCAAGCAGCGAGATAGCGGTCTGATTCCAAGAAAACTGAAGTACGCTGGTACTGACGGAACTGCGGTGGTGCAGTTCTTCCGGTTCAAAGTCCGATACGGTTGTGCCCTGTGTGATGGAACCGAGAATGGGAATGGCTCCGCTGGCGAAGAGAATCGCCTCGCTGAGAGATGTCTTGCCTGCACCGACGTTGGACACAATCGCGACATTCCTCATGGACTCCATACGGATATTATCCATGGTCTGCCCTCCTCATCGATTGCGCACGGTTTAGAGCATGTCTCCCCTCCCTGTCTTACTCCCTACTGGGTTGTCCTTTGATCCAGCCCTGATCAGCAAAACTCACATACCGGCCGTCGCCAAGAATCACATGATCCAGCACAGGAATGCCCAGTAATCGGCCAGCCTCCGCCAAACGGTCTGTCAGATGGCGATCCTCCAAGCTTGGAGTCGGATCGCCACTGGGATGGTTATGCAAAAAGATTACGGCAGCGGCAGACTCACGAACCGCAGCGGCGAACACTTCTCGCGGATGCACGAGACTGAGAGTCAACGTTCCTTCCGACACAGTAGATTCTTTGATCACGGTGTTCTTGGCGTCCAACAGCACAACCTTGAAGAGTTCCTGCTTACGATCGCGCAGGATCGGGTGGAAATGCTTGAAGAGATCAGCGCTTGAGGAGATGCGCGTACCGGTCGAAAGCGGGGCAGCCAGCGATCGGCGCCCTAATTCTACTGCGGCTTTTAGCTGAGCAGCTTTTGCAGGTCCTATCCCAGGAATCGCACAGAGTTCGTCAATCCCGCACATAGCCAACCCACCGATACTTCCGACTCGGCCAAGCAATTCGATTGCAACTTGTACAGCGGAAGAGTCCCGACGACCGGTTCTGAGAAGAATGGCGAGCAGTTGCGCATCTGATAGAGCGTCGGGGCCCTTCGCCATCAGCCGCTCACGCGGACGTTCAGTTTCAGGCCACTGCGTAATTCCCTTTGCCAGCCTCTTACCTGTCATCGCAGCCATCTTTGACGCACAAAAAATGACACCCCGGACGTTTTCGTACTAGCTGGTCATGCCATTTTTGCCATTGTGTGAACTACGTAGACCATAACTCATTGAAATATCGTGATGTAACAAATTGGTGCATCTCTTGCTTAGTACGTCAGCAGCTGTAAACCTAGCCACCTGGGAGGAAGTGATGGAATGTCCGAAGTGCAAAGGCATGATGATGTTGGAGCGATTCTCCGATTTCTTTCTTATTTTCTACGCATGGAAATGCATCAACTGCGGCGCGATCATTGATCGCACGATCTCCAATAATCGACGAAAAAGCCTTGCAGCACGCGACGCGCAGCCCGTCACGACCCGATAATTTAATAGGCCTCTATCGACCCCGATCCGCACGACGGCTTGCTGAGTGACGGTTAGACGGATCGGGATAGGACCGGACCGGTTTCTCATTCACCCTGTATTATAGTCTCCCTCTATTCGACCGTCAAAATGATGTCGCGCGTACCCAGCACAGCCTTCAATCCGCATTCCGCTGTATAAATCCCGCAACGTTTCACGTTGTCGTCTGGATAAAACTCATCCACACGACCGTTCTTGACCCCTTCAAAAACGCTATGTTAGAGTCTCCCGGGCTGGGCGAACCTGTAGTCATTTGCTATGCGCGTCATTGCAGGAATCCATCGAGGCCGTCGTCTTCGTGGCCCCCAAGGATCGCGCTTACGGCCGACCTCCGACCGAGTCCGGGAGGCATTGTTCTCGATTCTTGGCAATCGCCTTCCCTCTGGCCGAGTACTAGATCTCTATGCAGGAACCGGAGCGATCGGGATCGAAGCCATAAGCCGAGGCGCCATGCATGTGACCTGTGTTGAATCAGATATTGAAGCACTGAAACTCTTACGTCAGAATATGCTGGACTGCGGGATAGCCCATCACATCACTGTGTACGCACATACCGTCAAACAATTTCTCAACCGACCGGAACAGTGGGAAGGCCCTTACGATATCGTATTTGCCGATCCCCCCTACGCTCTCGCACACGATCTGGAATCATTGTTGACTCAGACTGTCACCGAACGCCTCCTGACCCCCGACTCCTGGCTCATCGTTGAGCATGCAGAGAAAACGACTCTTCCTCTTTCTCTGGGCTCCGCCGCCTATGTGCGCCGGTATCGCTATGGCGACACGGCCCTCTCTTTATATTCCTCTTCAGGCACGGTCTTACGATGAAGATCGGTGTCTACCCCGGCACATTTGATCCTGTTACCCACGGCCATACCGATATTATTACGCGAAGCTTACGTGTTTTTGATAAAGTCATCGTTGCGGTCGCGCCCAATCCAGCTAAACATCCACTCTTCAATCTTGCCGAACGACTTGATATGGTTACGCTGGTTATGAAAGGGGTCGATCAAGTGGAAGTGATGACGTTCGACGGACTCTTAGTCGACTATGTCGAGCGCGCCAACGCACATGCTATTATCCGTGGACTGCGCGCCATCTCGGACTTTGAACATGAATTCCAAATGGCTCTCATCAACCGCAAATTGGCCAGGAATGTGGAAACCGTCTTCCTGATGCCGAGCGAGGAATATTCATACTTGTCTTCTACGATCATCAAAGATGTGGCGCACCATGGCGGCAGCTTGGCTGAATTTCTTCATCCCGAAGTGGCTCGTCGGCTCCACGAACGAATTCGGAGTCTCAAATCATGAAACTTGCCGCACGTGTCGGCCGCATTACGCCTTCCCCGACGTTGGCGATGACCGCAACAGCCAAAGCCATGGCGGCACAAGGACTTGATGTCGTCGACTTTTCATCGGGAGAACCGGATTTTGATACTCCGGATCCGGTCAAAGCCGCGGCTGAGGCGGCCATTCGGGCCGGTTTCACAAAGTATACGCCGTCGTCGGGCACCGACGAATTACGCCAAGCCATCATCGACAAGTTACAGGGTGAGCACGGGCTCCGGTATGAGAAGTCGCAAATCTTGGTCTCGTGTGGCGCGAAGCACTCGCTCTACAACTTAGCGGAAGCGCTTCTTGAAGCCGGCGATGAGATCATCATCCCGACGCCCTATTGGGTCTCGTATGCCGACCAAGCGATGTTGAATGATGCGACGCCAGTCCTTCTGCCCACACATGAATCAAACGGATATGCCATCAATGCGGATGACCTAGAGCGGCTGATCACGCCACGAACCAAAGCAATCATCCTCAATAGTCCATGTAATCCGACCGGGGCCACCTATAACCGGAACACGCTCGAAGCCATTGCCGATATCGCAGTCCGGCATAAGATACTCATCATTTCAGACGAGATATATGAACAGGTCTTGTACGATGGCGCGACGCATATGAGCATCGCCACACTCGGTGCCGAAGTGGCGGCGCAGACAGTGATTATCAACGGGGTCTCAAAAGCCTATGCGATGACCGGCTGGCGGATCGGCTATGCCGCAGGTCCCAAAGACCTACTGACGGCAATGGCCAACATTCAAAGCCAGAGCACATCGAATCCCTGTTCTATTTCACAAAAGGCCGCCGTCGCCGCATTACGGCTTGGCCAACCCTTTACGGAAAAGATGGTCGCGGAATTCGATCGTCGTCGAAAAGTAATGATCGGCCGGTTGAATGCAATGCCCGGGGTAACCTGCCGCATGCCTACCGGCGCGTTCTATGCCTTTCCAAACATTAGTGGGATTCTGGGCCGAAGTACTCCGGCTGGCACCATTCGAACTCCACATGAACTGGCGCAATACCTCTTGAAAAACTTCCATGTTGCCGTTGTTCCCGGAGAGCCCTTTGGAAGCCACCAGCACATCCGGCTTTCTTACGCGACGAGCATGGAATCGATTGAGCGTGGGATGGACCGAATTGCAGCAGCATTCGGCCAGTTAACCGTCTAAGCGATAATCCTGTTGACGAGGGGCGATTTGCCCCATAGAGTTGACCTGCGACACATACAGAAGGAGGCTCGGTGCCGATCTACGAATATCTCTGCCAGGACTGCTCGTTCCGGTTTGAATTGAAACAGAGCATGAAAGACGACCCCGTCGCCGCCTGCTCCAAATGTGGAAAGTCGGTCAGCCGGATTATTTCTGCGCCTGCAATCATGTTCAAAGGAAGCGGATGGTATGTTACGGATTATTCCGACAAGATGAAACCACCATCCGACTCGACGTCCGGCACGAAGAAAGAACCGGCAACGACTCCTGAGAAGGCGACGCCGGCCTCCCCGGCGCCTGCCACGACAACTTCTTCGGCAGCTACCCCTGCCGCCACTCCCACGACAACCGGTAGCACCTCATCCGGCAGTACCTCCTCATCGGGAACATCGTCAAGTTCGACCTGACCGCTTTCTGCTACCTCTTCGGGACCGCCTTTTTCTTGACTGGCTGTTTAGCCGCAGATTTCGCCGCCGGCTTCACTGCCGCTTTGGCAGAGGCCACGGACTTTGCCCCTTTGGCACGCAGCGCATCGACTTGGTGTTGCAGGCTTGTAATCATCACGGTCTTCTCTCGATTGACCCGACTGATCTCATCAAGCTGCGACTGCAAATCCCGCCGTGCATTGGACAGGTCGTTGATCTGTACCTGAAGTTGCGCCTTTTCGGTTGCCAAGGTTTGCGTCTCCGATCGAAGTTGCTCGACCTGGGCTTGCAGCGCCGGAGGCCAATAGTCGCATCCCGTCATACTTACCAAACACCCGAGTCCAAGCGCGACGCCGGCCAATCGCATCGCCTGTGTTTTCCCCACGATCATCATCTCCGCCCTCCTTCTATGGAATCACCAGACACACAAATCTAAGAACTGCAGCGATATTTGAACGGTCCTCATGCCAGCGACATTCCATCTGTCTGTAACACGTCCTGTAGCATCTGTCGAGTGACGGCACCTTCGCGAATCACACACACAGCTTCGCGTGCATCGATGACAGTCGATGGCGGTCCGCCAGGGGTTGGGCCTGCATCAACGATGAGACTAAGATCGTGTCCCAGTCTATCCTGCACCTGGCTCGCATATTGCGCAGGTGACTCGCCGGCATAGTTGGCACTCGTTCCTGTGAGAGGACCTGTCACTGCTAACAGTTCCGCTAACGGACCACAAGAACTCAGCCGCACGCCGACCGTACCGGTCCCCGCTGTCAGATTGCTTGGAAGCGACGGCGCAGCCGTAAAGAGGATAGTGAGCGGGCCGGGCCAGAACGTGTCCATTAACAGCGCGGCGGGTCGAGAGACCTTCTGGACCAACATCGTGAGCTGTCCACGGTTTCCAATCAACACCAGAATTGGTTTGCCGTCCGGCCGGCCTTTGAGACGCACTAATCGGTCTACGGCCTGTGGATCAAACGGATTCACGCCGAGACCGTAATAGGTCTCCGTCGGCACCGCCACAATGCCGCCACGTGCAACTACTTGTCTGACCTGGTCCGATAACCGGTGCATGTCACCGGCACTGTATGGAAGGATTTCTGACATCCGTACGGAAACCAACCCGTAAATCGCAGACTAAGAAGTCACCGCGCGATGGGCAATATCCTTTCGATAATGACACCCTTCGAATGAAATGGCGGATACGGCCCTATAGGCTTCCGCTTGCGCGTCTTTCAACGTGGCTCCCTGTCCGGTAATGCCCAAGACACGTCCACCGGCTGTCACAACAGCATCATTCTTCCTGGCGGTTCCAGCATGAAAGACAAGGGCCCGTGCAGCAGCCGCGCCCTGCAAACCATGCAAAGGAAATCCGTTCTGATATTGACCAGGATATCCGCCTGACGTCATCACAACGCAGACCGCCGTGTCATGATGCCATTCGACTCTGAGTTGATCGAGTCGATGCTCGATGACCGCCTCAATGACGTCGAGCAAATCGGTCTTGAGCAACGGGAGCACCACCTGCGTCTCAGGATCGCCCATCCGCGCATTAAACTCCAACACATAGGGCATACCATTGACGACCATGAGGCCGGCGTAGAGGACACCCTGAAAGGGCGATCCCAGTCGCGACATCGTCTCCACGATCGGCTGTAACACCGTACGGGCGACGTGCTCACAGAGAGCCGGGGTGCCCAACGGCGCCGGACAGTAGGCACCCATGCCGCCGGTATTCAGTCCGGTATCACCATCCCCTACCCGCTTGTGATCTTGCGCCGGCAACATCGGTACGACGGTCTGGCCGTCGGTGAATGCCATGATCGTGAGTTCTTCGCCGTTGAGGAATTGTTCGATCAATACCTGCTTGCCTGCCTGACCAAAGATGCCTTTTTCCATGGAGTCGCCGATCGCCTCGCGCGCTTGTTCCCGTGTCGTGGCGATGATCACGCCCTTCCCTTGGGCCAGACCGTCCGCCTTGATCACCACAGGCAGTTCATGGTGCTCAAGATAGTCAAGCGCCTCGGTTGCCTTGTCAAAACTTTTGGCCCGCGCAGTTGGAATCTTGGCTTGTGCCATCACATCTTTTGAAAAGATCTTGCTGGCTTCCAGCCGCGCGGCATTCTTGGTAGGACCGAAAATCTTCAGTTTGGCGCGGCGGAATTCATCGGCAATTCCCAGTGCCAGCGGCGCTTCCGGTCCAACAACCGTGAAGTCGATCTGCTCTCTGATGACGAAATCTTTCAGCGCGGCAATATCGTCGGCCTTGATCGGCACACAGGCGGCTAGCGATTCGATACCGGCATTACCCGGTGCACAGAATATGACTGGTTTCCGTGGGCTCTGCGCAAGCTTCCACACAATCGTGTGCTCGCGTCCACCACCACCGACGACAAGAATTTTCACCCGCCGAGTGATCGCGCCCCTCAATGCGCCCCCACGGCCTGCCGCTCTGTCTTGTGCTGCTCGACAATCTTGACTGCCAGCTCGCGCGGCACTTCCTCGTAACGGGCAAACTCCATCACATAACTCCCCCGCCCGCCTGTCATGCCATTCAGCGCTGGCGCATACTTCAGCAATTCGGCAAGCGGCACAAGCGCAACAATCTGCTCGGCATGATCGTTCGCGTTGACTGAAAGGATACGACCTCTGCGCGCATTCAGGTCGCCCATCACGGCTCCAACCGTGTCCGTCGGAGCTTCAATCTCAACCGTCATCATCGGTTCTAACAACACCGGCTGCGCTGTTTCCATCGCTTTTTTGAAAGCCATCGACCCTGCAACTTTAAATGACATTTCTGACGAATCCACCACATGGTAAGACCCGTCGTACACAGCGACCCGGACGTCGACGACGGGAAATCCGCCCAACACACCCTCATGCATCGCCTCACTCACTCCTTTTTCCACCGCAGGAATGAAGTTTCTGGGAATCGCTCCACCGACGACGCGATGTTCAAAGATGAATCCGCCGCCACGCGACAAGGGCGCGATTTCCAGCCAGCAGTCCCCATATTGCCCGTGGCCGCCCGTCTGTTTCTTGTATTTGCCCTGCGCGCGCGCTGTCGCATGTACGGTTTCATGATAAGGAATCTTCGGCATATGCAGCGTGACGTCGGCCCCGAATTTCCGGTGGAGCTTCTCTACCGCCAGATCAATATGGAGTTGACCAAGACTGCTGAGCACCATCTCTTTGGTCTCTGCGTTGCGAGAAAATGCCAGCGTCGGATCTTCCTCAATCAGCTTATGCAGGCCGAGACTCACTTTCTCAATCTCCACCTTTGACGTGGCCTCAATCGCGAAGGACAGGACCGGCCGAGGCAGTCCGATCGCCGGATAGCAAATCTGAGCCTGTTCATCACACAGCGTGTCACCCGTGTATGTGTCATGCAACTTTCCGATGGCCACGATTTCTCCTGCCGCTGCCGACTCAACTGCGGTGTGCCGTTTCCCGAAGAGCGTATAGAAATGTCCCAGCTTCTCACGCACCTGTTTCGACGCGTTCCACACAAGAGAATCAGCATGGACGGCTCCTGAGAGAATACGGCAATACGACAATCGCCCTACGAACGGATCGATCAGTGTTTTGAATACGAACGACGAGAATGGCTCCTGCGCACTCCCCTTCCGTTCGCATGACAAGTCCGTACTAGGATGTAGGCCCTGTGAAGGATGAGCAGCGCAGCGTTCACTTGGTGATGGTAGCAAGGCAGTCAGTGCATTCAGCAGCGACCATACTCCTAGGTTGCGCACTGCGGAGCCCGCGTACAGCGGAACCACCTGCCTTCGCAGGATGCCGGAACGAAGTCCGGAGAAAAGCATGTCATGATTCAGACCTCCCTGGGCAACATAGGCATCAAGCAGGGCATCCTCGGTCTCTGCTACGGCCTCCATCAGCCTGGTACGGCCTTCCTTCGCAGCAGATTCAAAATGAGCTGGCACCGGTAATATTTCTACCTTGGCAGCAGCTGGTCCGGACCGTATGAACTGCTCTTGGAGGATATCGATCACGCCCTCCATCTGAGGGCCGAGGCCGACCGGGACAACCATGGGAATGGGAATACAATTAAGTTGTATCCGGCAAATTTCCAGCGCATGGTCGATCGACGCACCGACTCGATCCAATCCGTTGACGAAGAACAGGCAGGGCAGACCAAGTTCTTCGATGCGCACCCACAGACGCGACAACTCGGTCCGGACACCGGCCTGTCCGTCGAGAACGATCAACTTCTTTGCGCATATGGAAACGAGTCAGTTATACAATGAAGTCGAAACAGTTATCTGGTATTGTACGTACCGAATACCAGTGGAGTGGACGCCGTCAGCATGAAGGTGTGACAAATCCACAAGTTGACATAATCAATCTTATCAGACCATGAGCCTCGAATTCTTCGGACGCCTTCACAAGGAACTGTCGATCACCGGCAGCGCGCTGTATGAAATCGTCCTCTCGATTTCTGAACGCGTGAATCGCAAGACACAGATTATTCGCCTTCACTGGCACGCGTCAGGAGTACTTCAACGGATCGATGAGGTCACCGCCGAGGTCGGCCGACAGGTTGTCGATCACACCGGCCGCCCATTCTCAAACCAGAACCAGCATGACTCTACAATGGACACGACCGTGTCGCACGCGGCGGCCCGTGTGCAGGAACTGAAGCGGTCCTTGACGCGGATCGATGGACAAATCCGCGAACTCAAACTTGAAGCGATCCACGAGGATTCCCTTAAGCTTCAACAGGACTTAGCGGTTCGGTCTGCCAAGATTGAGCGACTGACGATTACCAGACATGCCGCTGCCGTCGGCCAAACCATCAGTGCCATGCCTCGATCGTCCTCGATCCATATTGTATCCGTCTTACGCGGACCATTCTTACTTGCTCCGTCTGAGGGGCTGATCTTCCGGAGCGACGATATCGTCGTCTTAATTGGAATAGAATCCGAGTTAGATCGACTGGTGACATGGTTTACCAGCCAGCGCACACTCAATGCTGCAACAACTAAATCCGCCTAGACTGAGGGCACAGTGACGAGCATTCACAACAATACGGTACGTTCTCATGTTCACGAGACGCTCTGCTCATTATAATCTGTGGCAGCACGTAGTCCTGCCCATTCTCCTGCTGTTTCCTGCACTGGTATATCCAGAGCTTGTACTGGCAGAACCAAATGCAGACGCCGTCCGCACCGAACGGCCCGGCATTCGTCTTCTTGAAGAAATTCAGGCCGTGATTACGAACTTGGCTGAACAGGCTAAGCCATCCGTTGTAAATCTGTTTCCTCTTCCGAGTACCGGCCGGTCTCGTGAAGGGTTTGAGGACCGCGCTCCGAATGCCTCAGGGTCAGGCTCTGGCCTGATTATCGACAGCGACGGGTACATCATCACAAATAACCACGTGATCGGCGATGCAACCGAGATCGAAGTCCGGTTTTCCGATAAGACCAAACTAATAGCGAGCGTGGTCGGGAAAGATCCGGATACTGACCTGGCCCTTCTCAAAGTAACGGCAAGCCGGCCACTCCCCAACGCTCGTTTCGGCGATTCCACTTCCGTGAAAGTCGGGCAATGGGTCCTTGCAGTGGGGAATCCCTTTGGACTCGATCGCACGGTCACGCTCGGAGTCGTCAGCGGCATCGGGCGGGAAAATATGAACCTATCACGGTACGAAAATTTCATTCAGACCGATGCGTCGATCAATCCTGGCAATTCCGGCGGGCCACTGTTCAATCTCTACGGCGAAGTGATCGGCATCAATACAGCCATCATCAATTTTGCCCAAGGCATCGGCTTCGCCATTCCGTCAAACATGGCCAAGCAGGTCATCGAGCAACTCCTGGCAAAGGGCAAAGTGGTGCGGGGATGGCTTGGTGTTGGCATTCAACCGATGACACCCGAATTGGCCAAAAAATTCGGCGTAACCGAAAGCGAAGGGGTCCTCGTCAATGAGGTCTTTGAAAAAGACCCAGCTGCATCGGCAGGCATGAAGCCGGGTGATATTATCGTGAACATTAACGGGAGTCCCGTTGATTCACCAAATAAGTTGTCACGGCTGATCGGTGCACTCACTCCTGGCACCACAGCGCATATTGAAGTCATTCGCGATCGCAATCGCCTCATCCTGAATGTCCCATTAATCGAGCGGCGCGATGCCGTAATGACCGCAGCCATTCCGCAAACCAAGGCAGACCTGAAGCTCGGCCTCGACACACAAGATCTCACCCCAGGATTGGCCGACACATTCAATCTGCGCGAGTCGAAAGGTGCGCTCATCACAAAGGTTGAAACCGGCAGCCTGGCCCACACCGAAGGCCTCCGAGAAGGCGACCTGATCAAAGAAGTGAATCGCGCAGAAGTGACTTCGGCCACGGAGTTTCACTCGGCGATCTCGCGGCTCCGGCGAGGAGACACGATCTTGCTCCGAATACTGCGCGAGAATCGGGCTTTCTATATTGTGCTCAAATCCGCCGAGTGATTGCGTCCAGCGTATCTCGTGACACAGGTTCGACCCCGAGCGAGGCCGAGGGGTCGAAGGACAAACTCTCCTTCACACACGGCGAGCGATCACGCCCATCAATGCGCCCCCACGGCCTGCCGCTCCATCTTGTGTTGCTCGACAATTTTGCCTGCCAGCTCGCGCGGCACTTCCTCGTAGCGGGCAAACTCCATCACATAACTCCCCCGCCCGCCTGTCATGCCATTCAGCGCTGGTGCATACTTCAGCAATTCAGCAAGCGGCACAAGCGCAACAATCTGCTCGGCATGATCGTTCGCGTTGACTGAAAGGATACGACCTCTGCGCGCATTCAGGTCGCCCATCACCGCACCGACGGCGTCCGTCGGTGCTTCAATCTCAACCGTCATCATCGGTTCTAACAACACCGGCTGCGCGGTTTCCATCGCTTTCTTGAAAGCCATCGACCCTGCAATTTTAAATGACATTTCTGACGAATCGACTACATGGTAAGAACCGTCGTACACAGCGACCCGGACGTCGACGACAGGAAATCCACCCAACACACCCTCATGCATCGCCTCACTCACTCCTTTTTCCACCGCAGGAATGAAGTTTCGTGGAATCGCCCCGCCGACGACACGATGTTCGAAGATAAATCCGCCGCCACGCGGCAAGGGCGCGACTTCCAGCCAGCAGTCCCCATATTGTCCGTGGCCGCCCGTCTGTTTCTTATATTTGCCCTGCGCCTGCGCAGTTGCGTGTACGGTTTCATGATAAGGGATCTTCGGCATATGCAGGGTGACGCCGGCCCCAAATTTCCGGTGGAGCTTCTCGACCGCCAGGTCAATATGGAGTTGGCCAAGACTGCTGAGCACCATCTCTTTGGTCTCCGCGTTGCGAGAAAATGCCAGCGTCGGATCTTCCTCAATCAGCTTATGCAGGCCGAGACTCACTTTCTCAATCTCCGCCTTTGACATAGCCTCAATCGCGAATGACAGGACCGGCCGAGGCAGTCCGATCGCCGGATAGCAAATCTGATTCTTCTCATCGCACAGCGTGTCACCGGTGTATGTGTCATGCAACTTTCCGATGGCCACGATTTCTCCTGCCGATGCCGACGCAACCGCGGTGTGCCGTTTCCCGAAAAGCGTATAGAAATGTCCCAGCTTCTCACGCACCTGTTTCGACGCGTTCCACACGAGAGAATCAGCATGGACGGTTCCTGAGAGAATACGGCAATACGACAATCGCCCTACGAACGGATCGATCAGTGTTTTGAATACCAATGACGAGAATGGCTCCTGCGCACTCCCCTTCCGTTCGCATGACAAGTCTGTACTTGGCTGTACCCCCAGTGAAGGATGCACGGCGCAGCGTTCACTTGGTGATGGCAACAAATCCGTCAGTGCATTTATCAGCGACCATACCCCTAGGTTGCGCACTGCGGAGCCAGCGTACAGTGGAAACACCTGCCTTCGCAGGATGCCGGAACGAAGTCCGGAGAAAAGCATGTCACGATTCAGATCTCCCTGGGCAACATAGGCATTCAGCAGGGCATCCTCGGTCTCTGCTACGGCCTCCATCAGCCTGCTACGGCCTTCCTTCGCAGCAGATTCAAAATGAGCTGGCACCGGTAATATTTGTACCTTGGCAGTAGCTGGTCCGGACCCGATGAACCGCTCCTGGAGGATGTCGATCACGCCCTCCAGCTGAGGGCCGAGGCCGACCGGGACAACCATGGGAATGGGAATACAGTTAAGTTGTGTCCGGCAGGTTTCCAGCGCATGGTCGATCGACGCACCGTCCCGATCCAATCCGTTGACGAAGAACAGGCAGGGCAGACCAAGTTCTTCGATGCGCACCCACAGACGCGACAACTCAGTTCGGACACCGGCCTGTCCGTCGAGAACGATCAATGCGGCATCGACGGCCCGCAATGCGGAAAGTGGTTCCCCGAGCAGACTGAGTGCACCGGGAGGATCAAGCAGCGAGATGGTGGTCTGATTCCAAGAAAACTGAAGCACGCTGGTACTGACGGAACTGCGATGGTGCAGTTCTTCCGGTTCAAAATCTGATACGGTCGTGCCCTGTGCGATGGAGCCGAGGACGGGAACGGCTCCGCTGGCGAAGAGAATCGCCTCGCTGAGGGATGTCTTGCCTGCGCCGAACATTGGACACAATCGCGACATTTCTGATGGGCCCCACACGGATATTGTCCATGGTCTGCCCTCCTCATCGATTGAGCACGGTTTAGAGCATCTCTCCCTCCCGATCTTAATCGCTGCTGTGTTGTCCTTTGATCCAGCCCTGATCAGCAAAACTTACATACCGGCCGTCGCCAATGATCACGTGATCCAGCACGGGAATGCCCAGTAATCGGCCGGCCTCCGCCAAACGATCTGTCAGGTGTCGATCTTCCAGGCTTGGAGTCGGATCGCCGCTGGGATGGTTATGCAAAAAGATCACGGCAGCGGCAGACTCACGAACCGCAGAGGCGAACACTTCTCGAGGGTGCACGAGGCTGAGTGTCAATGTCCCTTCCGACACGGTGGCTTCCTTGACGACAGTATTCTTAGCGTCCAGCAGCACAACCTTGAAGAGCTCCTGCTTGCGATCACGCAGGATAGGGTGAAAATGCTTGAAGAGATCGGCGCTTGAGGAGATGCGTGTGCCGGTCGAGAGCGGGGCGGCCAGTGCTCGGCGTCCTAATTCTACTGCGGCTTTTAGCTGGGCTGCCTTGGCAGGTCCGATACCCTGAATTGCACAGAGCTCTTCAATCCCGCACATGGCCAACCCACCGATACCTCCGACTCGGCCAAGCAGTTCGATTGCGACTTGTACAGCGGACGAATCACGGCGACCGGTTCTGAGGAGAATGGCGAGCAGCTGCGCATCCGACAGCGCATCGGGGCCCTTCGCCATCAGCCGCTCACGCGGACGTTCAGTTTCAGGCCACTGTGTAATTCCCTTTGCCAGCTTCTTGCCTGTCATTGTAGCCATCTTTGACGCACAAAAAATGACACCAGGACGTTTTTGTACTAGCTGGTCATGCCATTTTTGCCATTGTGTGAACTACGTAGAACGTAACCCATTGAAATATCGTAACGCGACAAATTGGTGCATCTCTTGCTATGTACGTCACCAGCTGTACACCTAGCCACCTGGGAGGAAGTGATGGAATGTCCGAAGTGCAAAGGCATGATGA
>JABMDE010000028.1 GCA_015904055.1 Nitrospira sp. | reverse complement strand
CTCCAGTAACGTCTGCTCAACTGCGGCCTGCAGCCATATCATCCGCAACCTGGCGAAGGATGAGGACTTTGAGCCGTCACGACGAGCAACTGACCGCTACATGCTTGCCCCAGTTGGGAGGCGGAGCCGCATAGGCGTCCATGCCTGGCTGATCACTGTAGGGATTTTGCAGCAGCGTGAACAACCGGTCGATTTCTGAAAAGTCCTTCTGCTGAGCTTTTTCAATAGCCACCTGGGCGAGGTAATTGCGGAGCACGTACTTTGGATTCACCCGGTTCATCCGTTCACGCCGCTCAGCATCTTGGCCATCCTCGCTGCGCAGCCGATCCCGATACCGAACCGCCCAATCGTCGAACCGATCGCGGTTCACGAAATGCTCACGCAACGTGTCGTTCGCCGCGCCTGTTGCTGATGAGAACGAACCGAGTTCGCGGAACAGGATCGTGAAATCCGCATGGCTCTCTTGGAGAAGACCCAATAGATCGCGCCCGTCGTCTTCCGTCCGTTCTTCCTGCAACCCCAGCTTGCTCCTCATAAGCCGGAGATACTCCCGATCGAACAGCGGCTGATAACTCTCTAAGACCGCCTTCAACGCGTCTTTCTCCACCAAGGGTAATAGGGCTTGCGCCAAGCAGCTCAGGTTCCACAATCCTATATAAGGCTGCTGATTGAATGCGTAGCGGCCGTTGTGGTCCGAGTGGTTGCAAATAAAGCCGGCATCGTAATCATCCATAAAGCCAAAAGGTCCATAGTCCAGCGTGAGGCCGAGGATCGACATATTGTCGGTATTCATCACGCCGTGCGCCCAGCCGACGGCCTGCCACCGGGCGATCAACCTCGCCGTCCGCTCCATGACTTCTGAAAAGAAACGGGCGTACTTATCGGCTGCATCTTTGAGGTGAGCGTACTGCTGCTCAATCACATAGTCCGCAAGCCGTTTCAACTGCTCATGCTGCTTGCGGTAATAAAAAATCTCGAACGTGCCGAACCGGACGTGCGACGGCGCCATGCGAACCAACGTCGCGCCGGTTTCGACCTGTTCGCGATAGACCTTGTGATCGCTGCCGACGATGCAGAGCGCGCGCGTCGTGGGGATGCCGAGGCTGTGCATCGCTTCGCAACAGAGATATTCACGGATCGTCGAGCGCAGGACAGCCCGGCCATCGCCATCACGCGAAAACGGCGTGAGACCTCCACCCTTCAGATGCAGGTCCCAGCGTTCCCCGCCTTCATTTGTCGCTTCTCCCAGCAGGATAGCTCGCCCGTCGCCGAGCTGCGGCACATAGACGCCGAACTGATGGCCGGAAAATGAGCATGCTCCCTCCGAAGACCGCAGCAAAATCCAGTCTCCGGGATTCACTCGGATCTAGATCGATCAGGGCTGCCGCAGAATGATTGAAGCTGACAAGATAGGGAGGGTCTGAGAAAGGCGTCGGGTTCAGCTTGGCAGAGAAGGCCTCCGGCAAACGGGCGAAGGTGTTGTCGAATGAGAGGGCTTCAAGTGCACGTGCGGCCATGAGTCAACCCGCATTATTCATGGCGGTTCGTCGCAACTCCGTTCTCCCTTCCCCTACCGCACTCCGCTGACCGGTTCCCGATCTAATGTAAAGACGAAAACCCGTTCTCCCAATTGCACATCGATATCGGTAAAGACTCCGAGGACTTTGGCTTTCGTGATGTCACCGACCTGCTCGCTCAGTTTATCACGGCCCTGTGCGATCAAATTCTGCCGCAACTGTTTGACCATTTCGACACCTTCGGTAGTCTTTGCCAGCTGCCGCTCGGCTGGGGTCAGCACCCCTTTTAACCGGACCACGACTAGATTGCGGACAATGGAGGCCTGCACGTCATCGGGACCACGGCCCATGAATTCCTGTTCGAATTTGATGATGGCGTTGCGAATCGCGTTTTCCATAACCAGCCGTCCTGAGGAGGGATTATACGGGTCGCATGAGCAAGCGAACAAGTCCAATTGTGAGTCTTTACCGTCAACCACGCCTCAGCATGGGTCTTTCAGACTAAGGTATCTGCCCAATAGACTCAATCCATCCTTTCAATCTTGACACCGGTCAGCGAGGCATATTATTGATGAGCCCACGGTGATTGATCGGCGAGGCTGTTTGCCACAAGGCGTGGCATCCTATTCTTGGAGCGCAAGAGCGAGAGATTACCGTGAAACCCAATGAGACGGTCTCACTCGATCTGTCGTTTGGAGCAAAATGATCTGCCACCATGAGGTGTATTCGCGCGTCATGTAGCCTGCCGCAACCAGTGAGCCATTACTGTACCAGACGGGGGGTGACGTGGCCGTTGGCGAGCAGACCGAGACAATAGGAGAAGCCGCAGGCTGTTTGTCTGCGGATGGAACAACCAGGGCAGTGATCAAGATACACCCGTCATCAAGAACAAAAGCATTCATGCCGAATCCCTTCCATCCTAATTAATTCGACTTGGAATGGTCATCGCTTTCCTGCCCCTATGACTCACTCGACGCCATCGCGGCAAAATCAGTATACTGGTTATCGTACAAGAACAAACCGGCTCATCAGAACCAATGCCGTCGATTCAACCTCGCTCGAATCTTGAACCCACCGCGCAAGCCAATCCCGAGGTTGCAGCCGCTGAAGTTTTGTCCTGGGTCAGCGACTGCATTGAGGGCGGGATCTGCTTCGTCTCAGCCGGCATTCTCATTTTTGAGAACTCCCATTTCGCCGAGCTCGTAACGACCGCAAACGGACTCGCTTCAAAGGCATCTGCCGGACCGCAGGATGCCCCCTTCTCGCTCCGTACGATACTGTTTTCCGATGCTTCCGTTTGGAACGGAGCGGCATTAGGCGCCCGCGGCACAAAAATCTATGCGCTCACCGGTCATAACGACCAACCGCTCACCTACCAATGTCGATATAAAGTCGTGCCCTACCACAAGGGAACAGGAGTCCTCCTGGTCCTAGAAGATGTCACCGAGCACATGGCCCTTACACAGGAAGCTTCCCAGGTGGCGCGATTTCAATCGGTGCTCGCTCGCATCGGAACGCTCGCCGTCAGCGATGCACCCGCACAGGAATTGATGAGCCAAGCGGTGAACTATACCGCGGAAGCTCTCGACATTGAGCTCTGTAAAATCCTCATCCCTCGCGAATCCGACGATAACCTTGCTGTAGTGGCAGGTATCGGCATTGATGCCCGACTGATCGGCAAGTTGACCATCGAGGGCGGCACCCATTCACAGGCCGGATACGCAATTCGTGAGCGACTGCCGGTGGTCGTACGTGACTTGCGACAAGAAACCCGCTTTACACCGTCGAAACTCCTTACCGAACATGGAGGCATCGCCGGCATGTGCGTCCCCATGCTGGTAGAAGACCGGGTCTACGGAGCCATGACCGCCCATTCCAAATCCGTACGGACCTTCACGGACAAGGAACTCGAGTTTCTCCGTACTGTCGCCAACACCATTGCAACCGTGCTTGAACGACGGCGTCGGGCCGACACTCAGCGCGACCTCTATCATCGACTGTTTATGTGGGCGCAAGACGGGATCATGCTGACCGATACAGACGGCCGTATTCTGGAATGGAACCCGGCTTTGGAACGTATGACGGGTTGGAAGCGTGACGAAGCCCTAGGCCAGCGACCGGCAATCCTGAAGTCGGGCAAACAGTCGCCGGAATTCTACGAGCGGCTCTGGCAAGCCATCCGATCCGGGCAGCCGTTCGTCGATCGTTTCGTCAATCGCCGAAAAGACGGATCGGAGTTTTTAGTATGGGAGAGTGTCAGCCCCGTCAAAGACCGCGACGGGATCACACAATTCTACTTGGCCATTCTGACGGATCTCAGCGATCGGGAAAAAATGTTGGAAGCGCTGCGGCATGCCGAACAAGTCAAGTTGGTAGGACAATTGGCCGGCGGCATTCTCCACGAAGTCCGCAATCCATTGATCGGGCTGGGTAGTCTGGCAACACACCTCGCTGAACAAAAACAGCTCCCGCGCGCCGCCAGAGACCGTTGCGCGCTGATTGCACGTGAAGCCGCCCGCATCGACGAACTACTGGAATCTCATTTGGGCCAACTGCGGCCTCGCCCGTTCGATCTTCAACCCTGCGATCTCTCTTTACTTATCGACGACATGTTGACGCTGCTACGGCTAAATCTAAACAAACAGCGGATTCTTGTGAAGAAGATCCTCCCGGATGTTCCTCCGGTGGATGCCTCTCGTGCCCACTTGCAACAAGCCTTTCTTAATATCTTGATGAATGCGATCGACGCAATGCCGAACGGAGGGGAGTTGACGATCAAGACGGCGCTGATGGCCAAACAAAGTCCAGGCATCTTAGTAATGTTTTCTGATACGGGTAAAGGCATTGAAGCTGAAGATCTGCAGCGAATCTTCGAACCGTTTTTTACGAATGGGAAGGCCAAGGGAGTCGGCCTCGGCTTGACCATTACTCACGATATTGTCGAGCGGCACGGCGGACAATTGACAATTAGCAGCCCTCCCGGAAGTGGAGCGATTGTCGAAGTGTGGCTGCCCCTGAAACGAGACACGTAGCATGACGTGGCAACTCCTTCTGGTAGAAGACGAAGCCTCTGTCCGCGAAGCCTTCGCCCTGCGCCTTGCCGATCAAGGCTATGTGGTGCAGACAGCCGGATCTGGAGAAGAATGTTTGACTAGGCTGAAGTCCTTTGAGCCGGACATTCTGGTACTGGACCTGGTTATGCCGAACCTTTCCGGACTTGACGTACTCGCCCGAGTGAAACAAACCAGTCCGAACCTCTTAGTCATTCTGTTGACGGCGAGAGGTACGGTGAAAGACGCAGTTGAAGCGACCAAGCTCGGCGCCTTCGACTTTGTCGCAAAATCCATCGACATGGAGGACCTGCACTACGCATTGACTAGGGCAACGCAACTGCTCACCTTGCAGCGTCAGGTTCGTTTGCAAACCGGGCAGGACACTGATCGCTACGCGCTCGACCGAGTCATCGCCGAGAGTCCGGCAACTCAGGCGTTCATGAGCCAGGTTCGCGAGCTCACCAAGAACGACCGGGTGACCGTGTTGCTCCAAGGGGAGACTGGAACCGGCAAGCAATATATGGGTCGCGTGATTCACTTTAACGGACTGCGCGCCAGCAAACCTTGCATCGAAGTCGACTGTCCCTCGATTCCACGCGAATTGTTCGAGAGTGAGCTGTTCGGACATGAGAAGGGCTCGTTTACGGGTGCCGCTGGCAGAAAAACAGGTTTGGTCGAAATGGCAGACGGCGGAACAGTCCTGTTCGACGAGATCGGTGATCTCCCGCTTCCCCTGCAAGCGAAGTTGTTACGAGTGCTCGAGGAACGTACATTCCGTCGTGTGGGCGGCTCTACGACGATCCCCGTGGATGTTCGCTTCATGGCCGCCACAAATCGAAACCTTAAAGAAGCAGTCACCAGGGGCGAGTTTCGCGAAGACCTCTACTTCAGGCTGAACGTTGTGACACTCGTCACTCCTCCGCTGCGTGCGCGCCAAGAAGACATCATCCCGTTAGCGAAACAATTCTTGACCCGATCCGCTCTCTCACTACGGAAACCCGTTCGAATTCTAGGGGAGAGCGCTAAACAACTTCTACTTCGCTACCAATTTCCCGGCAATGTGCGCGAGTTGAGCAATCTGATCGAGCGAGCAGTACTCTTTTGCCCTGGGAGCACACTTGAATCCTCACATTTTCCATCCGATGTACACAGCAATTTTTCGCCACTGGCCGCCGATTCCATTCGTCCTCCCACCACGGCCTCAAGCACGACGGATCCTGATTCTGCGCAGATCCACATGACATTTCGACTCGGTGACCGCTTATCCGACTTGGAAGATCGCATTATTAATGAGGTCTTACAGCGATCAGAAGGAAACAAGACACTTGCCGCCAAGCTGTTGGGTATCACCCGCTGGATGCTCGATCGCCGGCGAAAGCTTTCTTAACCGGTTGTCTTCCCATTCGACTTATTCTCATCGAGAAGACTTCCTTTTCCAATCCATAATTCCGTCGCACGAAATGATGTGATGCCATCAACGGCGTGCATGGGCACACGCAACGTGTGCCCATGCACTGATCTATCGGTATTTGGATCTTTTCTAATTAGTCGCTGAATAGTCCAAAAGGTTCGCCTTTCTCTTACATTCAAAGGTCTTATGTGTATCGATGACAAATTACGGCACGATGGCCTTTTTCTTGCTGTACCAGTCTTCAGTTCCAGAACCAGAGAGTGAGAAAACGACATGATACAGACGAATGATAGGCCGATACCCTACAGCAACATCTTCCCGCCGTTGGCCTCCGACAACGAGGAAAAAAACCATGGACCACTGCAGCAACGGCAATCCAAAGACATGAACGCAGCAAGGCCGACCGTCGTACATGGATCGGCCGCTTTTCAAGCACAATATGCCAGTCGTGATTTCGCAGCTGGACTTATCGCAGGAGCGATGGCCATCCCTCTGACAGTAGGCATCGCGATGATGTCGGAGTATCCCATTAAAGTTGGACTGGCGACAGTCGCCTTCGCCTGCTTCATCGGCTGGATCAATGCCTGGATCAAACCGGGCAACTATATCGGCTGCCCTGGTATTGCAGCAGGCCTGGCACCGGTATTGGCAGTAGGCGTGACCAGTTTCGGAATCGAGAATATGGCGTTTGTGATTTTTCTAACGGCGGCGGTACAAGCTGTCATATGGAAATTCAACTGGCAGAGATACATTTTGCTCGCTGTACCAGGGTATCTGGTTGAAGGGTTGTTGGCGGGAGTAGGCTTAAAGATCGCCCTGAAGTTCCTTGCCTTCACCTATGAACTTCCGGGAGGTATGGAAGCCGCCGATATGTTTTGGAGCGGTGCGCGCATTCAGATGATCCTCATATCCATGGCCGGTTATGCCGCCTTCGTGTATTTATTTCTAAAATTCAAGAGCACACAGCCCGCCGTTCCCTATTTTGTGCTGATCATTGCCGGAATGATTCTGGCTCAATTCGTGTCCGTGCCGATGTTGTCCGTCGAGGATATCGATCTCGGATTGGCATGGCCGATCCCACATGTTGACGGTATCATGACCGCCATCTACATAGTTGGATTTGCAGTGATGTTGGCAGCGATCGATGTGATCGAACAGGTGATGAGCAATGCCGCGATTGAAAAAATAGACCCGCTCAAGAGGAAGTGCAACAGCAACAACAGTCTGCTGGCCATCTGGATCGCCAACATGGGATCGAGCTTTTTCGGCGGCATGACGAATCTGGACGGTCTGGCAAAAAGCACGACCAATCGGCTAGCCGGCGCCTATACGAAATTTTCCGTGCTGATCATCGGCTGCGTTGTGACGTTCTTTACACTGAACATCCAATACCTGACCTATCTGCCGAAATTTTCCCTAGCTGTGATCATGATCTTCTCGGGCTGGAAGATGATAGAAGGACTCGTGCATGTCACGCATCATGGCCCTTATGCCATGATTCTGGCACTCTTGTGCGGCGTACTCGTCTTCAAGGTGGGAATTTTCGAGGGCTTGATCATCGCCATGGCCGTACACGGCATTGTGCACTACATGATGTACGCCAATCTCGACAAATTACCTGGACGGGTTATTGTGCAACGATATATCGCCGACCTCAAAAAGAGCAGCGTCAGCGATGTGACATAGCGAACCGCCCTCGCTCCGACAAACCTGATCAAGCAGAAGGTTCCTGTCGACCCCAGTACGGTCACAGAACCAACCTCGCAGCTTGATGCTCGATAAAATCTACCTATTGCCTTGAGAACTTCCGATCGATGACAATAGATAGGCGCTGAAATTCCGCTGCTCATAGACCCACGAACCTTACTGTGAAATCAGAAAAGTTCTCCGACTGATTTCCCCTATCGGCGCCAACGGCGCGTTACCGATTCACGTTCTGCAGCTCACGATCCACGGTAAAGACGAACACCCGTTCCCCCAATTGCACATCGATGTCGGTAAACACGCCAAGGACTTTGGCTTTCGTGATCTCACCGACTTGCTCGCTCAGTTTGTCGCGACCCTGTGCGATCAAATTCTGCCGTAGCTGTTTGACCATTTCCACGCCCTCTGCAGTCTTAGCCAGCTGCCGCTCGGCCGGAGTCAGCACCCCTTTTAGCCGGACCACGACTAAATCCCGAACAATGGAAGCCCGTACATCGTCGGGGCCACGACCCATGAACTCCTGCTCGAACTTGATGATGGCGTTGCGAATGGCATTTTCCATGGCTGGACCTTTCTCACGAAGGATTATACGGGTCGCACGAGCAAGCGAACAAGCCCAATCGTGGGCTTTTGGTGTCAATAACTCGTCAACCGTGGGGTTTTATGGCTATAGCCTTCCGATTCAAAGACCCAATCCACCTTTTCACGCTTGACGCTGATCGGGTAGACATATTATTGATGGACGCGTATTTGCAGGCTGGCGATGCTACCTGTCCTCATGATTGACCGTGGATGGGCAGAGCGCCGAGTTCCAATGATACAGGCCGTAGGGCGACCGGCAGTTCGAGTGAGAGGCCGGACGCAGTACAAGCCAACTGATAGTTCTCAACGACATTGAGAACGCGGTTGGCTTTTTTGTTATATGAGGCGATACCGTGTTAACGTGGGCCGCCCTGCTCGTCCCGTTCCTCCCACTAGTTGCCGCGCTGATTGTGGTCTGCGCAGAGGATTCCACCCGTTATGCGCACGCGAAAATCGCTGCGTGGTTGATCGGGGGGGCCTGTATCGGCGCAGCCACCACCCTCTATGTCGTCGCGACCTCCGGGCCGATCACCATTCGGTTCTATGATCCCGCGAAAGCCGCTTCGTTAGCCATCCCCATCGGCTTCTATATCGACCGCCTCAGCGGAGTCATGATGACGCTGATTTCGGCGGTCAGCTTGATCATCTATTCCTATTCCACGAACTATATGTACCAGGATCACCATTACCGCCGGTATCTGGCGCTGATTTGCCTGGCGGACTTCGTGCTGATCTGTATGGTGTCGAGTTCCAACCTCATGATGCTGTTTCTGTTCTGGCAACTGCTGAGCTACCTGCTGTACATCCTTGCTCACAACCATAGCCATGCCCAGACTCTTGATGGCGCCTATAAGACGTTCACAGTTTTGCGAGTCGCCGACATGGCCTTTCTCATGGGCATCATCCTCGCCTACCAAGTGTACGGCACGCTCGAATTGACCGAATTGTTCGCACGCGCGACCGCCTCACACATGACCGTGACGCTCTGGCCCGGCATGGAGATCGATGCCGCCACCTCCATTACTCTGCTCATGTTTATCGGCGCCATGGGAAAGTCGGCGCAGTTCCCGCTGCATGTGTGGTTGCCGAGTTCGCTCTTTGCCCCGACACCCGTCCATGGATTGTTGCATGCCGGCATCATCAACGCCGGCGGGTTTTTGATCAATCGAATGGCCCCGCTCTTCGGCATGAGTTCCACCACTCTGCACCTGGCGTTTATCGTCGGCACCCTGACGGCAGTGCTGGGCGCCTCCATGATGTTAGTGCAAAGCGATATCAAGAAGACGCTTGGGCTATCGACGATCGGCCAGATGGGCTACATGATCATGGAGTGCGGATTGGGCGCATTCTCCCTCGCCGTGTTCCATCTGATCGCGCATGGTCTGTTCAAGGCCACGGTATTTTTGAATTGCGGGAACGTCATTCAAAAAGCGCGATTGGAACCGCATTTCCCCCATACCGATCATGCACATCACGAAGAGGAAGCGGTGTCCGGTCTGACCTGGTCGACCGGGTTTGCGACGACACTGGTGATTCCGCTCCTGATCTTATTGGTCACGCATGGAGTCCTGCACATTCCCTTGTTGGAATCACAAGGGACCGTCATCATCCTTTTCTTCATCTGGATCACCTCCTCGCAGGCGATCCTGACGCTGACGAAGCTTCGGGCCGTCGCGTCATGGAAAGTGTCCTCGGCGATGTTGGTCACGCTGTTGTTCGTCGTGTTCATCTACTTATTCGCCGTCGAGTCATTCACGAAGTTCCTCTACCCGAACCCAACCGAAGTGGCATCGTACTTCAAAGCCGCAGACCTTCCCGACTGGCTGTTCGACCTTATCATTATTGTCTCGACGGTCATGACGGTGCTCGGCTGGTTTTATCTGTATCTGAAAGCCCACGGACGACGTGTCTGGATCCCGTCCTGGATCGACAGGCTTCGTAACCGGGTCTATGTCGCGCTGATCAACAGGCTCTATGCAGACGAGTTACATGGCCGATTTGGACAGGCCATGATGCGCTTGGCACATCGGATCGATAAGCAGGAACAGGGGTGGTCGAAGCGATGATGCGTCAGACCTTTCTCCCTTGGATTGCGATCGCCGTGCCGCTGATCGGCGCCCTGATCGGTCGGATCTTTTGGGAAGACCCCCAACAACTTAAAAAATCCTGCTTGGTGTGGTCAGCGCTCAGTGTACTCCCCATCATTGGATTGGGGTCGGCCCTGCCGGAAGGCCCCCTGCCGCTCTACCTCCTGCCGATCGCCGCCGTGTTATCACTGTTGGGGCAGCCGGTTCACAAAGACCACCGTCTTTCCTGGCTGATGACTCTCGTTTGTCTCGGGCTTGGCATCGGCGTTATGTCCCATCCCGGTCTGCTCGGCCACCTCTTCCTGCTGGCTTTGTTGGCCACGATGATCGGGCTCTTACTACACCACCATACCATGCTGTGGCCGATATCCTGGTGGGGGATCAGCCTCTTCGGTCTTGCCGGACTCGGCGTACTCATCACCACATTGACATCCCCTCCTGTATCGTCGTCGGCTGCACTCGTGACCTGTGTGGTCCTAGTCCCGCTGCTGCCGTTCCATACCGGGTATGTGACAGCGCTCACCCGTTTGCCTGGCAACTTGCCGTCCTTCGCCGCGGTTCTTCTCCCAACAGTCGGCCTACATTCTATGGCCTCTGCACTTCCGGCCGCATCCATCATGATCACCGGTCTTATCAGCTTTGCTGCCCTGATCGGTGCCGTCTATGGAGCAATCAAGGCACTGGCCCAAACACGTGTTCGACTGATGTTGGCTTATGGCAGCCTGTCATTCTTTTCGATACTCTGGTGGTTCGCCTCGGCGTCTCGCATCGTCACGACTCGCTCGACCGTGCTCGTCGTCTCGATCGCTCTCGCAACCTGCGGGCTGCTCATCGCTTGGCAAATCATCCGGACACGATATGGCGATGATGTCGATCCGCTGTCGATCAGAGGGTTGGCATCATCCATGCCAAGCTACGCAGTCCTGCTGACACTGCTCGCGCTGGCGGCAATGGGACTTCCACCATTCGGCGTGTTCGCAGGTTTCATGGGATTGTTGTTGCACTCGCCCGTTCCTTCGTTGCTCGGTCTCCTTGTCATCCTCTCAGCCTGGCTTGCCGCGTCCTGGTACATCATGAGTGCGGTACAACGGCTGCTGTTTGGAGCGAGGCGTACCGACCTCCGATATCGCGATCTCATGCACGGCGAATCGGCGGCGCTGCTCATGACGATTCTAGCGTTGACTGTACTTGGACTTGCCCCGAACGATTGGTTCGCGTCCGAAGCGACGCCGTCGGTAGCCAACGTTCTGTCACAGGATTTCTTATGGCCGCGATAAACGAATCGATGGATCTTGAGTCAAGACGAATGGAGCTGCGGGGCGTGGTCCGACTCGCAGGGGAAGTCATCGCGCAATACTGGCCGATGCGAACTTTTGTACATCATAATCCACTTCACAGCCTGGAATACCTCCCCTTCCAAGAAACCGTCCGTCGCGGCAAACGGTTCCTGGGCGGTGACGGCTACCTGCCGAGCGACCTCTATCGCGCCTACGTGAGATCCGGCCGAATCCGTCTCGAGGATTTGGATGTCGCCTTGCAGCCGCTGACGCTTGATCGCCAAATTCTTATCGGATCTGAGGTGTTACGCGCCTGTCTCACGGAAGGGCTCTGCTCACCGACACAAGAGCCTCTCGACGACCAGCTGGAAGATCCTGATCGGTCATTGATCGAGGTTCTTGCCCACAAGCTTGACGGTGTTCGCAGCACATTTTCTCTGGACGAGCGGGTCCGAAAGGTTGTGGATGACAACCACGCCGCACTCTGCCGATGGCTGACGTTGTCTCACTGGTGTGACGACACACTCGGCACACAGATCGTCCAGCAGATCAACGATCAAATGATCAAGTGGTGCTCGGCGTTTCTTGACGAAGGACATGCCGCCTGGGCCATGCCGGACCGTGATAAAGGGTTGTATACAACCTGGAAGGAGCTGGCCGGACAAGAATGGTCGCTCCTCGGCATTGCTGACAGCCGGAGAAAGATCGCCGCGCTGTCCGACCATCCGGAAGATACCCTGCTCGAAAGTCTGGATACGCTCGGCATTCCAACCGACCTACGGCAGGATTACCTCTCGCTTCAATTGACCGCCTTGCCAGGCTGGGCCGGCTTTATTAAATGGCGCGGTGAAGAACGTGACTATCCCTGGCAGCAAACCCACCCCGTAAGTCTTGTCAAGTTCCTGGCCATCCGCTTGTGGTATGCGCGTGAACTCGTCCAGGCAGCCTGCCGGGACTACCTTGATATTCAAGGGCGATTTGAAGACATCACGGCGTACATGCATGACTATGCGGAAGAATACTATCTCCGACGACAGCGGATTGCCGGCCGTTTACCCGCACTGTACGCCGAAGAAGTCGACCGACTGTTCCATCGGAAGGGACAGAGCTGGAAGAATATTATCACCCGCTACCGCACCGAAGTCGTTCCACGCCAACAAGCCGCCACTCAGCGTGGCGCTGCGCGGAGGCTGATCACATTGGTACGGTCGCTGGGAATCGACGACGGAGCACTGTTGGAAAGCCGCGCCGGCGATTTCAAACAGGCCATCGAATGGATTGAAACCTTTCCGGAAGCAGATCACGGGCCGGTTTGGTTGAAGGCTTTCGAGGCCGGATATCACGAGCCACTGCTCAGTCAACTCATGGATGCCTCTCGGCGTCCGGCAGAACATACGGTGGACCCGCCTTCCAGCCGCCCCTACTCGCAGTCGGTCTACTGCATTGACGTGCGGTCGGAACCGTTCCGTCGCCATCTCGAATCGGTCGGACCACACGAGACGTATGGTTTTGCCGGCTTCTTCGCCGCGTTCATCCGATACCGCGCCTGGGGCAAGGAGCACGACACGGAACAGTTTCCTGTGATTATGCGCGCAAAAAACGAAATCCGTGAGATACCTCGCAGCTATCTGGATCACAAGGTCTCGCAACATCAGGCCCGGGCCAAGTGGGTCCACGCCGGACACACGCTTCTGCATGACTTGAAGGAAAACGTCATCACACCCTACGTGATGGTTGAATCAGTCGGTTTGTTTTATAGCCTTCCGATCTTTGGTAAGACACTGCTCCCGTCCCTGTATCGGCGCTTTGCCATGTGGCTCCGCAAGCTGCTTGTGCCATCACTTCAGACAACACTAACGGTCGACAAACTTTCCCCAGGAGAAACAGGGGAAATGCTCAAAGTCGAGCAACAGGGGCTTGTCCGGACGGCTTTGCAGGAACGACTTGGATTGCGCAATACACGGATGACGCCGTCGCTCACTGAAGGGCTCCGTCAGCGGGCGCTTCAGGAAACCAACCAACAGGAAGCGAACTTTCTCGCTGAAGCTGAACGTGCAGGCTTGAAAACCGACGCACTCGACGCATTTATCACCCTGCTGCAGCGAGAGTATGACCTGAATCCACGAGCGTCATCGAGATACAAGGAACGGCTGACACGAACAGGGTTTACGCTGGAGGAACAGGCGCAGACCGTCGATACCGCGCTGCGCATGATGGGGCTGACCAAGAACTTCGCCCGCCTGGTTCTCTTTTGTGCTCATGGAAGCACATCCGACAATAACCCGTACGAATCGGCCCTCGACTGCGGAGCGTGCGGCGGCAACGAAGGCAAACCCAACGCGCGTATCCTGGCCATGATGGCAAACAGCCCGAATGTGCGAGAGCGCGTGAAAAAATCTGGTCTGGACATTCCGTCCGACACACATTTCGTCGCCGGTCAGATGGATACGACCACCGACGTCGTACAGCTGTTCGACCTTGAGGATATCCCTCCCACCCATCGTGCTGATCTTGCAAGACTGCAGGAAGATTTAAAAGAAGCGGCGGAACTGGCCAGCCGCGAACGATGCGGCCGATTTCCGGAGATTCTCCAGACGTTGGATGAAGAGCAAGCCACGGCCCATGTGATCGAACGAAGTGCCGACTGGAGTCAGGTCCGCCCCGAATGGGGATTGTCGAGCAATACTACCTTTTTGATCGGTCGACGCGAGTTGACGAAAGGGCTCGACCTCAAGGGGCGCGTGTTTATGCATTCTTATGATTATCGAGAAGATCCCAGTAATCGTTTGCTCGAAGTCCTACTCACCGCTCCTCAGGTCGTGGCACAATGGATCAACATGGAGCATTACTTTTCGGCTGTGGACAACGAGGTCTACGGCAGCAGCAGCAAGATCTATCATAACGTGGTAGGACGCTTTGGCATCATGTCCGGTCCTTGGAGCGATCTACGGCTGGGGTTGGCGAGACAAACCGTCATGAACGGGGACATGCCGTATCATGAACCGATGCGCTTACTGACGATCGTTGAAACACCTCGCGCGCGCATCGACAAGCTGATTGAACGGCACAAAGTGCTTCAGCACTATTATCATAACGAGTGGGTGCATCTTGTCGCACTCGACCCTGAAGATCAGGTATGGTATCGATACCGTCCCGATGGAACATGGGTACATGTGAATCTGGATAGACCCAGCACGATTGAGAGCGGGGCAGCACCCGGGCAACCCGCTTCGTCTCAATCTAAATCTGATGCATTACCGTCTTGAGCTGTAGTCGAAAAGGAGCATGTCGATGAGTTTTGCGTTACATCCGATGAAAGAAATTCGCGTGGTCGTCGCCGGAGAACACCGGGCCTTTGTGACCGAGGTGTTCGACCGAGTCAAAGCCACCGGCTATACCATCATCGGCAATGTGTCCGGGAAAGGTCACCATAGCGTGCGCGAGGCTCACTTCATGTTCAGCGAGCAGGAAAGCCTGGAAATGATTATGACTGTCGTCCCCGAAGACAAAGTGGAGCCAATTCTTGCGGGACTTCGGCCGCTCTTCGAACGGCATTCGGGTGTCATGTTCGTGGCTGACGTAGCCGTCAGCCGGCAGGAATATTTCGGCAAGTAGCGGTCGGGTCTCTGATGTCGAACGCAATACTGGCTGACGCGACACAAGCCGGCGTCATGCCCGATCCACTGCCTGGACAGCTCAAAAATCAAGAAACAGATTCACCGAGAGAATGTGATTCATACCATCGATGGTCGCTCTGTTGATGTATTGGTTCATGTACCCGATTTCGACCAATACCGGTGGTAGCACGCGATAGCCAACCCCGGCAAAACCACGGTTTTGATCGAAGCCCTGCCTGGCATTCCAATTCGTATCGTTCAAATTGACAAAGACTTCATCCCACCCCACGAGACTCACGGGTTGATAAAAAGGAAGCGGCCAGCTGAGTTTGAACATCTGACGAAATCGTCCACCGGTCTCGCCTCCGTTGCTTTGCCAGCGCTGTTCA
>JABMDE010000027.1:3826-12563 GCA_015904055.1 Nitrospira sp. | reverse complement strand
ATAATAGATCATCGGCTTATCGAACACCGGCAACAGCTGTTTGCTGATTGCCAGCGTGGCCGGGTGCAAGCGACTACCGGATCCCCCGGCGAGGATGATACCTTTTCTAGTAAGTAGTGAGTGGTGAGTGGTGAGTTGCGTCATGTGGTGCTCAGTTTTTTGTGCAAGCCGGTTAGCCGCTTTCCAACGTCATTGGCCAATTCAAAGGCTTGGTGGTCCGGTGCGGCGAAGCCAAGCATAACCGCCAATTGCAGCTGAGTTTCAAGTTCAGCCAACGAACCCCTCGATATCCCTATGAAATTCAAGAACTCTTTTGCGCTATTTCGGCCGGCACCTTCGGCGATATTGCTGGGTATTGACACTGCCGCGCGTCTCATTTGTTGAGAGAGTCCATACCGTTCCTCCGCTGGGAAAGTAGCAGTCAACTTATACACGGCCTTAGCCAATTCCATCGAGAACTTCCATGCTTCCAGCTGTTCGTGTGGCTTACCCATTACCGATCACTGATAAGTGGTGAGTAGTCAGTGGTTAGTATTCTTTCAACTTACAACTCACTACTTACTACTTCCTATCAGCCAGAATTTGTTGCAGAATGTGCCTGACACCGATTTGCCAATGCGGCAATACCAGGTGGAATGTCCGGGAAAACTTGCCGGTATCCAACCGTGAATTGGCGGGCCGCTTGGCGGCAGTCGGATACTCGGACGTAAGGGCTGCACGAATCGCCTCCGGCAAAATCTTGAGCGGCTTGCCCAGCATAATGGACTCCGACACGATAAACCGTGCATAGTCACACCAATTGGTCTCACCCCCGGCTACAAGGTGATACAGCCCGAAGGGAAACTCACCTTCCCCCTCACGCTGCTTCTGACGAATCAGTTGGGCCGTGACATCCGCCAGCAAATCCGCAGACGTCGGCGCGCCATATTGATCCGCCACGACCGTCAGGTGGTCCCGCTCTTCGGCCAATTGCAGGATGGTTTTGGCAAAATTTTTCCCATGGGCGCCCACGACCCAGCTTGTCCGAAAGATGAGATGCTGCACCCCGCTTTGTTGGAGTGCAATTTCACCATCCCGTTTGGTCCGCCCATAGACGTTTTGCGGATTCGTCGCATCGTTTTCTGTATACACCCCGGCTTTTATCCCATCAAACACATAGTCTGTGGAGAAATGCACCACCCAGGCGCCCAGTTTTTCCGCTTCCTCTCCAAGCACTCCCGGAGCAATCGTATTGACGGCATGCGCCAACTCAGACTCAGTTTCCGCTTTATCCACCGCAGTATACGCTGCAGGATTGACGATAATGTCCGGGGTGAATGACCGCACAAGATGCCGAATGGCGTGCGCATCGGCCAGATCACACTCAGGTTGACCCACCGCAAGCACCTCCCCGAGCGGGGTCAGCGCGCGCTGCAACTCAAACCCGACCTGACCACCTTTACCGGTTAAGAGTATCTTCACAGCACTCCAGAGCCGTACTGCTTCTTCATCCACTCCCGATACACACCGCTTCTTACATTGGCCACCCAGTTCTGGTTATCGAGATACCACTTCACCGTCTTACGAATGCCGCTTTCAAAAGTCTCTTCGGGTTTCCACCTCAGTTCACGCTCAATCTTGCGGGCATCGATGGCATATCGCCGATCATGACCCGGACGATCTGTCACGAAGGTGATCAGGGAGCGGTACGTGGAAAATGGCAGATGGCACGCAGCCGGTGGGGCAAGTTCATCCAGGATATCGCAGAGCGTATGAACAACCTCCAGGTTCGTCTTTTCGCTCCAGCCGCCCACATTGTAGGTTTCACCCGCCAGCCCAGCCTGAAGCACCAGGCGGATGGCGCGGCAATGGTCTTTGACGTACAGCCAGTCACGAACTTGCAAGCCGTCTCCATAGAGCGGCAGCGGCTTGCCGGCAAGTGCGTTCAAGATACACAGGGGAATAAGTTTTTCCGGGAAATGATACGGACCATAATTATTTGAGCAATTGGTCGTCAGCACCGGCAACCCATAGGTATGGTGATAGGCACGCACGAGATGATCACTGGCCGCCTTACTGGCCGAATAGGGACTATTGGGCTCGTAACGATTGTGTTCGTTGAAGGCCGGCGCCAGTGGTGCCAACGAACCATACACTTCGTCTGTAGAAACATGGACAAATCGAAAACGCCGCTGGGCGTCGCCGTCCAATCCGTTCCAGTATGCGCGCACGGATTCCAGCAGATGAAAGGTGCCGACAATATTGGTCTGAATGAACTCGCCGGGGCCGTGGATGGAGCGATCAACATGGCTTTCCGCGGCAAAATTGATCAGCGCACGCGGACGATGCTCCGTCAGTAATCGCCCCACCAGCCCGGTATCGCCGATATCGCCACGCACAAAGATATGTCGCGCATTGCCTTCCACACTGCTGAGATTCTCCAGATTACCCGCATAGGTGAGCTTGTCGAGGTTAACGACTGACTCGGTCTCGTGCGCCAGCCAATCGAGCACAAAGTTCGAACCGATAAACCCAGCTCCTCCGGCAACTAGAATGCTCACGTTGTTACACGCATGTACTGATCATCGTTTACTGTGAAATAGCCTGACCCTATGTTCCACGTGACACGCAATCGATCGACAGCAGCATGGACGGGAAGGCGAACCGAAGCGTCATCCGATCATGTGCTCGAGGCCATCCGCTATCCGCTCTGTTCCCACATGAGAGACACTTCACGAACGACACGCGGGAACGGCACCATGCGTATTCATAGATACTACAGCGATGCCACTCTCTGCGATATGATGGGATGAAAACTCGGCACAAGCCGCTTCAAGTCCTGAAGAAGTTCTTCCTCATCACATGCCAGCAAACTCGTCGGCAACCCGTCGATCCACCGATCCAGCTCACCGACAGGGACTGGTTCGCCAACAGCACGGTTGATTTTTTGATGGACGGTGGGTTCGACCCGCTCACTGTTCTCGAATAGTTCCTCATACAGCTTTTCCCCTGGTCGCAGACCGGTATAGATGATCTCGATGTCTTTCCCCGGCACCAGACCGGACAGCACAATCATGTTCCGCGCAAGATCGGCTACTTTGATCTGCTCGCCCATATCGAGAACAAACACGTCCCCCCCCTGTCCCATCAGACTGGATTGGAGCACCAATTGAACGGCCTCAGGAATCGTCATGAAAAACCGCTTGATTTCTGGATCCGTGACAGTCACCGGCCCGCCTTTTCTGATCTGTTCGGCAAACAGCGGCACCACGCTGCCGTTGCTTCCCAACACATTTCCAAACCTCACAACGGAAAATTTCGTCACGCCTTTGCTGCTGCACCCCTGTACGACGTGTTCGGCAATCCGCTTGGTGACCCCCATGACGCTCGAGGGATTGACGGCCTTGTCCGTTGAAATCAACACGAATCGATCCACACCGCTCCTCAGCGCCGCTTCCGCTACCACACGGGTCCCCATAATATTATTCCGGACCGCTTCTTTTGGATTCAATTCCATCAATGGAACATGCTTGTGGGCCGCCGCATGAAACACGATATCGGGACCTGTCTGCCGGAAGATCTCCCCCACACGATCCGGCATCGTGACGTCTCCGACGACCGGTAAAACCCCGACGTGTGGGAACGAAGCCCGAAGCTCCAAAAGAAGCACATGCAACGAATTTTCATACTGCTCAAACAAAATTAAAGACTCCGGCTTGTACTGAGCGATTTGCCGGCATAATTCGGAGCCGATCGACCCGCCTGCTCCGGTGACCAAGACAGTCTTTCCTTCGATCAACGGATGCAGTTCCTGCCGATCGGTTTGGATCGGCTCGCGCTGAAGCAAATCCTCGAGACTCATCGGCCGGACTTGCTGCAACGAGACGGGATCCCCGAGTAACCGTTTGACACTGGGTAGAATCTTGATCGGCGCCGTGCAGCCTTCGGAGGCGGCAAGAATGGCTTGCTTCACCGCGGTCGAGGCCGACGGAATGGCCACGACAATTTCATGAGCTCCGAACCGGTCTGCCGCCGCCTTGATGTCGACGATCCTTCCCACGACGGGAATCCCATGGATTTTCATCTTCTGTTTGACGGGGTCGTCGTCCACGAAGGCCACCGGTTTGCTGTTATAGCCCGAGTCGGAGAGCATATCCCGCACAAGCAACTCCCCCGCGTTTCCTGCTCCGACAACCAGCACACGCCTCGCCGTCGGACCGGTAATCTGGAGCCATTCTCGAAACCATCGGACCCCCAATCGGATACCCGCCAGGTACAACCCGCTCAACAGCCCGGTCAGAATAATGACGGATCGTGGGTACTGGGTGTTCCCGATGAGCACATGAACGACGCCGTAGAATAGCGCGGAACCGGCCAGAGACGCCCATAAGATTCTCGCCAAATCATGGATGCCGACATATCGCCACAGCCCTCGCTGGATCCCGAATACCCACAAGCCCGATCCAAAAACCAACAGAACGGCCGGAAGATACTTCCACATGATAAGCCGGTACTGCGGAGGAATATCTCCGTCAAAGCGCAAGGCAAATGCGGTCAGGTTCGCTGCTAAAATCAGGCTCAACTGTATTCCGACCACGACCACAGATCGATGGTCGAGTAACAGGCTTCCGAATCGGCCGGCGACAGCGTGGAAAATCTTGGCGGTCAACTGTTTCATACGCGGCTCGATATCATAGACAATGGGGTATGGTGTCGATCTTGCCGCTCAGCCAACATCATCCGTGCGGCCTCGATGACGCGGCCGGCCGGCAACTGCTGAAGGCAGTCGCTTACGCTGTTGATATGCCGGTCGCACCCTTCTCCGAGACAGGGCACACAATCTCCCTCACCTTGCAACAGAAACACGTTGCCCTGACGTTGCGATCCATGTTTTTTCCACGGGCTGACAGCAAGGGGGAAATCCTTGGGCCAGGGGCCCCACTTGACCGGATTCGAAGGACCAAACAGGACTATTGTCGGCGCTCCGACCGCCGCCGCCATATGGCTCACAGCCGTGTCCGTCCCAACGTAGAGCGTGGCACGACTCAAGAGATAGCCCAACGCCGGAAGCCCGACTTGGCCCACAAGATTCACCGTTCCCTTCGGCAGACGCTGAACCACGTCCTCGCAGAAAGCCCCTTCGCCAGGCGCATCCCCGCCTGTCACCGCTATTGTCAGCCCCTGATCTGTCAGCCACCGTCCGAGCGCCTCCCAACCGGCTACCGTCCAGGTTTTGTACACAAACTTCGGAGAGACATGCAGCACCGCGTACGCCCGTGTGCCATCGACCACGGAACACAGTCTCCGGACCGAGACTTCGTCTTCATGTCTCCAGCTGACCACAGGAGTCGCAAGCGGTACGACATTCAGCGGTTCCAGGAGGCGGAGATTCATCGCAACCGTATGGGTGTTCAAATTGTCGAACGGCACCCACTCATCCAGCAGCCGCCGCTTCCACCATGACTTCGCATCCGCCAGCAGAGTTCCCACACGATATCGTCCCGCAACCCAGGCATGAAACGTCGGACGGTCGCCGGCCAGTACCGAAATCACCAGATCATACCGGCGCCGGATCGAACGGAGCAGCTTCAGATGAGTTCCGATCGGCGGATGTTCGATGATCGTCCAGATTCGGCGGATGTCGGGATTCGCCGCAACGACACCTTGCGTCCCTTCGAACACGAGCATATCGACCGCGGCGTCCGGATACGCGGCTTTGATCGATCGCACGACCGGTGTTGCCAATAGCACATCCCCGATCCGTCTTGTGCACACCACCAGTGCACTATGAATCTCTCTCTTCATCACGCTTTCCGTCTCGCCTCAATCCTCATCTCAACCTCGACCTTCGCCGCCGATCGCCACTGAGTCATATTGATCGAGACCGACAGCGGCCCGGATATCGGCCGATCGCAGCAGATCGTCCAGCCGCTTCTGATTGGCCGGCAGCTTCATCCGATCCTGCTCTCGATGCCACAAATGGAACACCGGCGCGGCAAAACGCGCCGTCTTGTGCTTGGTGCCAGCGTGAAGAAGACGGATCACCAGATCGGAATCCTCCAGCCCCCATCCCTCATAGGACTCGTCCAGCCCGTTCACGCGAATCAGATCGTTCCGCCATGCGGACAGATTGCAGGTCTTAATCCCTTCCCACCGATCCGGCGTCCATTTACGAAACGGTCCATCGGGCAGACGCACCAGTGGAAGAAATCGATACACCTCACGTCTCCACCAGGATCGCGCCCAATCCGTCCAGCTCCAGGCATGTATGGGAATCTGCTCGCTCACGACACGGCTCGTGAATGCGTCGGTGAGTAACACCCGGTTCGCCCCCAGAAAATACCCTGGTTCCGCCAGCCGCTTATGAGCCCTCACGAAATGGCGGGACGGAACGCAATCCCCGTCGGTAAAAATAATGTAGTCGGCGTTCGTCGATGCGACCGCCCGGTTCCGGATCGCCGCGGCGCGGAACCCCCGAAACGGACTGTGCCAATCCAAGAAACGCCAGGATCCATATTCCCACAATCGCGAATCGGACGTGATCCGACGCCAACTGAAACGCAAGCGCGCCGCAACCGCAACAGACCATCACGCCATATTCGGCCAGCGCCGTCTTTCCATGGCTCCACCCACTCAGTACCACACGCTGGTAGTAGTGTGATCGATGGGCTTGCCAGAATTTCTCTCCCCGCATCAGCCGCCGTGCCAGCGTCACCGATGCATCAATGATGAAGGGCGAAAACACGAGAAGCGGCACCCAGAGAGACCACACGCCGTGCTGCCAGCCGGTCAGGCCAAGTCCCGCCGCAAGATACCCGAACGTTGTCGAACCGGCATCCCCTAGAAACATCCGGGCCGGATGAAAATTGAACAGCAGGAATGCTCCGGCGGCAGCCGCAATGGACAGACTGACGAGAGCAAGCGAACGATCGCCGGCCAGCCAGGCCGCGACCGCAAGAAAACCGAATCCGAACAGCGCCATGCCGCCTGCGAGTCCATCCATCCCGTCCATGAAATTATAGAGGTTGATCATCCACACCGTCGCCACAATCGCGACTGCGACCCACAACAATCCCATCTGATCGCTCACAAGGCCGGTCACGCATAGGCCTGCAGCGATAAAGTGTGCGATCAACCGCCCGACAATCGGCAGGCCGACAAGATCATCGAGAAAGGACACCCCGACAAGAAACGCGGCGCCGATCCACAGCGGCCACCAGGAAACTGGCGAGACAAGCAACGCGCCGGCGGCAATGCCCGCCGCCACTCCCATTCCACCGGTACGCGGCACAGGCTGCTCGTGAAGCGAACGCTCATTGGGATGGTCCAGGATCCGGTCTGAAAACGAGCGAAGCAGCACCGTGATCGCCAGCCATGTCACGGCAAACGATGCGACGGGAGCCCCGTACAGGCACAACGAACATGATTCGATCATGCGAACATGACAAGCATCGACATGAAACGTGCTCCGAGCATCACGAAATCTGAACGATCTGTGGGAACCGGCCACTGTACCACGCAGCTGTTTCTGAGAACCCTTGGCCGACAGAATAGGGAGGACGCCAATCCAAATCTTGCCTGATTTTCGACGAATCCACTTGTAGCGAGCCAAGCAGCCGATCGATCATCCCCTGCTTCCTCGCAACCGATCCTATCCAGCGAAGCATCGATAGCGGAACAGGCCACAACCGCGCGGGCCGCCCCACGGCTTTGGCAAGTCGTCGAATCAATTCCGGCGTGGAGAGGTCTTCTCCGTCGCTCACAAGATAGGTCTGCCCGGCGGCACGCACGTCCTTCACACAACAGGCAAGGGCATCGATCGATCAGATTCCCCAGATAGATCAGACTGCGGCAATTGTGCACAGATGCGAATGGAAGGGGAATTCCACGGCGAATGATATGCAGAAGTTGCAAAACATTCCCTCCGACGCCTGGTCCATACACAAGCGGCGACCGGATCACGACGATCTCCAGGTCCATCTGGGATGATACCCGAGCGAGTGCCTGCTCGGCTTCCCACTTGGACATCCCATACGGATCTTGTGGATTCGGGATATCCTGTTCAGTGAATGGACGGGTACTCCGTTCCCCGTTCACCTTGATCGAGCTCAGGTACACAAATCGACGGACACCCTGCAAGGCAGCGGCTCGGGCCAATCGCTCGGTCCACTCCGTATTGACTCGGCGAAACTCGCGGAGCGGGTCTGCGGCATGGTCACTCATGATATGGACCCGCGCTGCCAGATGAACGACCACCGACACGTCCTGAAGCGCATGTCTTGTTTCATCTTCCGTCGATCGATCGTGCAACACCGCCCATTCAAGATCCTTGGATTCCGAGTCTCCAGGTTGCGGCAATTTCGCCCGATCCCGTACTGCGCCTCGAACGAGCAACCCGGGGGAATGAAGCCGGCGACACAGCGCCGATCCAACAAACCCCTTCGCTCCTGTTACCAAAATTCGCTCGCTCACGGATCGTCGGACATCCACTCACTGATGCCACACAAGGCGGTTCACACAATCGACATCGCGCAGCATCGTGGAGGCTACCCGCTTACCGCCTTGACGCTCTCGAAGGGCAACACCTTTCCCGCTGCATTCCAGCCAAAGACGTTGATCCCTTTGCGCACATGAGTTTCAGTGCCGCCGTACACCAGCGCCGGAGCCGTGGCCCGATCTCCTGCCAAAACCGACCACCGTTCCAACCCCGCAAAAAACTCCCGATTGAGGGTCTGCCCCGACTTGATCTCGATCGGCA
>JABMDE010000027.1:0-3706 GCA_015904055.1 Nitrospira sp. | reverse complement strand
ACGGAACGCAATCCCCGTCGGTAAAAATAATGTAGTCGGCGTTCGTCGATGCGACCGCCCGGTTCCGGATCGCCGCGGCGCGGAACCCCCGATCTTCCTGCCACACATGCGCCAGTGGAAAGAGGCTGCGTTTCGCATATCCCTGTATGACCGCTGCGGTCTCCTCTGTCGATCCATCGTCCGCTACCACAAGCGAAAACTCTCGATCGCTCTGGCCACAATATCCTTCCAGCACGACGGCCAGGGCATCCGGACGATTATATGTCGTCACGATCACTGCGGTCTTCATTCCGGCGACTGGCAGGATGTTGAAAAAGCCTGCCAGCTTTGTTCTCGCATCGTTCGGAAGCTCAACATACGGGAAAAGTATGCTTCGCCTCCTCGCTCGCTGCGGCCGCGCTGGACAGCCTTTTTGAACATCCTGCACACCCTTCCGCTGTGAGCTAGTTTTTCAACCAGCTAGTCCGGCCGGCGCAGGGCCGGTTGCTTTGGAATCGGCCACTGTTCCTGCTGTTCAAACCGCTTCGCATAGCGGTAAAACGTTCCTTCGAAATTTCCGAAGGCAATAACAAACCCGACCCAGCCGTCTAGAAACCCTCGCTTCGCCACGTAATGCTTGAGAAACGACCAGATGCCGTGCAAAAACGCTGTCCCCATCGATACTCGTTTGCCATCGAGCTTCTGCGCGCCAAGCGTGGAATACCGGTTGGCTTTCTTCACGACTTCTTCAAAGTTCCTGAACGGAACTTGCCAGATTGCACTCTCCAGCCTTCCGACCGGCTTGACAGTCAGCAGTTCGTACCCTTCATGAACCGGCAGCTCCATGTATTTCATCGCACCCTTTCGGAACAATTGCGGCTGCCTGAAATTCGGATACCAGCCTGAGTGCTGAACCCACCGACCCATAAAATAGTTCCGCCTCGGTACGAGATAGGCATCCTGCACAGGAGTTCCCGACAGAAGCGCCAGAATTTCGTCCCGAACCTCCGGCGTACATTGCTCATCAGTATCGAGACTCAACACCCACTCATGCGTGCAGGCTTCAACGGCCCGGTTGCGTAGCTGACCAAATCCTTCAAACGGGATCTGCACCACCCTTGCCCCCAACTCTTTGGCGATCCGATCGGTGCCGTCCGTGCTGGCCGAATCCGCCACCACAATCTCATCCGCCCACAACACACTATTGATCGCATCAGTAATCCGCTGAGCCTCGTTATACGCGATGATGTACACGGACAGTTTCAGCATATATCCTTGCTTGCCCCCAAACCATCCGAGGCGAATGCGGCGCTGATGACCCAAGCAAAAAACAATCCCTCGGTATGGTCGAGAAAGAATGAGTTGAAGGCGCAGCCGATAGCCATCAGAAGTACGGCGCCCTGTCCCAGCTCAGCATAAAGATTGTCCACGGCCTGCCTGAACCTCCACCACAGCGTCCCAAACATCGCGAGTATTACCAACGGGCCCACAATGCCCAATTCTGCACCTGTTAGAAGATACTGGTTATGGGGATGAGCCGGTTTGACCGCCGCAGGGTCCGTCACCATCTCAGCATACGCCCGTGGAAAGCTGCCGGTTCCCACTCCAACGAATGGATGATCGACGATCAGATTCCCCGTGTTGTGATACCACTCGAGCCGAACCCCGACGGAAGACTTCTTTGGTGCCACCGATTCAACCTGAGCTCGCTCCATTTCCTCCACAGTCTTTGCGATACGTTGATTGAACACCGGTGACACGGCATACGACAGCGCGACGAGCGAAAGAACTCCCGCCATACCCAGAACCAGGCCGCGTAATCCAAACCGACGTTCACACCATAGAATGATCAAGGCGCCCAACACGATCTGTCCGGTCCGTCCCTGCACCAGCATAAACACATCGATCACGGCAAGCAGCGCGAGTACGCCCAACCCATACCTCCCGCCACGATATACGCGCGCTCATCGCGAGCGCGGCAAAGAGAAACGCGGCAAAGGCCATCAATACATTGTGCGTAATCTGGTGTTTGAATACGGTTGCGTTGGCGGTGTTGCCATGGAACCACGCGCTGTGCGGAATCCATCCAGCGGCCAGACCCAGTGAAACCACTAGAGTCACGGCCATGCCACAACCAAACCCCCATAATCCCCGTTCCCGCACCGCGGGATCGGCAAACAGCGGAACAAACACAAGCGGAAGCAGAAAATCATCGTACTTCCAGAGGTACTTCGCCCGCTCACCAAATGAAGCGAGCCCATGTGTCATCCCGATAGCGAGCAAGAGAAACAACCCCGGCAGCAGCAGGACAGATCTGTCTCGACGGACAAGCTCAGGGATTCCGGCAAATCGGCCGCTGACGATCCACGCGACTACGGCCATGACCAACAGCACACCGTCGAGGCTGGTCGAGATCGGCAGACTAAACCCCAATCCCGCGACCGCCCAACCGGCGACCGACGCAGCATGCACCTGAATCGCCCGGCCAGTCACCACAATCACTTCACCGCAAACGCGATGAGCGATTTTCGAAAAGAAGGCACCAGATCCTTTATGGCGGTCCCGACGGATTGCAACCGCCCCCACCCGTCCCGATACCGTCTGGACTTGAGGAACTGCACGTCTATCTCACGATACCCGGAAGCCCGCAACAAGACTTCCAGATCGGACTTTGTAAACTCACGGTTGTGCCGGCGCGGAAAAAACGACATACCCTTGTAGAGAATCGGCGCTGCGTACAAGTAATGTTCTTCGTAGTCATAGGTGATATGTTTTCCGCGCACCATCCGGCTGCGATTCCGAAAGCTTGCGGCATTCGGCACATCGACTTCCACAATGCCGCCTGGCCGTAAAACTCGTCTGATTTCCTTCATCGCCGGCAGATGCGAATGGCTGAAATGCTCCAAGACCTGACAGCATACGACCGCATCGAACGATTCGTCCGGATAAGGAATCGCATCAATCTCAATATTGCACAGGTGGAATGCAATTTGTTTGACGCCATAAATATCCGGATGGGCGGCCGGTTGGTCCAGAACATCGAGCGCATGACACTCATGGCCCAGCTCCGTCAACAATGACAGCAACAGCCCATGTCCTGCTCCCACATCCAACACCCGATGCGTGTGGCGCAGCGCCACAGCAATGTCACAGAACCGGTCGATACTCCCCTTAAAAACATCCTCCAGCTCAGCATCGCCCCGTTGGAACAGCCGGCCTTCATCACGTAACTGAACCGCCAAACGCAATGCGTCTCTTTTATGACTCGCCTGAGCATGCAGATGCGGCAGCCCCGGCGACAACCTTCGGCTCAGTGCCTGCCCGGACAAGCTCAGTGTCCATCGAACGCGCCTTGATTAGAAATCCGCCGCTCTACCATTGAAACAGATTGGCTCAGTCCGACAAAAATAAGCGCCCAGATTCCCACGATCAATAATTGATACCCGCCCGGCATCTGCTGAACCGCAAGCGCGCCGATCCCGCAAGCACACATCACCCCATACTCAGCCAATGAGGTTTTTCGATGGCTCCATCCGCTCAACACAAGCCGCTGATAATAATGCGTGCGATGCGCCTGCCAGAATCGCTCGCCTTGTACCATTCTCCTCAGTAGCGTGACGGTAGCATCGACGATGAACGGGGAAAAGACCAGCATCGGGAACCAGAGCGACCAGGCCCCATCCCGCCAGCCGATCAGACCAAGTCCCGCCGCAAGATACCCGAACGT
>JABMDE010000026.1 GCA_015904055.1 Nitrospira sp. | reverse complement strand
CCAATTCTCGCTGCTCACCTTCATGGAGGAAGCGGCCGCCACCGCCCGCATACGGGACCGGATTGCCGGCATGCAGCCGCAAGTACAGTCGCTGCCGCAAGGCTATCAGGAAACGGCCGTCGATCTTCGACTCGAAGGGGTGCAATTGCCGGAACTGCTGGCCTTGCTCGTCGCAATCGATCAAGCCCCGTATGAACTGCACGTCCGGCATCTGCAAATCCACCCTAAATTCGACAACCCTGCCAACCTCGACGCCACAGTCAGAGTGTTGAGCTATGCGAAAAGCTGATGAACGGGGCGTCGCGCTGCTCCTCTCGCTCCTGATTTTGACCCTCCTGGTCGCGCTTATTCTAGAATTTGACGCGGAAGCGCGCCGCGAATACCGCGAGGCCGCGGCATTCCGTGACAACTTCAAAGCGACCATGCTGACACGCGCCGGGGTGCAAGCCGCGCGGGCGATCTTGCAGCAAGACTTGTTGAAAGACAAAAAAACCGGCGAACAATACGACGGACCAGCCGATATGTGGGCCATGCCGATCAAAAACTATGCGATCGGTGACGGACTGCTGAGCGCCCAGATCCAAGACGAGCGTGGCAAGCTCAACCTCAACGACCTGGCTGCAAATACGGGAGACGAGCTGCAGAAAAAGGCGAAGATCCAGCGGGTTAAGCGGTTGTTCGAGGCGCTCCAAATCAACCCGGATTTGGTTGAAGCCCTTGTCGATTGGGTCGATCAGGACGACATTCCCCAACCGGCCGGCGCGGAAAGTTTGCACTACCAATCCCAAAAACCAGCCTATCGCGCCGCAAATGGACCGATTCCATCGCTGGGCGACCTTCGCTTAGTGAAGGGGTTTACGCCGGACATCGTCGACCGGCTGTCGCGTTACGTGACCGTCTATCCACAGGAAGGCGGAGTGCCGATCAACCTGAACACAGCAGACCCGCTTGTCATTCAGGCCCTCGACTCCGACATCACCCAATCCATCGCAATGGAAATCGCGCAAGGCCGGCCCTATAAGACCAAAGTGGATCTCGACCGGATTGGAAATTTTCAGGCGATCGGCGCCAAACTACGCGCCTCTCCCGATGGGTACGATGTGAAGAGCGACTACTTTTCAGCCAGAATGACTATCACCGTCAACGAGTCGACCAAAACAGCCGTTGCGGTGTTGAAACGTGACCCCAATAAGGGCGACAGCAGCGTGGTCTACCTGCGGACCTTTTAGCTTCGTCAGAGCGGGACGGATGTCCCCGACGAGACACCACCCGGGAGTTGGTTTCTTTGAGGATCATGTCCATGTCTGCCAAGCACATCATCAGGGATTCTACCGCTCTCACTTTTCTGCTCAAGGAATCGCTTGCCTCACGTAATGAACAAGGTTATTCTCAGAACCAGTCGTACCAGGCAGGAGGGCAGCATGAGCTATTTGCAACAAACCATCAAAGCCGTGATTCGCCCCGGTGACGAGGGCGGCTATGTGGCCGAGTGCCTGGAAATCGCCGTCGTCACGCAAGGACGCACGCTGGATGAAACGGTGAAGCACCTTCAAGAAGCCACCGCGCTGCATTTAGACGGGGAACACCTGGCGGTGTTGGGATTGCGAGAGAAGCCCACGTTGGTGCTGACCATGGAGCTGGACCCCGCTCATGCCTAAATTGCGGCGACTCGCTGGCCGCGACGTCGTAACGATCCTGCAAGGGTTTGGCTTCCAGCAGGTCTCCCAGCGAGGCAGCCATGTCAAACTGGTCCGGGCCATTGCCGAGGGCCGCCAGGTGTTGACGGTCCCGCTCCATGCCGAACTCGATCCCGGGACCCTGCGTGCCATCGTTCGCCAAGCCAGTCGATTCATTCCAGAACCAGACCTCCACCCACACTTCTACCCCTAAGCATCCCGCCTGTATTGCATGTGAGGGGGAGCAGATTGCCGACCGCATCGCAGAGATACGTCGCGACATTGCCCTCCCCGTCGATCATGTGCGAGAGCCGACCCAGGTCGTCGTAGATATATCGGGCCAGATCTGTAGAGAATGCTGCGCACGAGCACACCGGCATGATCAAGAGCACGCAGCAGCACAGAGTGAACAGCCGAACTTTGCACATCATTTGTTGACGCGCCTTAGACATAGGGAGCACATCCCGGTATAATCAGCCCTTATCGGAGCCTGGTTGAGCATGACCATCTACACCTGCGATGCAATAGCTGACAACATCGTACGGCGTCTCGTCTCGGCCTTGTCCCCCGAACGCATCTACCTATTTGGCTCACAAGCCCGAGGAGATGCCGGGCCTGACAGCGACTACGATTTCCTCGTCGTGGTGCGTACCTCGACATTGCCTCGGTATCGCCGAGACCAAGCGGCATTCGAAGCGCTAGTCGGCGTCGGCGTGGCGAAGGACGTGCTGGTACTGACCCATGAGGAGTTCGAGCGGCAGCGAACCGTCGTCTGCTCGTTACCGGCCACGGTAGAGCGAGAAGGGGTGCTGCTCTATGCAGCCTGACAAGGCTGCTGCCGTCCGAGGCTGGCTCAACAAAGCTGCGAACGGCTTACGTGGCGCCCACATCGACCTGGACGCTGACCCTCCGCTGATTGAAGATGCACTGTTCCATTGTCAGCAAGCGGCGGAGAAGTCGTTGAAGGCTTTTCTGACCGGCCACGATACACCCTTCAAGAAAACCCATGACCTCGACGAGTTAGGGCGCGCCTGTATTGCGCTAGATGCCGGCTTGGGCGACAGCATGCGCTCCGTCACAACCCTCACGGTGTTTGCGTGGGAGTTCCGCTATCCTGGAGACGCCCAGGTGCCCTCCATGAAGGAAAGGAGGTTCGTGAGTATCTCGCCATCGCGAATACGCTCTATACAGCAATCCTGGCCAGACTCCCGCACACCTGCCACCCATAACTGGTTCATCGTCGCCCTCTATCAAACACTCCCGTCTGGCATGCCCTTTTAAAAATCGACGTCAGGCCCGTGATCGTCAGCAGATTGCCGACCGCATCGTAGGCACACGTACGACATTACCCTCCCCGTCAATCATGTGCGAGAGCCGACCAGGGTCGTCGTAGATATATTGCGCCTGGATGAGGACAACGGTGCCAGCAACCATTTCCTGGACGAATCGGAAGCGTGGAGGGGACACATACGGTCGGAAATGGTTGCTGACACCTTTGCCCACCACCAACATCGGCTTGGCCAAGATGAGCGTTTCGTTGAATTGAAAGAAGATCCTGCCTATACTGCCGTCATGAATCCTGATGCCGAACGGTGGCGGGAGCTCGCCGTGTATGATCTCGGGACAGCCGAGGCGATGCTGTCCGCAGGTCGGTACCTGTATGTGCTGTTCTGCTGCCAACAGGCGGTGGAGAAACATTTGAAGGGGCTGATCGTCGAACGCTGCGGTATATTTCCGCCCCGCACACACGATCTTGCCAGGCTGGCTCACGAGGCCAACATCGCCCTGGACAGTGGGCAGGACCTGTTCCTCAGGACCTTGACGAAATACTATATCGGCACACGGTATCCGGAGGAAGTGCGCGTGCTGGCAGACGAAGCGACAAGAGAACTTTCGACCAGCTTACTGACACAGACAAAGGATCTCCTCCAATGGCTCCAAACCTTGCCGAGATAGAAACAGTCGCGAGCCGAACCCTGTCGCTTTTGCGGGAACGAATCCCGGTCACCCAGGCCTATTTGTTCGGATCTCAGGCAGAGGGCATTCCAGATGGAAGCAGCGACATCGACATTGCGGCCTTTAGCCCGGCCGCAGATACGATGGACACCGCCACGAGGATCGCACTGGTCGTGGATGTGGAACGGCAAGTGAACGCGTCTGTCGAGCTGCACTTATACGGTGCTAGCCAATTCGCCGAAGCCCGGCCCACCAATTTCTTTGGCTATCTGCTCGCCCACGGCAAACCGATCAACTAGCCCGTTATTCGACCTTGGCTACTGGCCCTTCGCTATTCTTTCTAGCATCAGTTTCATACGCCACAGGCCACCAACAGTCGCGCCTCTTCACTGCTGGATGACAAGACGCGACCCCATACGACCCCATAATCCGGTGATCCGAACCTTCTACCAGCGATTGCAGCGCATGGGCAAAGCGAAGAAGGTCGCGCTCACGGCGTGCATGCGGAAGTTGCTGACGATTCTCAATGCAATGCTGAAACATCGAACTCCCTGGCGAGAGGTGGAGGCACACCATGCTTAAAGCGCAAGACAGTTGCTGACACCTTTCCCCGTCACGGAAATAGTTGCTGACACCTTTCCCCGTCATTACCCTTTGGCTCCGGGCGCCCGCCAGGCGGCTGTTCTGGTAATTGAGCCCCATGAGACCTTGGCTCCGGTCATCGACTGCCATAATCCGATCAATCGCCAACAGGAAACCAGCTGGCGGAAACCTACATTTTCCAGGATCGCGGCCGCACAGAGCGTCCGCGCCTGTTTGAATTCAGGATAGGTGTGAAAGGCGATTTCATCGACGAGCAACACGCTCACCGACACCAAAATACCCATCCCGATTTCAGCGGTCACAAACGCGATGGCTGCAGCGGGCGATAACAATCCCATCAGGCACGCGACCACCGTATAGAGATACCCGGCCGCCAGCACCGCGGGACTCAACCATTCGAACAAGACCATGAAGGGCATCGACAGCCACCCGACGGCCCCTGCGCGAGGATGACACAGCATTTGCTTATTCATCAACAGCGCTTCGGACAGCCCCCGCTGCCACCGAATGCGCTGACTCTTGAGCGATCGAAGATTATCCGGCGCCTCGGACCAGCAGAATGCGTGAGGCACGAAGCTGATGCGATATCGCTCCCCCTGCAGGCGAAGGTACCGGTGCAGGCGCACGACGAGCTCCATATCTTCACCGTGACAACCCTTGACATAGCCCCCGACCCTCACCACCGTATCCTTCCGGAACAATCCGAACGCGCCGGAGATGATCAGCATCGCATTGAAGGGATTCCACCCGAGCCGGCCGATCCAAAACGCACGATAGTATTCGATGACCTGAAAGCGGCCAAGCCAGCTCGCCGGAAGGCCGACGGCGGTTAAATACCCCGCTTGCACTTGGCATCCATTGGCGATCCGAACTGTGCCGCCAGACGCCACCGTCGAGGGATCGTCCAAAAACGGCTGCACGACGCGCTGCAAACTATCCCGCTGCAAGATGGAGTCCGAATCCAGCGTGCAGAACAGTGGATTGCGGGACAGATTGATACCGGCATTGAGCGCGTCGGCCTTGCCCCCGTTATCCTTATCGATGACACGAACCTTGCTGTTCCGTTTCGAGATATACACCGCACGAATCCTCTCAGTCTGCAGATTCACCGGGTAGGCTTCCGGAAACGGAGTCAACTCAAACTCTTGGATCAAGACATCCAACGTCCGATCCTTCGAACCGTCGTTGATGACTACAACTTCGAATTCCGCGTACTGCAACTGAAGCAACGAACGGACAGAGTCGGCGATCGTCTGCTCCTCATTGTAGGCCGGAACCAGAATGCTGATCTGCGGCTCAAATCCCGTCTGTGTCCTGGGCAAATCATCGAGAGCTCGCCGGGGGAGATGCCGCACGAGAAAATGGAACGAGATCAGCTCCAAGAGAAGGGAACAGACTGTCTGAAAAATGAAGAACGATAGGAAAAACCACTGCGGTATCGTAAACATAGTATCGGTAAACACGGGTGTCTCTTCCCTGCTCTCACTCACGAGCGGCAACAACGAACATCGAATACGGTCACACCGGCACCATGCGCATACCAGAAAATAGGACGAGTCGGCCCCTTCGTCAAGACAATGAACAGAACCCCCGGCGAACGAATCTGCCTCTGGCGAGAACTCGTCGCATCGGATTGCTCCTCTGCCTGCTTGGATGCCTGGCATCCGCTCCAGTGGCGGCCCAGTCCCCTTCGGAGACACTCGTCGAAGCCCATCGCCACGAAGCCGCGAAGGAATACGAGCACGCGGCCAACGCCTACCGACAGTATCTGATCGGAAATCCTGAGCACGACGACGTGCGAGCAGCCCTGGCGCGTGTGCTGTCCTGGCAGAAGCAGTACGAGGAGGCCGTGGCGCTGTATGAAGACATTCTCTCTCGGCACCCGGTTGATCACGATGTCCGAATCGCGCTGGCTCGCGTCAAGGCCTGGCAGGGAAAACTCGATGAGGCACAAGCCGGATATCAGTCGGTTCTCCAGGACGAACCGGACAACCTGGAGGCCCGGCGAGGACTCGCCGATACCCTGTACTGGAACCGCGAGTACACGGAAGCGCTCCGCCTGTACAAAGACCTCTCCACAACTGCGGACGAGCCGGAATTGTCACAGCGGATTGAGGCAATCCAAGCCGAACTGGCCGCGCTGACTCCGGCCCAGACCCTTCGCGCCCCTATCGGGACCAGCCGGATACGCCCCGCATTGCCGTTTCGAGACTATCTGAAAATCGGGTACAGCCAGTATGGATACACGCAGTCCATCCCAAACGAACACAACGGGTTGATTGAAGGAGCCACATCCATCGGAACTCGCACCCTGATCTGCCGGCTTGGGCGACAGCATGCGCTCCGTCACAACCCTCACGGTGTTTGCGTGGGAGTTCCGCTATCCTGGAGACGCCCAGGTGCCCTCCATGAAGGAAGTTCGTGAGTATCTCGCCATCGCGAATACGCTCTATACAGCAATCCTGGCTCGACTCCCGCACACCTGTCACCCATAACGGGTTCATCGTCGCCCTCTATCAAACACTCCCATCTGGCATGCCCCTTCCCAAATCAACATCAGGCCTGTGATCGTCAGCAGATTGCCGACCGCATCGTAGAGATACGTCGCGACATTGCCCTGCTCGTCGATTGCTTGCGAGAGCCGCTGTCCCATTTTTTGCGGGAGGATGACGGTGTCAGGAACCATTTCCTGGACGAATCGGGAGCGTGGAGGGGACGCACCCGGTCGGAAATGGTTCCTGACACCTTCCTCCGTCACTACCGTTAGGCTCCTGGCGCCCGCCAGGCGGCTGTTCTGGTAATCGAGCCCCACGAGACCTTGGCTCCGGTCATCGACTGCCATAATCCGATCAATCGCCAGCACGAAACTAGCTGACGGAAACCTAAATTTTCCAGGATCGCAGCCGCACAGAGCGTCCGCGCCTGTTTGAATTCAGGATAGGTGTGAAAGGCGATTTCATCGACGAGCAAGACGCTCACCGACACTAAAATACCCATCCCGATTTCGGCGGTCACAAACGCGATGGCCGCAGCGGGCGATAACAATCCCATCAGGCACGCGGCCACCGTATAAAGATACCCCGCTGCCAGCACGGCGGGACTCAACCATTCGAATAAGACCATGAAGGGCATCGACAGCCACCCGACGGCCCCTGCGCGAGGATGGCAAAGCATTTGCTTATTCATCAACAGCGCTTCGGACAGCCCCCGCTGCCACCGAATGCGCTGACTCTTGAGTGATCGAAGATTTTCCGGCGCCTCAGACCAGCAGAATGCGTGAGGCACGAAGCTGATGCGGTATCGCTCCCCCTGCAGGCGGAGGTATCGATGCAGGCGCACGACAAGCTCCATATCTTCACCGTGACAACCCTTGGCATAGCCCCCGACCCTCACCACCGTATCCTTCCGGAACAATCCGAACGCGCCGGAGATGATCAGCATTGCATTGAAGGGATTCCACCCGAGCCGGCCGATCCAAAACGCGCGATAGTATTCGATGACCTGAAAACGGCCAAGCCAGCTTGCCGGAAGCCCGATGGCGGTCAAATACCCCGCTTGCACTTGGCAGCCGTTGGCGATCCGAACCGTGCCACCCGACGCCACCGTCGAGGGATCGTCCAGAAACGGCTGCACCACGCGCTGCAAGCTATCCCGCTGCAAGATGGAGTCCGAATCCAGCGTGCAGAACAGCGGATTGCGGGACAGATTGATACCCGCATTGAGTGCGTCGGCTTTGCCCCCGTTGTCCTTATCGATGACGCGAACCTTGCTGTTCCGTTTGGAGATATACACCGCACGGATCTTCTCAGTCTGCAGATTCACCGGGTAGGCTTCCGGAAACGGGACCAAATCAAACTCCTCGATCAAGACATCCAGCGTCCGATCTTTCGAACCGTCGTTGATGACCACAACTTCGAATTCCGCGTACTGCAGCTGGAGCAGCGAACGGACAGAGTCGGCGATCGTCTGCTCCTCATTGTAGGCCGGAACCAGAATGCTGATCTGAGGTTCAAATCCCGTCTGTGTCCTGGGCAGATCATCGAGAGCTCGCCGAGGGAGATGCCGCACGAGAAAATGGAACGAGATCAGCTCCAAGAAAAGAAAACAAACTGTCTGAAAAATGAAGAACGATAGGAAAAACCACTGCGGTATCGTAAACATAGTATCGGTAAACACGGGTGTCTCTTCTCTGCTCTCACTCACGAGCGGCAACAACGAACATCGAATACAGTCACACCGGCACCATGCGCATACCAGAAAATAAGACGAGTCGGCCCCTTCGTCAAGACAATGAACAGAACCCCCAGCGAGCGAATCTTCCTCTGGCGAGAACTCGTCGCACCGGATTGCTCCTCTGCCTGCTCGGATGCCTGGCATCCTCTCCAGTGGCTGCCCAATCCCATTCGGAGACACTCTTCGAAGCCCATCGCCACGAAACCGCGAAGAAATACGAGCAGGCTGCCAACGCCTATCGCCAGTATCTGATCGGAAATCCGGAGAACGACGACGTTCGAGCAGCCCTGGCGCGTGTGCTTTCCTGGCAGAAGCAGTACGAGGAGGCCGTGGCGCTGTATGAAGACATTCTCTTCCGGCACCCGGTCGATCACGATGTCCGAATCGCGCTGGCTCGCGTCAAGGCCTGGCAGGGAAAACTTGATGAGGCACAAGCCGGATATCAGTCGGTCCTCCAGGAAGAACCGGACAACCCGGACGCCCGGCAAGGACTCGCCGATACCCTGTACTGGAACCGCGAGTACGCGGAAGCGCTCCGCCTGTACGAAGACCTCTCCTCAACTACAGACGAGCCGGAATTGTCTCAGCGGATTGAGGCCATCAAAGCCGAACTGGCCGCGCTGACTCCGGCCCAGACCCTTCGCGCCCCTATCGGGACCAGCCGGATGCGCCCCGCATTGCCGTTTCGGGACTATCTAAAAATCGGGTACAGCCAGTATGGATACACGCAGTCCATCCCAAACGAACACAACGGGTTGATTGAAGGAGCCACATCCATCGGAACTCGCACCCTGATCCCGATGCAAGCGAACGACGAGCTCCATATCTTCACCGTGACACCCCTTGGCATAGCCCCCGACTTTCACCACCGTATCCTTCCGGAACAATCCGAACGCGCCGGAGATGATCAGCATCGCATTGAAGGGATTCCATCCCAGCCGGCCGATCCAAAACGCGCGATAGTATTCGACGACCTGAAACCGGCCAAGCCAGCTTGCCGGAAGTCCGACGGCAGTCAAATACCCCGCTTGCACTTGGCAGCCGTTGGCAATCCGCACCGTGCCGCCCGACGCCACAGTCGAGGGATCGTCCAAAAACGGCTGCACCACACGCTGCAAGCTATCCCGCTGCAGGATGGAGTCCGAATCCAGCGTACAGAACAACGGATTGCGGGACAGATTGATGCCGACATTAAGTGCGTCGGCCTTGCCCCCATTGTCCTTATCGATCACACGGACCTTACTGTTCCGTTTGGAGGAATACACCGCACGGATCCTCTCGGTCTGCAGATTCACCGGGTAGGCTTCCGGAAACGGGACCAACTCAAACTCCTCGATCAAGACATCCAATGTCCGGTCTTTCGAGCCGTCATTGATGACCACGATCTCGAATTCCGCATACTGCTGCTGAAGCAGCGAACGGACAGAGTCCGCGATCGTCTGCTCCTCATTATAGGCCGGAACCAGAATGCTGATCTGAGGCTCGAATCCCGTCTGTGTCCTGGGCAGATCATCGAGGGCGCGCCGGGGGAGATGCCGAACGAGAAAATGGAACGAGATCAGCTCCAAAAAAAGAGAACAGACTGTCTGGAAAATAAAGAACGATAGAAAAAACCACTGCGGTATCGTAAACATAGTATCGGCAACCACGTAGGTCTCTTCTCTGCGCTCACTCTCGAGCAGCAATAACGGACATCGAAGACGATCACACCTGCACCATGCGTATACCAGAAAATAGGACGAGTCGGCTCCTTCGTCAAGACAATGAACAGAACCCCCGACGAATGAATCTGCCTCCGGAGAGAACTCGTCGCATCGGATTTCTCCTCTGTCTGCTTGGATGCCTAGCATCGTCTCCGGTGGCAGCCCAGTCCCCGTCCGATACACTCTTCGAAGCCCATCGCCACGAAGCCGCGAAGGAGTACGAGCAGGCGGCCGATGCCTACCGCCAGTATCTGATCGAGAATCCTGAGAACGACGAGGTTCGAGCGGCCCTGGCGCGTGTTCTTTCCTGGCACAAGCAATACGAAGAAGCCGTGGCACTGTACGAAGACATTCTCTTCCGGCACCCGGTCGATTACGAGGTCCGGATCGCGCTGGCTCGCGTCAAGGCCTGGCAGGGGAACCTCGATGAGGCACAAGCCGGCTATCGGTCGGTCCTCCAGGAAGAACCGGACAACCTGGACGCCCGGCGAGGACTTGCCGATACTCTGTATTGGAAACATGAGTACGCAGAGGCGCTTCGTCTGTATGAAGATCTCGCCTCAACGGCAGACGAGCCGGAATTATCACAGCGGATTGAGGCCATCAAAACCGAACTGGCCGCGCTGACGCCGGCCCAGACTCTTCGCGCCCCTATCGGGGCCGACCGGATACGCCCCGCATTACCGTTTCGGGACTATCTGAAAATCGGATACAGCCATTATGGCTACACTCATTCCGTTCCGAATGAACACAGCGGACTGATCGAAGGGGCCGCCGCAATCGGCGCTCGCACCCTGGTCGGGCGAATCCCGGTTTGGATTTCAGGACGTTCCCGTATCCGGAGAACTCTATAGCCAGCTCTGGGAAAAGGCCTGGGGGTACATCGGAGCCTTGGCGACAGCCAACCCAAGCTTTTCTCCCAATGTGTCGTTTGGAGGAGAGGTATTCCAAGGACTGGGAACAGCGCATCCGACCCTGTCATTCCTGGAAGCATCCTTGGGGTATCGTCACATGGTGTTTGGCGCCACCAGTATCGATGTCGTGATTCCCGGTATCACCATCTATTTCCCATACAACGTATGGCTCACCGAAAAGATCTACTATGTCCAGACTAGCGGCGCCATCACCTTCTCAACCCAACTGACCTGGCGGCCGACGGACCGAGTGCAGCTCTTTGCCTCCGGCTCATTCGGAACCGCCAGCAACAATATCCGTACGACTCAAGACTTTAGAGACTTCTCCAGTTTTATTATTCAGGGCGGCGCCATCGTACCGCTGTCGGAGCGTCTCTCACTCGAAACCACAGTCTATTATGAAGATCGAGACGCGTCGTACGCCCGTCGTGGAGGCGCCGTGAATCTCATCATCCATTGGTAGTCTGCAGGACGCGTTGCGCACGACGCGCGACAAATGGGGTGAGCACATCCCGCACCTGTTGGAGCGGATGTTCGGCATGAATCCGCGCCAGCGTCTCGCTGCTCACGAAGGGAAAACCGGCAAGCACCTCTGCGGCCCGATAGCGAACCCACCATTCGTCGTCCTCCAGCCTGTCGATCAGCCACGGTTCATCCTCCTCGGTCCCGATCCTACCCAAGGCAAGAACAGCATGGAGCCTGATGAGATGATTGGGGTGCGCCAGATAGGCGCGAACCGTACCCAGATCCTGGCGAGTGGCATGTCGCCGACAACACCGAAGGCAGGCCACGACCACCCGCTCGTCACAGTTCTCACGCGCGAGAATCTCTCGAACGACAGGCAGCGCGCCAGGGCTTCCGACCGCTTCCAAACAACGAACGAATCGGACCGTTGTATCTAACGTGGCCCCGCGCAATGCATGGGCCATCCCCTCGACAACCTGTTCCGGACCCGCCTCATTCAGCATCGTCGCAACTTTGACAAACGACCAATCCGTGCGAACCCCGACCAGCGGGATAAGAATCGCCAGCGCAGCCTGGGAATCAATGCGGATCAGCGATCGAGCGGCAGCCAAGGACAGCTCAGGAGTGCGCGAGACCACGAACCGCTCAAGTGTGTTCCACACGGTTCGTTCCCGCAAATGTCCAAGCGCCACCACCGCCATCAGCCGGTCCTCAAGCTTGTAGCTCTTCAACATCTTGACCGCCACCTGATCCATGCCTGTCAACCGCATCGTCGCATTGAGGCCGTTCCGGTCGTCTCCCCGGATCGACTCACTCAGGTAGTTCCACAGCCGGAGAAAGTCCTGGCCATCGCTGTGCCGAACGGGAGGCAATTCCTCCGGAGCTGTCATCATGCTCTTGATCAACAAACGGAACCATACTTCCCGAAATTGTTCGCTCCGTTGGTGGCGCGCAATCGTCGCCTGCTGTACGCCCGCAATGACGAACAGAATCACGGCTGCCGCAATCACGGCGCCCCCTCCTGCATAGAAGGGCACCCACACCATCGGATCAGCTGAAATAATCGATGAGATATCGACGACGGACATCGGACGATGACCGGCTACGCAGCAGGCTTCACGAAACGACGAACCCTGGCGGTCAACTCTTGTGGATTGAAGGGTTTGACAATGTAGTCGCTTGCACCGGCATTCAGCATACGCGCGATGCTGTGTTCTGCGGAAAGAGCGGTGAGCATGATAATGGGGACTCCTTTCCAGACCGGATGGCTGCGAATGTACGTGAGTACCTCATCTCCGCCGACATACGGCAGCATCACATCCAGGAGCGCCAATTGCGGCGGTTCCGTTCCCTCGATGACATCCTTTGCCAGGCGGCCGTCCGTCGTCGCGGTTACCGTATATCCTTCACGCTCCAGATAAAACCGCAGCAATGTGACCATATCCTCGTCGTCCTCGACGAGCCAGATATGGGACTGCGCGCCGGGCTGCGTTCCATGCATGCCTATCAAGCTATGAGATATTGGAAACCCTGTCAAGGAATCGGACACTGTGCGCAGCGCCGATTGTATCGGCCTGGTCTCACGCGGTAGGTGCTCAGCTCAGCGGCATCGAAAACGTCACTTCATTGCCCCGATCATTGTAGGTCAGGTCCGGGAACAGCGATCGTGCCAGAAGAATGCCGCGCCCGTTCTCGGCATTGTCACTGTAAGCCTCTTTGGGTTTGGCCAGCAGGCTTCGCCACTCAAACCCAGCGCCCTCGTCGACAATACGATAGGCCACGCGGTTGGTCTCGTGCTCGTATCGGACAGTGCTGACGACCTGGCGCCGTTTCAGCCTCGGCTGGGCCAGCCGATTTCTGATCAGTGACTCATACTCGTCTGTGGCCAGCGCCTGCGCCTTCTCCCGGCAGGAGATTTCCAGATTGCCATGCTCAATCGCGTTGAGCAGCAGTTCCTGGAGCGCCCCCCGCAAATGCAGCCTCTGTATTTCAGGTATGGTCGACGCTGTCGTTTTCATCAGCCAGGAAATCACCCCCTGTGCATGCGCGGGCTCGGAATCCACCGTCATCCGCTGATCCCAGTCAGATACTCCGGACAGATCCGTCAAGTCTCTCGGCGTCACTTGTTGCGCACGATACAGTGCGCTGGCCAGCTCATCTTCGGCGATCGGTTTATGCAGATAATCGATCGCCCCGACACGGAGCGCCTGCACGATCGCCGACTCAGGCGCATTCTTCGCCATGACGATGACAGGGCACAATTCATGCCGGCTTCTGAGCTCCTTGGTCAAATCGAGTCCTTCTCCGCCGGACAGAAACAAATCGGTGATCACGACGTCCGGCCTCGTCCGATCGATGGCGGCCAACGCGGCAACAGGATCGGACACTGCAATAACGGACACCCCGCGCCCGTGGACATAATTCACAATGCCGGCCTGGGTCTCGGCGCAAGGATCGACGACCAACACATGGCACGTGGGGCGTTCAGCATTCATGCGGCAAGTCCTTTATCCATCACGTGGCGAAGGGCATCAAGCAGACGAGCCAATTCACATTCCAATTCATCGCACAGACCGGCAGCCGCCGCCACATCGCCCGCCTTTCCCATTTCTTCCATCCGCTTGGCTGCCTCCAGTGTGGCAGGCGCACAAAATTGCAACACCGCCCCTTTCAGCCGATGCGCGGATCGCCCCGCGGCTGCGGCATCACAGGCGGCCAGCGCCGTTCTGATCTCGGCCATGTCTTTCGGGCCATGCTCCAGGAACAGTTCCGCCATCGTCTGAAACAGTTCCATATCCTGATCAGCTCGCGCCAATGCCTCGTTCAGGTTGAAAATGTGTTCATCGCTCATGGTGACGTGGGTCTCCTCTCACCGTCCATCGAAGCGTCATCCGGCCAGTTCAATACCCATCACAGCGACATCGTCGGGAAATTGCTGATGCCCCAACCACTGCTCCGCTGCACCAATAGCATGCGACAATGCGTCGGCCAGCGGTTTATTGGCCGCTTCACGCATGCTGGTTTCCAGACGGGCCTGTCCCCATAACTCACCGGTCGGAGACGGCACCTCATACAGCCCGTCGCTCATCAGATAGAGCCGGTCTCCGGGCAACAGCTTCGTCTCGACTGTGTGATAGACGTTCCCTCCGTCGAATCCGAGTGGAAGACTCGGCTGTGCGAGGCAACAAATCTCTCCGGAGCGGCGGTGAAGCATCAATCCATTGTGCCCGGCCGTCGCATAGAACAGCGTATGGGTGCGAATATCCAGTCGTGCAAAGACGATCGTAAAATAACTGCCGTTTTCCGTGAGTGGGAATTGCCGATTGGCCTCCGTCAAGATGGCCCCGGGGTCGCTTGATCCGACGCGATGCAGCAGATTGTCTTCCCGTAAAAATGTCGAAAATGAGGCGGATCGTAACGCCGGCGACACCCCATGACCTGACGCATCGAGCAAATACAAACCGAGCGAATGCTCATCCCATCGCAGCACGTTGAACAGATCCCCGCCCAATGCGGACGATGGCCGATAGGCAGAGGCCATCTCCAAACCTGGCATGAGCTGGCCCGGCGCCGGCAACAGCGAGACGACATAGCGCGAGGCCGATTGCAACTCCCGTTCGATCGCCTCTTGTTTGCGCCGGATTTCGTCGGTGGCATGCTCCAGCCGGCGGATCAGCCCCGCTGCACGCATCCCGGCCTGCACTCTCGCCGTAATTTCCTGCGGGCTGGCTGCCTTGCTGAGAAAATCGTCGGCGCCGCGAGCGAGTCCTTCGGCAATCTGTTCCGGCTGATCGTGGCCGGTCATCAGAATAATCTGGCTCGAGAACACCTCCGGATCGCGCCGGACGAGTTCACAGACAGACGGCCCGTCCAACTCCGGCATCATCCAATCGAGAATGGTGAGGTCCGGACGCTCACGGCGAAGCAGTTCCAATCCCGCCTTGCCGTCGCCTGCTTGAAGTACCCGGTATCCAAGTCGTTTGAGTCGCGCCGCCATACCGGCACGGGATACAGGTTCGTCGTCGACGATCAGCGCGGTTTGCTGCGCCGCCGGTTTATCGCCGCCGGATGTCTGTTCAGTGGATTGAGAAAGCGTCATCGCAATCTTCGCTCAAGATATTATGGAGAGCTGCATTCCCTGATGTCACAACTGTGCCATCAACTCTGTACGACCACGCGCCTACGCCGCCTGTTTGTACCCACTCACCGCCTCTTGCTCATTGTCATAAACGGGAATCAATTTTTGGATATTCGCGAGAACCATGATTTCCCGCACATAGCTTTGAGGCTTTAACATACACACTTGCCCCTGGCTAAGCTTGAAATTTTGCGAAACGAGGGCCAGCAACCCCAGTCCGGAACTGTCAACAAACCGGACATCGGCCATGTTCAGAATCAAATAGCGAGCGCCTCGTTGCCGAATTTTCTCCACAGCCGTCTTAAACTGTTCACGATTGGCATAGGTCAAATCCCCCGTGATATCTAGAACCACGCCGTTCGGAACCGGACGTTCTTTTGTGATCATTGACATACTCCCTCCCTTATCGTTATCGGCTCACATGTGCATAGATGGCACTGGCAATATCGGCAAGCGGGAGCACTCGCTCCACGCCTCCAAGCTTGATCGCTTCCTTCGGCATACCGAACACCACACAACTCGCTTCGTCCTGTGCAATCGTAAACGCACCGGCCTGTTTCATCGCGAGCAGACCTTTGGCCCCGTCTCCACCCATCCCGGTCAGGATGACACCGACTGCATTGCCGCCGGCATAGTGCGCGACTGACTCAAACATGACATCCACCGAAGGCCGGTGACGATTGACCGGCGGATCTTGATTGATCCGCACGGTATAGCGCGCCCCGCTTCTCACCAGCGTCATGTGATAACTGCCCGGCGCGATCAAGGCGTGGCCGGGCAAGACGCTGTCGCCGTCTTCTGCTTCTTTTACGGAAATCCGGCAGAGGCCGTTCAGACGGTCAGCCCAGGTCTTGGTAAACCGTTCCGGCATATGCTGTGTAATCAATATCGGCGGCGTGTTGGGTGGAAGCACTTCCAGCACATCCTTCACCGCCTCTGTCCCGCCGGTAGAAGAACCGATGGCAATAATCGTATCGGTCGTCTTGATCATGGCCTGTGATCCAGGAGAGAGTACGCCGCGCGAGACGAGCGGGATCCGCTCTCTGCCGGACTCCGGTCCCTTCCCCCGAACCTGTGCCCGCGCAGCAGCCTTCACCTTTGCAATCAGGTCCTGCGCCAATTCCTCCATGCCTTCACGCAGGTCGATCTTCGGTTTGGTGATGAAATCGACTGCGCCGAGTTCCAACGCCCTCAACGTGGTCTGGCAGCCGACTTCCGTCAAGGAACTCACCATGACGACCGGCATCGGATGCCCGCGCATCAGCTTTTCTAAAAAGGTCAGCCCATCCATCTTCGGCATTTCAACATCGAGCGTCAGCACATCCGGATTCAAGGCCTTGATCTTTTCGCGGGCGATATAGGGATCAGGCGCCGCCCCGACGACTTCGATATCCGGATCCTTCGAGAGCATGACCCCCAGCACTTGCCGCATCAGTGCAGAGTCGTCGACTGTCAGAACCCGGATCTTGCTCATCCCTGCCTCGCATCCCCTGCTGCGTATCTCGTTCCTGGCTTGCGAACGACGAGATACGAACGACATGTCACGTTTCTTTAGAACAGCGTCACATCCTCCGCCGGCTGCTCTTCCCGCTGTTTGATGCGTACGCGATATTCACTCTCCCGGTCGGCAATCGTCCGATTTCTTAGTCGTTCGATCTTTTTCATCAGCACTCGTCCCGATTCGGTAAAGTAATAGACTTTCCTCGGGAACACATCGCCGAGGTCCGATTTGACGACAGCCAACCCCTCGCTCGCCAGATACTGTGTCACCCACACCGCATTGTTGGCTCCCACATCGATATTCCCGTCATAGATTTTCCCTGCGCCAAACAGCTTGACCTCCAACCGGCTCCTGACCCCGCCGCGCTTCAAGATGCCGTTGATGAGGGATTCCATGGCGAAGGACCCGTACCGCGTCGGCTCGCCCCAGTCCGAACTGGATTGTCCCTTCGGTTCCGGAAGCATGAAGTGATTCATCCCGCCGACACCGGCGACCGGATCGCGGATACACGCGGCGATACAGGACCCCAGGACGGTATAGACCACCATCGGCTCTATGCTGACGAAGAACTCTCCCGGAAGAATAGATGCGATTTCATGAGGAAACCGTCCATCCCGCATCCGTCTCACATGGCTGAAATCTTCAGTGTCGGTCACGCGGATATATCCTATGGCTCTTTGTAATAGACCGTCGGGGCAACCAGCTGAAACGGATGCTTGACCCATTGCAAGCTTTCCGAATGCCCGATGAAGAGATAGCCGCCCGGCTTCAAATAACCGTAGAACTTGTTGACCAGCGTCTCCTGGGTCGGACGGTCGAAATAAATCATGACATTGCGGCAGAAAATCAGGTCGAGCGGAGTCACGATCGGAAACCGCTCCGCCATCAGATTCAAACGGCGAAATTGAATCATAGCGGCCAAATGCGGTTTCACCTTGTACTTGCCTGCGCTGCCGCCTTGTCCGCGTAAAAAATGACGATGGAGAATATCGGGCGACACATCGCGGAACCGGTCCTGGTCGTAGACGCCTGCTGCCGCCTTGGCCAACACTCTGGTTGAAAGATCCGACGCCAGAATTTTGCAGTCCCACTGTTCGATATCCTGGATGTGCTCGAACAACGTCATGGCAATCGTATAGGGCTCTTCGCCGCTCGAACAGGCGGATGACCAGATACGAATCTGCCGGCGCTCCGTCAAGCCGGGGAGAATGTGAGTGCGAAGAAACTCGAAATGTTGCGGCTCACGAAAGAAGTCCGTCTTGTTGGTGGAGATCAGATCCAGCATCTGCGTGAACTCTTCTCGAGTCCCATCCTCCGTCACTTTCGTATAGTATTGAGAGAACGTCTTGATGCCGAGCTCCTGGAGCCGTTTCGACAGACGGGATACCACCAGCGTGCTCTTTTCCTCGCTGAGCGCAATGCCGCTTTCGTCGTAGATCAGGGTGCGAAAGCGTTGAAATTCTTCTGCCGTAATCGTCACGCCCATAAGTAGAGCCCCACTCAACTTCATGCGGCACACGTGTGCCGGCTCGCCCGGTTGTCTGTGTAACTAGTCTCTTGTCGGTTGATGAAGTGAAATTCTTGACTGCCCGGAGCGGATCACCCACGGACACATCTGGCACAAACCGTTCTATCGAACGCCAAGCGGATGGCACAGGAGAACGGGCCCCTGTGCCGGCCACGACCCGCCTGCGGCAGCAGATTCCTCTGATACGACAGGTCTATCGTTTCGCACCTGACCGGCGGCTTCGCCGGATAGGCGAAGCCGCCGGCGGCCTCCCGTTAAAACTCCTCGAAATCGTCGTCTTTGCTGTTGGCCTTGACAGCGGAGACCGTATTCGGACTGTGCAGCGACCTCACAGGAGCAGACTGTTTCGGAGCCCCCGCGCGAGCTGCGTGCGGTTTATGCGCGACGGCCTTGCCACCGTCGCCCTTATAATAGGTATCGTGAATGGTCTGTGCGGTCTCCTGCCGATGGGTCGCAATGGCAGGCATCTCCGCCTTCTGCACCTCTGTCACACTGACCTTGAACACGGCAACGTGGGAGAGCAGACTGTTCGCTTGTTGACGCATGGTCTGGCTGGCACTGGTTGTTTGTTCAACTAACGCCGCATTCTGTTGCGTGGCTTGATCCATCTGCATCACGGCCTTGTTCACCTGATCGATCCCGCTCGCCTCTTCCTGCGAGGCCGCGCTGATCTCGGCAATGATGTCCGTCACCCGCTTGACGGAACTCACGATCTCTTCCAGCGTCTTGCCGGACTGATTGACCAGCTCGCTCCCGTCCATCACACGCTGGATCGACTCATTGATCAAGCCCTTGATCTCCTTGGCCGCCGTCGCAGACCGCTGCGCCAGGTTGCGGACTTCCGAAGCCACAACTGCGAAGCCCCGGCCATGTTCACCGGCCCGCGCGGCCTCCACCGCCGCATTCAAAGCCAGGAGGTTGGTCTGGAAGGCGATCTCATCGATCACCGTGATGATATCGGCGATCTTCTTGCTGCTCTTGTTGATCTCCCCCATTGCCTCCACCGCACGGACGGTGACCGATCCGCCTTTTTCCGCGATTTCGCGCGCGGCGATCGCGAGTTGATTCGCCTGCTTGGCATTGTCCGCGCTTTGTTTGACCGTACTGGTCATCTCCTCCATAGAGGCGCTGGTTTCTTCCAGGGAACCGGCCTGTTCGCTGGTCCGCTGCGACAAGTCTTCATTACCTCTGGTGATCTGTTCCGATCCGCTGGACACCGCTTCCACCGCCTCTCGCACAACCGTGATAGTCTCCGTCAGCTTGTGCACGGCGCCATTGAGGCTGGACTTCATCTGATCGAATTCACCTTCATAATTGCCCGTCATCACACAGGTCAGATTGCAGTTTGACAACGCCGTCAAGACCGTCTGCGCTTCCCGGATCGGAGTGACAACCGCATCGAGTAACCGATTGACACCGACCGTCAAATCTTTCGCCGCTCCCTCGAATCGCGCCGCATCGATTCGCTCCGACAGTTCACCGGAGGAGGCAGATTTGATAAGTTTTTCCACTTCGAGAAGCGCCTGTTTCTGGCCCGTGATCTCGGTGGCGAATCTGACGACCTTGTAGACCTTGCCATTGGCATCCAGAATCGGGTTGTACGAGGCCTGAATCCAGACCTCTTTGCCCCCCTTGCCGATCTGCCGATACTGCCCTGCATCGAACTCTCCCCGGTTCAGCTTCGCCCAAAACGCTGCATACTCCCCGCTGTTCGTGTACGCCGTCTCGCAGAACATCCGGTGGTGCTGCCCCTTGATCTCCGCCTGCGTATACCCCATCGTCTGCAGGAAATTGTCGTTCGCCTCCAGCACGGTCCCGTCCAGACTGAACTCGATAATCGCCTGTGCCTTGCCGATCGCGATCAACTTGCCCTTGTACTCTGCGTTCCGGTTCTTGTGCTCCGTCACATCGGTGGCATACTGCACAACTTTGTAGACCTTGCCCTTCACATCCAGAATGGGGTTGTACGAGGCCTGGATCCAGATCTCTTTACCCCCCTTGCCGATCTGCCGATACTGGCTCGCGTCGAACTCTCCCCGGTTCAGTTTCGCCCAAAACGCCGTATATTCGCCGCTGTTTGCATACGCCGCCTCGCAGAACATCCGGTGATGCTGCCCCTTGATCTCCGCCAGCGTATAGCCCATCGTTTTCAAGAAATTGTCGTTCGCATTCAGCACGGTCCCGTCCAGCGTAAACTCGATCACGGCC
>JABMDE010000025.1:6335-18112 GCA_015904055.1 Nitrospira sp. | reverse complement strand
GAAAAACGAGCGTGGTATCGAGATCCCGATCTTCCGGGAGATTCTGCTTCGCCATCAGACTGAACGCATTCTGGAGGTCGGCAACGTGCTCGCGCACTACGTCCCGATCCACCATGACGTGGTCGATAAGTACGAAGTCGCGCCCGGTGTGATCAACCAGGATATCGTCGAATTTGCGCCGACGGAACGCTACGATCTCATTCTGAGCATCTCGACGCTGGAGCATGTCGGATGGGATGAGGAGCCGCGAGAGCCGGCCAAGCTGCTCCAGGCCATCGAGCATCTTCGGGACCGCTGCCTTGCCCCCGGCGGACAGATCGTGGTGAGCCTACCGGTGGGCTACAACAAGTTTTTCGACGGATTACTGCGCGACGGCAAAAGCCCCTTCACCACACAGCATTTTCTCAAGCGGATCTCGAAGCGGAACTACTGGGTGGAATCGGACTGGAACGGCTGCAAGGACGCGACCTACGGCCGATTCGTCGCCCACGCCATCTGCATCGGGATCATCCAGGGATGATCCCAGGATCAAGAGCGAGTCGGTTTACGCTCCGAGTAAGCGACAGCCATTGACCGCACGCTCACACTCTGGAACTGAATGCTCCTACTCTCTGACGCCTCAAAGTCGAGACGGCTAGTGGCTGCTCGCTCCACTCTCTGGTTCGACGTCTTTCGTGTCAAATGGATTAGAACCATGCCAGAGATCCCAGAACACGGAGAGCCGAAAAGACTCAAGATCAGAACGCTGCTCCAACCAAAGCTGGACCGCAGCCTTGTCCACATCGGTCGTCGAAGCATAGCGGCCGTCGTGGCTAACAACTCCACTCCATCCGCACTCCGATGAACCGCCTCCCCCGAACCCTAAGCTGTGTGCCTCGATGGCTTGAACGATGAACTCATCTGTGAACTGGTTGAACTGCGTGCGGGATAGACCAGGACGCATGTGGCAGTCTACAGTGAAACCCATCACGCGAAATTCACCGAGGTACTTCTTTTTTCGCAAGCGCTTTCTCATGTGCAAATTCTGCCTAACTAGTGAGTATCTTGGTCAGGATATTCTTGCGACAACATTCTACAAACTTCAGCGATTCTCCTGGCTTTCTAATGGTATGGGGTCTTGCTCTGTGCCTCGTCACCATCTTGGGGATTCACAATGCGGCTGATCGTCGAATAGTGCAAGCCCACGGCTTGACCAACCTCGGACAGACTGTAGCCGTGTTCCAGATGCGCACGACGAATGGCCTCATTGCGTCGCGCGCGGTCCATACGGGAACCGGCGGGGAACAGTCGGCTCAGCTTCGGTCGGGCGGCAAACCGTTGCTGCCGTGGAATCTCTTTGATGGGACGCATATCTCGTAATCCGGGTGTCAAACGTTCGAAAAATCGTTCACTGCCGAGCAGCACCTGCCCCTGAACATGCTCCCACGGCGAGCCCAGGCCAATCCCCTCTGCGACAAAAGCCCGGTACTTCCGCTGAGCCGCCGCACGCTGCCGGCCGAATTGGGATAGCAACCAGTCCACCGTCAGACACGATGGCGTGGGTGCGAGTCCAGCCGTCGCGCGATAGCTCGACCACGGATAGCTATCGGGTTTGCGGGTGCTCCTGGCGCGCACCGGATTGAGCACGACGTACCTGCAAAGTTCCAGCAAATAGCTCTCGCGGTCCACCACAATCGCCTTGAAGCGGCCTTGCAGAACATGGCCGACTCGGCCATGACGACGGTTGAAGGCTTGCGTATAGACGCCGTTAAGCTGGCGCATGGCTTTCGACAGATTGGCATCGGGTGTTTCCACGAGCAGATGGAAGTGGTTGTCCATCAGACAATAGGCGTGCAGCAGGAGATGAAAGCGGGAGACGACGCGCTCCAGCACTTTGAGAAAGCCATGCCGGTCTTCGTCAGCCAGGAAGATGTTTTGCCGAGCGTTACCCCGGGCGGTCACGTGGTACAGCGCGCCAGGAAATTCGATGCGGAGTGGTCTGGCCATGCGGCCTACTTTACTTTGCTAGGACGCACAAAACAAGATCTGACCCCTACGTCTTTCCTCTCTTTGGCCCCTCCAATGGCCGCCTTTGGACTCTTCCCCCGACGACCAGAATCGGCCCAGGTGGGTAATGGGCGTGGGGCGTCTCGACAGGGGTTAGTGTCGGTGAGCTGATGGGGCAGACGGCGAAACGGACGACCACGGTCACGGTGGAGGTGAGTTAAAAGCGCCCTGGCAGGTCTGGTGTGAGCAGCAAGGCGTCACCCCAAGCCACACCCTGCGGAACGCCCTTCGGCAGGCCATGGACCGGATAGCAACGCAGGGTTGCTGGGTCCTGACTATCGCAAGGTGTTAGAGCATCACGGGGTCACGCATGTTTACATCCACTGGTCTTACATGCCGTCGTTACGGGACCAGCATCAACGGATGGAGGAGCGCTTCACGGCGCCCTTCACGGTCCTGCGCCTCCTGACGCCGCTCAAGATGTCCTATGAAGTCGCGAAGAAAGGAGCAGAACCGTACACGAAGATTGTGGAAGAACTCCCGGAGATGAGGCGAGACACTGTGGAACTGGTGAAGAAAGCGGTGGGAGAGAAGCGAAAGGCGTATGTCTTAGTGAATAACCGCAGCGAAGGGAATGCGCCCCTGACGATTCAAGTCCTTCGGAAAGCGCTGCAAGCAGCGGAGACGTGAGCGTCTTGCCGTCCCAGGCTCTCCCTAGTTGAGCAATGTGAACCATATTCTTTCCAGATACTGCGGAACCTACAAGCCCGTTTCTGTTTCACTACTCTCCATCTGCGGGAGCCAACCACCGTCATCGGATGGAACAACCACTGGTTAAAGCCCCAGTTCCATTCCAATCACGAGTCTATCGTTCCGATCAAATTGTCCAAACAGGCCGTTATGATCACCATAAAGCAGGTCAAAGCCTGTCCAAATTTTCATGTTATCCCTCAACTCATAACTCACCTTGGGCCTGATCAGGCCGTCACCGAAGTTCACATTGTGTAGCCATAACATTTCTGCTTCCAACGTCTCATTCAAAAAGTGCCGCCTGAGCAATAGGGTGGTCGTCGTATCCAGGGCCTCACGGACAATGCCCTGGGCGGGATTGAGTAACCAGCTTTGAAACAACTGAACACTCACCAGAGAATCCTGAATGCCGAACCAATCCAGCCCTATGACATAGGCTATTTCACCAGTCTTGATGACCCCATCACCGCCATTCCGATTCGTGGTCAACACGAATCGATCGGTATTGTACGTTGCTTCACCGCGCACGGTCAGATTGCCGAAGGCATTGCTGAACGACCCCCCGATGAGATGATTGCGTTCATAACGAGGGTTCACCGTAACCGTGGCACCGTCGGGAGCGAGAAGCACTGACTGAAAGAACACAGGAAAATCCGCATAATGGTAAAGGTAGTTCACGGTAAGGTCCCAGCCATGCCAAAATCTTGAAAATCGCATGCCGATATCAGAATCGGTGACGACATTGTTGGGACGTTCAATAGATCGAAGATTCACCGCAGCACCGGGGGGCGCTTGAGGAACTATCAGAGGTGAGGTGAAGGCAAAGGTAGCGTCCGTTTTAGGCAGCTGATGATTGCTGCGATCCGGTATCCATAGAAATTGCAAATTACCCCCTCCAATGGACAATTCGGCATTCAATGTCCAGAGCGGAATACGGGAGTCGTCGAAGTTGTCGAGAATGAACTCTCGGAAATTTTGAGGGTTAACCACGTCAAGCAGCTTCAAGCCATCCGCCTTGCCCCACACGACCTGTTGCTTTCCGAGGGTCAGATGGGTCCCCCAGAGCAAGGTCTTCAGATAAAACTCCCGTAGTTCGATGTCGCTGCGGTCCCCCAGCAGCAGACGACGGGAATTGGGTGCAACCTCCGCCTGGCTCGGTCGGCCGGGTTCAAGGTAGTCGAACCCTTCGGAATACAGCCTGGCAATAGCGGTGACTCGCGTGTCCTCGCTGAATCGATACTCCAGTTGAGGATCAATGATGAATTCCAGCTTACTAGCCCGATCACGAGTGATCCCATAGGCCCCTTCCGATTCAAGGATTGCGCTGACACGAAGATGGTTCGGCTTCGCCGATTCACCATCCTCAGGTGTCCCTGCGGCGAACGCGGCGGCGGCAAGAAACCAGGCAGCCAGCGCAATCGCTCCGCACTGTGCACTTGGCCATGCCATGGCCCGTTAGAATCCTCGTCGTAAGCCATCTTCGGTGAACAGTTCATCCTTGACACTTTGCCCATAGTTCACATCTTTGAAGGTAAACACCGTCTTGTGGCCGGTCTTGTGGTTTTCGACGGATATTTGATGGGCTGTCCAGATGTCCCGGATCAATGTGATCTCCCTGACCTGGAGGGTCTTCAACGGATTACCCGCCACATCCCAGTACTTGGCTTGACGGACCATCCAGATCTCGGCATCAACCCAGGACTGCACTTTGCTGTAGCCCAATTCCTTGGCGGTTTTTTCATTTACGGGAATCTCTTCGACTAGAAAGCACCGATGACCATCGATGGTCTCCTCGGCGAGAGTTTTCCAAGAGTAATCCTCAATCCCAACCTTGGTTTCCATGCGAATGTCTTCATACGTAAAGTCCGTCCCGAGAAAGTAGTCTCCGCGATCAGACGCGGAAATACGGCGAACTTTTCTGACGGCGGGCAAGTACAACCATTGATCGTCATCGCGATCGACTTCGGGATAATCGTAGGTTAAAAACGCCGTGTCCTTAATGTTGGCAGGACTCAAATAGAAGATAACGGTCCGCTTCTCTTTGCCGAAATACTTACGAAAGCTTTTGGTTTCCCGAACCCGTTCAGTGCCGCTTCGGTCCGTCATGGCCATCGTCACAAAACGTGACACGACTTCTCCTTCATCACGGGCGTTGATACGGCGGGCAATCTCCTCGCCTGCGGGCAGTGTTTCCGCTGCAGCGTTGAACACAAATAAAGGAAACAGTAGAAACAGGGCGATATACATGTGTCGCATCTTCGGTTGCATCGGGATTACCTTTTCTCCTCAATAGTGGAGACGACATATGCCGGTTCCAGGTATGCTTCTCGACCCATTTCTTTAGAAAGAGTTGGGAACCCGAGAAAGCGGGGACGGAACAGCTTAGCCATCGCAGGCATGACCATAATGCTGGCGAGGAAACTCACTGCCATGGCGAGCGTCACCAAACCGCCAAAACGGATCAGTGGCGGCACGACGCTGGTCATGAGGGTGCCGAACCCCAGACTCATGGCCGCAAAATTGAAGAACAGCGCCCGGCCTGTAGAGGGGAAAAACCGCGCCATGCGTTCTTCAAAGGTGCCGGTACCGGACTCCATCAACTCCCTGATCCGTTGAGTGGTGTGGACGCCAAAATCAATCGCTAGTCCCGTGGCAATCGCCGCAAACATGGAGGTGCCGACCGCGAGCCAGATCCCACCGAAGCCCATGACGCCATACACCGCCAAGACGGAGGCGAACACCGGCACCAGCGTGAATAATCCAGCGACGAACGAGCGCAACAGCCACGCCACCATCAGCCAGCTAATTACGAGCGCCAAGCCTTCGCTGACAAAATGTGTGGTGGCAATCGTCTTCAGCCAATGGTGATTAACAGTGACCCGTCCGCTCAAATGCGCGGTCATGTCGTTGGTATTGAAATGTGTGGCGAGATACGGTTCGAGCGCCTCAATGACGATGCGGTTATTGGTGTACGTGGACGTATTGATGCTGGCGCGAATATTGGCGCGGCGGTAATCGTAGTCGATTTCCTCCTCGAAATCGGTGGGATCGCCGGAAGCGGAGTAGAGCAGGAAGAGTTGGGCGACCAGGTCTCGGTTATCGGGAATGCTATACGCATCCTTACGGTTTTCGTTGATCGAACGGTGCATCTGCTTGATGTAATCCACGACCGAGGTCGTACCGCCGACACCCGGCAAGGTTTCGACAAACCGCTGCAAGGCCTCCATGCGGCGAAGAGAATCCGGATTAAACAGTCCCTCATGCGTCTGGGTTTCTACGACGATGTCCAGGTAATTGGTGCCGTCCATCACCTGGTTGATGGCCTTGTCGGCGTAGTAGATCGGTTCGGCCTGCTGGAAGTTTTCAATCAATGCCTCATCGATTATCAATCGAGAGGCTCCCATTCCCCCGATGATGATAATCATGAGTGTCACGGTCAGGATGAGCCGGGGATGCCGGATCGAACAAGTTCCCAGCGCCACCATGGCGCGTCCATAGCGATCAGTCGTTTGTTCGCGTCTTATCGCCGGTGAAGGCTTGAATTTCACTAGCATCAGGGCCGCAGGAATGAACACCATCCCATACAGCCAGGCGGTCATGACCCCAATCGCGGCAAACAAACCAAAATACTGCATCGGCGGCATGCCCCCGGACGCATAGAGAGAAACAAATCCCACGACTGTGGTGAGAATGGTATTGGCAAGTGGCTTCCAGGTCTCGGTCATGGTGCGCACAATGATTTCCCGGTGGCTGAGATCGGGGTGGGCCCGGCCGATCTCGTAATAATGAGTGAGAATGTGTATGGGTTCTGCCACCGCCATTCCAATGAGAATGGAGGCGAGTCCATTGGTGATCACGTAAAATTTGACGCCGCTCGCCGCCATCGTCCCGAAGGCGACCGCGACCGTCGCCAGCACCACCAAATTTGGCAACAGCATCCCCCGCACGGTGCGAAACGCAATAAACAGCACCAGCGTAATAACAATGGCCACGATGGGATTGAGCCGCGTGGCGTCTCGATCGATGTAGTTGTAGAGGTAGCTCGAGATTGCCCCCTCGCCTGCAACGTGCAGTTCCACGCCGGATAGCTGCGGCGCTTCTTTAACCAATGCCATGAACGCGTTGTAGGTCGTTTCGTTTTTCATCTCATCGAGGATCTCTGCGACGATCAACGTGGCCGTTGAATCCCGCGCCGCCAGACTGCCCTGATACAGCGGAAAATCGGCAATCGCCGTACGGATGGCATTGGCTTGTGCCTGCGTGGCAGGTGGTGGCTCAAAAAATGGACTGACTTGCATGCCATCATCCGTGCCGACGATGTTGTTCTCTGTCGCCAGACTGACAACTCCATCAGGATCGACGTTTGGAATTGTCTTAACCCGGTCTGTCAACCATTGAACTAGCTGCAAGGTCTCAGGGTTAAACACTCCAGTCGGACCATGATTGATCACCGCAATCACGAAGGGATCAGACAAACCAAATACCTGTTTCACGTGGTCTCGGTAGACACGGGCCGGATTGTCTTTGGCGATAAACGAATCCGAAGAGGTATCCTTGACCAGGCCAGGAATAAAGGCTGCTGCGCTGAGCATCAGCAGTATCCCCATACCTAATAACGCTTTTGGGTACTCAGTTACCCAACGAAAAAATCTCGCAGCTTTGTCCCTTCCCATCGAATGCTCCATATGAATTCTCCATTAACATGTAGCTACACCTATATGACTAAATAAAGTTCTACGTCCCAGAAACACATCCCGTCGCCCCAGAATTGCTAACCGCCCAATCTTCACCAGCTTCAAGTCGTACGACTGCCCAAGCTATCCACAGCCACTAACTCACCTGCACACCTTCGATTCACCACCCGTACATTAGGGCATATACCCACATATATGGGCATATGCCCCTATATACTTCGCATCACACCGCATGTCAACCCCCTTTGCAAATAGCCAAAGACTTTATATAATCATTTCAATCAAGAGGGGGGCTGTTGAATCTTGAAATCTCTGGCGCAGAACGACCGTGAGGCCCGTTCCGATGTAGCGCAATCCCCGTGTTACTGCGCCGCATTGCGGAAAGCTGCTCGTCGTGTGTCCAATTTCTATGACGCGCATCTCAAAGCAAGCGGGCTAAAGACCACACAGTTGTCATTACTCGGCCAACTGTCCCTTATCCAATCTCTCCCTCCCACCATGAACGAGCTGTCAGAGTATTTAGTCATGGATCGTTCAACTCTCGGCCATAACCTCAGACCCCTGTTGCGGAGAGGATGGGTTGCATTGCAGCCAGATGCGGAGGACGGACGAACACGTCGCGTTATCCTTACCGCAAAAGGCGCCAGGAAGTTGGCCGACTCGAAGAAGTATTGGCTTAAAGCACAGCAGGAGTATGAGGAGGCAGTCGGGAAGGACGCTGCCGTTGAACTCCGTAGCGCAATGAGTAATCTCACGAGGCTGGACGTCAGCTAACGAATTACCAGCATGCCACCAGCAAACCAGTAGTCCCTCCATGACATCGCGACTGATTCCCTTTATAAGATCAAGGAGTTCACGGTGAAAGTCTTGTCCATATACTTCCCAAGTGCTCCCAACACTGTATTCATCAAACGCCGCTAAGAGTCCCTGTCCACGCCAGCCCAAAGTGTGTCGTTTTTTGATCAAAAGCGAGCTGGCTTAAAGGACAGTGTGGTGACACTGGGGGCAAGTTCAATCGTTTAATCGTTTCCTGATCCACAATGGACTCCTACGACAATCCAATACGGCATGCACAGACACGATGCTCTCTTCCATGCTGTAGTAAATGGCGAAGGGGAAGCGCTTGGAGAGACAACGGCAATAACCATAGATGACTTGATGGATTCCGCCGTACACGAGAAGAGAATCGATATCTGAAAACAAGCAGTCTAAGAAGTAGGCCCCAAGTCCGGCTTCACGACCTTCATAGAAGCGAAAGCCTTGGATGAGGTCATCCTGGGCTTCGTCCAGGATCTTGATTTTCACGAGACCTTGTTTCGGATGTCCGCTTTGGCAGTCTCCCAATCGACGAATTGAGACTGCCCCTCGGCAACTCGTTGGCGTCGCTCATCAAGGATATCTTTGTGCCAGGCAGGGGACTCGAAGGCTTCCGGAGTGCGGGCAATGTCTTCCCACAGAGACTCCATCGCAGCAAGTTTCTCGTGGAGGCTCATGTCTTTAAGTGGGAGATTAAAGGACATGGGCTCAGTATACCTCAGCGCCAAACAGATTCAAATCCATGAGATTTTTCGTCTTGCCTTTCACGCCTCCCGGCTACTTGCCAACCGGCACGTTCTCCGTCCGCTTGACGATTTCGATCGGCTGGAAGACGGGGTCCTGCAAGCCCTGGGAGGACTCAGCTTCGACCCGCTGGAGAAAGGGGACTGGGCCTGTAATGGCTCCGTAATTGAGAGTAACTTCGACGTCGAAAGTTTTGGTGTCTTTCGGCGTCGGGAACGAAAACGTTTCAACTCTCATTTCGTCCGGCTTTAACACTGTATCGTCCACGACCTTGACCGCTTCAAAATCAAAGATAGTTTTCTGTCCCTTCGCATCGACATAGGTCCGGCCATAGATCCGCTTATCGGCAAACACGGTCTTCAGATTCTTCCCTTTCACATCGAGTTCCAACACCACCGTGGCCCATGCCGGATGGGTCGCAGGCAAATGGTGCGGCACCAGACTCTGGACCTTCACGGTCACGGTCGTCTTGTCGCCCTCAATCTTCGTCTGCACATCCAGCTTCGTCGCCTCCTGGCGGAGCTTACCGAGACGGCCTGGAAACGTGTGGTTGGCGACTTTCCGCTTCTTCTCCCCGTTCGCCGACTCTCCGACCTGTTCGGGCATGTGGCAATGTTGGCATTCCTTCCCGGACTTGACCGCCTGGCTCTGGTCCCAATGGCCGAGTAAATCGTTGGCCTTGCCGAGATTGGCCGCCGACGGTACCGACTGGTGGCAGTTCAGACAGAGATCGGATTTTTGAAAGAGCCCCAATTCCATCGATTGGTGCGCGAGATTCTGGACAAAATCCTTGTAGGGCCCGTAGAGCGTCTTGCTGCCGAGTTTGCCGAGCAAATCATTGGCCTTGCCGAGATTGGCCGCCGACGGCACCGACTGGTGACAGTTCAGACAGAGATCGGATTTTTGAAAGAGCCCCAATTCCATCGATTGGTGCGCGAGATTCTGGACGAAATCTTTGTAGGGGCCGTAGAGCGTCTTGCTGCCGAGTTCATATTTCGGATCCGGCGGATGTTTGGCGCGATCCACCTGCTTGATCAAATGACACTGCGCACAGGCGACACCGTCCAAAGAGGGATCACCGGACTTCGCCTGGTCGATGAACAGCTGCGCCTGATCGGAGAACTCGCGTACATGCGGCGCATGGCACCGGAAACAGAGCGCTTTGTCTTTACCACCCGGCGAGTTGAGATAGGCATCGAGCGACGCGCGGAACGCCGGAGAATGGATGGACTTCGACAACGGCGAGGTTTCCCATTCTTCAAAAACCCGCTCGTGGCAACGCTTGCACTTATTGGAATGAGGAAAGGCCTTTTCAATGAGCGCTTGACCCTTGGCATCCTGGGCCAGCGCTTCCGAAGCTCCCCCTCCAAGCACAGAGATCAAGCCTGTGATTACAGCCGCTACAGCAAACCCCACCATTCTGCAATTGGATCGCAGCCTGTTGTCCATTCTTGCCTTACAGCGTCTTCACACGATAGGTCAGCATGCGCGGCTGTGTGTACTCGTGAACGATCTGCTTCGCCTCGTCCCGCTCTTTCTCGCTCTTCAATGTCGCAAGATAGTTATCCATCAACGTCGTGGCGGGAGTCGGGATCAGGGCATAGGTGAGCACCGCTTCCACCGTCGCCGCCGTCCCGACCGACAGCGCCAGGGTAAATGGAACTTTTCTGGTATGCCCCCCCTTGATGAACGGATCAGGAATCGGACCACGAAGAATTTTGTCGTAGGGCAATCCAAATCGCTTCGTCTCTTCAGCCAACACCTTGCCGACGGCATCCTTCGCGGTGATCGTCAGAAAGAACTGCTTCAGCACCGGATCGCCGTCGGGAAAACTGTGCGGGAGACTCCCGATCTTCACAAGCGCAGTCCCCTCAACAGTACCGCCCGTTCGTTTCACATCGAGATCGATACGTGGCGCCCATTCAGCTTGAAGATTACGATTTTTCAACATGGTGCCGGCGCCGACCACGCCGCGAAACCAATGGCGGCCGATAGGTCTGGTCATAGCTCCACGCCTTGACGTCGAGCTGCCGGTCGACGGTTCCATATGGCAGTCCTGACAGATCGTGCCCTGAAGAATTTCTCCCGGCAGATCCTTCTGCGTCACGTCTTTTACTTTATCGAAATGGCACGAGGCACAAAAGGAGGCCTCGCGGAACAAGCTCGCCCGCTTGGCTTGGTGCACCAGATTTTCTTCCGGGTCGGCGTATGGTCCGTAGAGAACAGACCCCGGCTGTACTTTGAACGTAGGCGGAGCAGCCGATCCACGTTCCACATCATGGATCAAATGGCACGACGCACACCCGATCCCTTCCACTTGGGGTGTGCCCGCCAAGATCTGTTGCATCAATGTTCCGGCATGTTGAGGAAAGACAGTCATCGCCGGTGCGTGGCACGACAGACAGCGGCTCCGCTCCTCCACAGTCGGGTTCGTCTGTGCCCAGAGACCCAACACGGTTTTGAAGATCGGCGATTCCAGCGAACTGCCGTGCAGCAGCGCCGCATCGACCCGTCCGAACGTTTTCAAATCCGTCGTTTGCTCCCTGGCCCCTTTCCACTCTTCATAGTGCCGCTCATGGCACTGTTTGCAATCCTCCGAGCGGATAAACACGTTTTCGATTTCCTCAACCCAATCAGGCCGTACCTGCCCCTCCGCCTGTTGAGCGATTGCCTGCCCGTGATACAGAGCGCTCAGACCGACGAGTGACAGGAGGGAACACGCCATTACGCAACGTCTCCTTTGCACCCTCCTATCCTGTCCGCTGACCTTACTTTTCACGCCTTACC
>JABMDE010000025.1:0-6215 GCA_015904055.1 Nitrospira sp. | reverse complement strand
AGCACGTTTAAAAAGTAGCTCGGCGATTCTCTTCACTTCCCAAAGACGTCTCAAGCCACTGAAGAAAACACATAAACCGGCAGCGGCATGAAAAGAACGTGACCGGATTGTTCTTCCCCATGCTATATGCCATACGCTATCCGCTTTGCTCTCAACAAAATACGCTTCACGAGAGACGACCGCCGCTTACTTGCCGACCGGCACGTTCTCCACCTTCTTGACGATCTCAATTGGCTGGAAGACCGGGTCCTGCAAGCCTTGGGAAGATTCGGCTTCGACCCGCTGGAGGAAGGGTGCCGGACCTGCAATGGCCCCGTAATTGAGGGTGACCTCAACGTCGAAGGTCTTGGTGTCTTTCGGCGTCGGGAACGAAAACGTTTCGACTCTCGTTTCATCCGGCTTTAACACCGTATCGTCCAGAACCTTCACCGCTTCAAAATCAAACACAGTCTTCTGCCCCTTGAAATCAAACACAGTCTTCTGCCCCTTGGCATCCACATAGGTTCGGCCATAGATCCGCTTGTCGGCGAACACGGTCTTCAGATTTTTCCCTTTCACATCGAGATCCAACACGACCGTAGCCCATGCCGGATGGGTCGCAGGCAAATGGTGCGGCACCAGGCTCTGAACCTTCACGATCACGGTCGTCTTGTCGCCCTCAATCTTCGTCTGCACATCCAACTTCGCCGCCTCCTGGCGGAGCTTGCCGAGACGGCCTGGAAACGTGTGGTTGGCAACTTTGCGCTTCTTCTCCCCGTTCGCCGACTCTCCGACCTGTTCAGGCATGTGGCAATGTTGGCATTCCTTGCCGGACTTGACCGCCTGGCTCTGGTCCCAGTTGCCGAGCAAATCGTTGGCCTTGCCGAGATTGGCCGCCGACGGCACCGACTGGTGGCAATTCAGACAGAGATCGGACTTTTGAAAGAGCCCCAACTCCATCGATTGGTGCGCGAGATTTTGGACAAAATCTTTGTACGGTCCATAGAGCGTCTTGCTGCCGAGTTCATATTTCGGATCCGGCGGATGTTTGGCGCGATCCACCTGCTTGATCAAATGACACTGGGCACAGGCCACCCCGTCCAGCGAGGGATCACCGGACTTCACCTGGTCGATGAACAGCTGCGCCTGATCGGAGAACTCGCGCACATGCGGCGCATGACACCGGAAGCAGAGCGCCTTGTCTTTGCCGCCCGGCGAGTTAAGATAGGCATCGAGCGACGCGCGGAACGCCGGAGAATGGATGGACTTCGACAGCGGCGACGTTTCCCATTCTTCAAAAACCCGCTCGTGGCAGCGCTTGCACTTATTGGAATGGGGAAAGGCCTTTTCAATGAGCGCTTGCCCCTTGGCGTCCTGGGCCGACGCGTCGAGAGTTCCCCCTCCAAGCACAGCGATCAAGCCGATGACTAGCGCTGCGACAGCACACCCCACCACTCTGTTATCGGATCGCGGCCCCTTGTCCATTCTTGCCTTACAGCGCTTTCACACGATAGGTCAGCATGCGCGGCTGCGTGTACTCGTGAACGATGTGCTTCGCCTCGTCCCGCTCTTTGTCGCTCTTCAATGTCGCAAGATAGGTATCCATCAATGTCGGGGCAGGAATCGGAATCAGGGCATAGGTGAGCACCGCTTCCACCGTCGCCGCCGTCCCGGCCGACAGCGCCAGGGCGAATGGAACTTTTCTGGTGTGCCCTCCCTTAATGAACGGATCAGGGATCGGACCACGAAGAATCTTGTCGTAGGGTAATCCAAACTGCTTCGTCTCTTCAGCCAACGTCTTGCCGGCGGCATCCTTCGCGGTAATCGTCAGGAAGAACTGCTTAAGCACCGGGTCACCGTCGGGAAAACTATGCGGGAGACTCCCGATCTTCACAAGCGCAGTCCCCTCAACAGTACCGCCCGTTCGTTTCACATCGAGATCGATGCGCGGCGCCCACTCAGCTTGAAGATTACGATTTTTCAACATGGTGCCGGCACCGACCACGCCGCGAAACCAATGGCGGCCGATGGGTCTGGTCATGGCCCCGCGTCGCGACGTCGAGCTGCCGGTCGAGGGTTCCATATGGCAGTCCTGACAGATCGTACCCTGGAGAATGTCTCCCGGCAAATCTTTTTGTGTCACATCTTTTACTTTGTCGAAATGGCACGAGGCGCAAAAGGAGGCCTCGCGGAACAGGCTCGCCCGCTTGGCTTGATGTACCAGGTTTTCTTCCGGATCCGCATATGGTCCGTAGAGAACGGCCCCCGGCTGTACTTTGAACGTGGGCGGAGCAACCGGTCCACGTTCCACATCGTGGATCAAATGGCACGATGCACACCCGATTCCTTCCACTTGGGGTTTTCCCGCCAAAATCTGCTGCATCAATGTTCCGGCATGCTGGGGAAAGACCGTCATCGCCGGCGCATGGCATGACAGACACCGGCTCCGCTCCTCCGCCGTCGGGTTCGTCTGCGCCCAGAGACCCAGCACGGTTTTGAAGATCGGCGATTCCAACGAACTGCCGTGCAACAGCGCCGCATCAACCCGTCCAAACGTTTTCAAATCCGGCGTTTGCTCTCTGGCGCCCTTCCACTCTTCATAGTGCCGCTCATGGCATTGCTTGCAATCCTCCGAGCGGATGAACACTTTTTCGATTTCGTCTACCCAATCAGGCCGTACCTGCCCCTCCGCCTGTTGAGCGATTGCCTGCCCGTGGTACAGGGCACTCAGACAGACGAGTGACAGGAGACAGAACACCAAGACGCCCCATCCCGGCTGCAATCGACCGCCAGTTCTGCACGCCTTCCCCCTCACCCCTTACCTCTCCGCATCGTTAGTCCCGCTTGCAGCCGACAAAATGGAAATTGACGCCCCACCCGACCGGATCGCCGGGATCGGCTGGTTCATACGTGCCGACGGTGAAATTGCATTCCTTCATGGCTTTCTTGATGGCCGACCCGAAATCCGCCATGGTGCGGATTTCACGCTTGTCGATTTCTTTGATGACTGAACGAACCTTGATACCCGCATAGTCCGCCCGTGAATTACCGATCACCTCGAACACGGCGACACCCTGCGGACGCTCAAGCTTCAGTTCTTTCTGAATGTCTTCGTCCACGGCTCCGACGACGATCCCGAATTCCTCACCGAGCCGAACTGCTTCCTCCTCCGTCATCCCACCGGACTGCGCCTCAACCTGTACAACCCCGACGGTGGCGAAGAGGAACAGGCCCAACAGCGCGACTTCCAATACCCTTCTGCCCCTCACAAAGTCTTCTCCCGCCACTACTCAGTGATATGCACCAAAACATGGCCACTACGTCGCTCGTATCTCGTGAAGCGTATCTCGCAAAAAAGTACGGATCCGGACGCATTCATTCCATCCTACGCTTCACGAGGAACAAGCTGGCAGCCTGTTTCACCGCCCTGTCATCGGGTCGATGCTCAGCTGAAACCATGGCGCCACCGCCTTCTGTCCGTTGCGCTCTTTGTTCTCCCCGTTCCACACGGCGAAGGAGACAGTCTGTACACGGCCGGGAATGAGTTTCGCTTCGTTCTCTTGTTCCTCGCTCACGAGGGGACGCTGCATGACGACATGCCAGACTCCATCCTTCCACAAGGCCTTGCCCTGCACCCGGCCCTGCTTCTCTTTCGTCGTCAACGTGCTGAAGCCGCCGCCAATTAGATCTTCCACCGAGGAGATCCGGCGCGGAATGACTTCGAACGTCCGTACGCCGCCCTCTTTCTTCTCGGGACTCCGTGCCGCCCGCCGGTCGATGTCGCTTTGCCAGTCCGCTTTCCAATGCCAGATGTTGATGTAGTGGTCCAATTGTCCCATGCAGAAAAAGGCCGGTGCATCGCCCAGGGGAAGGCCGATGGCGACCCCGTCCCGAAACGTTCCCGGCGTCAGCCGGTCATTCTTGGTGTTGTCCTGCCACTGAAGGAGAAATGCGATGTCGGTCCCATTATGAAGCGACCGTACCACCAGCGCCCGCGCGGACGGCTCCGGCCACACCGGACGCGTAATGACTTGACCGCTCAATGGAATGGTCATCGGCGGGATCGTACCCCACGCGGCATCATCAGGCGTCTGGGGAAGTTCCCCCTCGACCCAATGCGACCGGATCGTCAGCCCTTCCGAACTGACCAGAGGAATTCCAAATCCACCCCACGCGGCATCATCAGGCGTCTGGGGAAGTTCCCCCTCGACCCAATGCGACCGGATCGTCAGCCCTTCCGAACTGACCAGAGGAATTCCAAATCCGCCGAGGATACTGGCTGCCAGGAGAAGACCGGACAAACACAGGAAGAGAAGAGGGCGAGAGCGGCAGAAGTTCGTCATGCCCACCATGCAACGCTTTCGTGAACCGGGCGCGCGGCGATGCAACCTACGCGAGCTTGAGCCGGCGTATCTTGTTTTCTCCGCGTTCGCAAATATAGAGGTGCCCTTGCGAATCCAGCGCCAGACCGACCGGGGCATTCACGACCGCCTCGACTCCCAGCAAGCCGTCGCCATGCTTGAGTGTGCCGGCCGACTCTTTGGCGACGAATCGGGCTGCGCCGCATCCGCCCATATGCTTATCTTCGTACCCGCTGTCGCCGTTGCCCGCCACCGTCGTGATGATGCCGGTGCCGGCATCCACTTTGCGCACGCGATGATTCATGGTATCGGACACATACAGATTGTCCTCGCGGTCGAAGACGACGGCTTCCGGCGCGTGCAACATCGCTCTGACAGCGGGTTTGTCATCACCGTCGTAACCATACCGGCAGACGCCTGCGACAGTTGAAATCAGGCCCGACTGGCGATCGATCTTTCGCACACGGTTACTGCCCTTATCGACAAGATGCACGTCACCTTTGTTGTTCACCGCCAACCCGACGACATCGTACAGGCGCGCCTCCATGGCAGGCCGCCCGTCGTCGAGATACATCGACAGGTCCAGGCCATCCGAACAGACCGGCATGAGCCATCCCTGATCGTCGCTGAAATCGATGCCGATCGCATCGCCTGACAGCACCACAAGATTACGGGCAACCAGCGGCTGCTCGCGGGCCTCATCCTCAGCCGTCCAGGCTCCGGCGATCGTCGTAACCATGCCCGTTTTTGGATCGTACCGCCTGATCTTGTGGGCTTGTGTATCAGCGATATACAACAGGCCGTCCCGATCGAATGCGATCGCAGCCGGCCAGGTCAAATTCACCTCCAGCGCCGGACCATCTCCGTTAAACCCATGCTGTCCCGTACCGACCACCGTTGTGATCAGACCGGTCTCGTGATCGACCTTGCGAATCCGATTGCTTCCGGAATCACAGATATACAAATTGTTCCGGGAATCGAACGTGAGACCCAACGGCAGATAGAGGCCGGCCTCACCACACGGGCCGTCGTCTCCGCAGTAGCAGGTTTCACCGATCCCGGAATAATTGTGGAGCGTGCCGGCTTGAAGATTAACGCGGCGGATACGGTCCGAGCCGGACTCGGCAAAATACAGCCACTGCTCGTCGACGTCCAGCGCGACATCATGCGGGAGCGGAATCCCCGCTTTCACCGCGATCTTGCCGTCACCAGTGCTGCGCGCTTTTCCGTTACCCGCAAAGGTTTCGATAAAGCCGCCGGCCAACCCTACTGCGGTACCCATAGATATCCCCTGCTTCTCCATGACTGACAACGCACGATCGGCTTAGCAGGATGCTGAAAACGTCCGCCAGCGGCGTTCTCGCATCACTCAGCGGCTCAACGTACCGAAGCGTACGCCTCGCCACTTCGCTCGCTGCGGCCTTGCTCAACGGCCATTTTGAGCATCCTGTGACTTTGACACCGTCCGCACCATTCGACGAGACTTCCAGGATGTTGTATACCTACACCGAGTTTTCCCGCAGCCTGTTAGACGCGTGGAGCAGGCTGCGCAGCGGCCGCCGTCTGATTGGCGGAGACAGTCTGCGCCGATGCGTCGGCCACGGCCTGGGGCGGCGCCGTCGCCTGCTGTGCGGCCGCCTGGGCCTCGGCTTCGATAGCGTCCGCCTCGTGTACGGACTTCTTAAATCCCTTGATCGCCTTGCCCAATCCCTCTCCCAATTGCGGCAACTTACCGGCCCCGAAAATAATCAGCACAATGACCAGGATCAGGATCAGTTCTGTAAATCCAAGACTCCCAAACATGGCGCGCTCCTTCGTAAAGGGTGGATCAGGCTCCTGAACTGTCTTTCGACTTTTTCGCGAACCGCTCTCTCA
>JABMDE010000024.1:76728-82730 GCA_015904055.1 Nitrospira sp. | reverse complement strand
GATTTTACCCGCCTGAACACCACCGTTTCGCTGGCAGCCGACGAACGGAGCGCGAAGGTCTCGTTCAAATCGACAGAAACACTGCGGCAGGCGAACCGGGAATTCAAGGTCGAAGGCGAAGAGACCCTGATTGTCAGAATGCGTGGTGATAAGCCGGTAATCGTGTCGCTTGATAAAGTCGTTCCGGGCGATTCGACATAGCAGGAGGCTGAACACGTCCGCCAGCGGCGTTCCCTGCCTTCGCTAAGCGCTTCGCGCAGGCAGGTCGCATCGCTCCGAGGCTCGATACCGGAGATCGTATCGCCACTTTGACTGGGCTTGCCGGTCCGCTCCCACTCCATCTGCGATCATCGTGTGACGTCGCCTGCTCCCGAGCCCAGGGCCGGTGGGAGGCACTGAGATGTCACGGACTCGCCCGCTTTGGTATAATCTCTCGCCCCCGCACATGAACGATGCTGCGGAGGTTTCACCATACGGTACGGAGTATCCATGCGCGTGCTCGTAATCGAAGACGAAACCAAAGTCGGATGTTTCATCAAGCGAGCGCTTGAAGAAGAAAGCTACGCCGTCGATCTGTGCGAGGACGGCGCCAAGGGCCTCGAGATGGCGCTGGCAACCAACTATGACCTGCTCGTGGTCGATCTGATGTTGCCGTCGATGTCCGGCATGGACATTCTCAAAACCGTTCGCCTGGAGCGCATTCAAACCCCCGTACTGATCCTGTCGGCGCAATCGCAGATCGATCAACGGGTGAAAGGGCTTGATGCCGGCGCCGACGATTATCTGACCAAGCCGTTTGCCATCGATGAGTTGTTGGCCCGCGTCCGGGCCCTCATTCGCCGTGGCGCGACCGAAACTCCCGGCATTCTCCAGGTCGATGATCTGATCTTCAATCCGGCCACGCGCGATGTGACCCGCGGCGGGCAACGGATTGATCTCACACTCAAAGAGTACGCCCTGCTCGAATATCTCATGCGCCATGCGGGGCGCGTCCTGACGCGGCCGATGATCTCCGAGCATGTGTGGAATCAGGACTTCGATACCTTTACCAACGTCATCGACGTCTATGTGAACTACCTCCGGAACAAGATCGACCGGGGCCGAACCAAGAAACTGATCCATACCATACGGGGCAGCGGGTATATGCTGAAGGCCGACTGATGCCACTACGTGTCAGGCTGACGCTCTGGTACGGAAGCGCGCTGGCGATGGTCTTGATTACGTTCTCCGTGGTGCTGTACGTCCTTACGGCCCGCAATCTTCGCGATGATGTCGATCAGTCCCTTGAAGAAACCGCCACCGCTGCCGTGCGTTCGCTCCAAGAACGCGGTTTTCTTCCGCTCATTGACGAAGAGGAACTGCTCTCCCAATTTCCTGAACTGGCCCGCATCGACAAATTCTTTCAGATTTTCAGCCCGTCCGGCACCATCACAATCCGCTCCCCGAATATCAGGCAACACGAGGTTCCGCTCAGCCGGACGGCGCTCGAAGCCACATTCAACGGGCAGACGATTTTGGAATCAGCCAAATATCCCCATGAGCCTCCCTTGCGGCTCATCTCCGTGCCGATCATCCACCGGGGCAATCTCCTCTACATCGTGCAGGTCGGTACGTCGATGGAGTCGATCGAGGACACGTTGCGTCGCTTCCTCATTTTGCTCATCGTGGCCGTGCCGATCGCACTGGCTGTCTCGCTGGCTGCCGGGTGGTTTCTGGCGGGGCGCGCCTTGCGCCCGGTCGACGCCATTACGCTTGCCGCGCAACGTATTACCGCGGGAGATCTCAGCCAGCGCCTGACCATGTCGGCTGCGCCGGATGAAATCGGCCGGCTGGCCGGGACATTCAACAATATGATCGGCCGGCTGGATACCTCGTTTCGGCAGATCCGCCAATTCACCAGCGCACCGTGCTCGGGCAGGATCGGAATATCGAGGTCGTGCTCGGAATGGTCGTGCCGGCATTGGTGCTGGGAGACGAATTACGGCTTCGGGAACTGCTGCTCAATTTGGTCGAAAATGCCATCAAGTATTCTCATCCGGGCGGGAAGGTCGAGATCGGCCTGGCGACAGTCGGGCAAGAGACCATTCTGTCCGTGACCGATCAGGGTATCGGCATCGGATCGGACGATCACACGAAAATATTCAATCGCTTTTTCCGGACCGACGGCGCGCGCGCCCATACCAAGAAAGGCACCGGCCTGGGTCTTGCCATCTGTGCATGGATTGTGGAATTCCACAAGGGCCGGATCAGCGTGAACAGCGGTGTGGGTCTGGGCTCCACGTTTACGGTCACGTTGCCGCTCGCACCTCAGGCGGTGTAAGCGGCGTGCTGGCAGACTCAGTCGAACACCACCGTCTTTCTTCCGTAGACCAAGACCCGCCGTTCGATGTGGCGACGGACGGCTCGAGCCAGCACGATTTCCTCCAGATCCCGTCCTTTTCGAACGAGATCGTCGACAGTATCCCGATGGCCCACGCGGATCACGTCTTGTTCGATGATCGGTCCTTCGTCAAGGTCTTGCGTGGCATAGTGTGCCGTCGCTCCGATAATTTTAACTCCTCGCTCATACGCCTGCCGATAGGGATTTGCACCGATGAAGGCCGGCAGGAAGGAATGGTGAATGTTGATCACGGGACAGCCGACCCGGGCGAGAAACTCGGCGCTGAGAATTTGCATGTACCGGGCCATCACGACGAGTTCGACACCCTGCTCCCGCAAGAGTGAGACCACACGCCGTTCTTGCTCCGGTTTCGTCTCTTTCGTGACGGGACAGACCGCGAAGGGGATCTTGAACAGTTCAGCCCAGCTGGCGCAGGTGTCATGGTTGGAAATGATGATGGGAATGTCCATGTGCAGCTCGTCACGGCGTTGGCGTTGGAGTAAATCCGCCAGACAGTGATCCTGCTTCGAGACCATCATTCCGACACGGGTGTGCCGGCTGGTCTGATGGACTTCGTAGCGCATCTCGAATACTTTGGCGATGGGAGCAAACGCCTCGGAAATCTGATCGGGCGCAATTTGCAACCCCTCTGTCGAGCACTCCATCCGCATGAGAAAATCGTTCGTCTCTTCGTCCGTGTGATGGTCGGAGTCGAGTATGTTGCCCCCGAAATCATGAATGAATCCTGCGACGCGAGCGACGATGCCCTTTCGGTCTTTGCAGTGGATCAGGAGCACGACCGATTCTTTTCTCTGCGAGGTCATGTGCGATATCTCCTCAATATGGATCCTTCAAGTGTAGCAGAAGGGGAAGCGACCGGGAGGTGTAGGATTATGTGACGATGTGTCCGACGAGGTCGTAGGTGGCGGCTTCGGTGATCTCGACCTTGACGAGATCACCCGGGTTTGTCGTGCCGTCATTGATATAGACGACGCCGTCGATCTCGGGCGCCAGTCCTTCATGGCGGCCTTCCAGCAACAGAGGCGTTTCCTCCGATGGGCCTTCGACCAGGACGTCCAGGACTGAGCCTATGCGAGCCTGCCCCTGCGCGGCGGCGATGCCTTCCTGAATCGCCAGGAGTTCATTCCGCCGTTCGTCCATGACGGCCCGGTCAATTTTCTCATCGAGCGCAACCGCCGTTGTATCCTCTTCGTCGGAGTAGAGGAAGACGGCTACTCGGTCAAACTCCCGCTCCGTCACATAAGTCTTCAGCTCCTGGTACGCCTGCTCGGTTTCACCGGGGAAGCCCACGATAAAGGCGGTGCGAAAGGTGACGCCGGGAATGCGGGTGCGAATGCGGTCCACCAGCTTGTCGATCGAGGCGCGATTCCCTAATCGATGCATGCGTTTCAACATCCGGTCGTTGATGTGTTGGAGCGGCATGTCGATGTACCTGGTAATTTTCTCTTCGCCGGCATAGAGATCCAGGAGTTCATCCGTGACCTGCTGAGGGTAGAGATAAAAAGGCCTGATCCAGTGAATGTCTCTCACCTTCACCAGCGCGCGCAGCAGTGTTGTCAATCCGCCTCGAATCCCCAGATCCACGCCGTAGTTGATCGTATCCTGGGAGATGAGGTTGATTTCTTTCACGCCTTCCGCGGCCAGGCGCTCGGCTTCAGCCACGATCGATTCCACCGGGCGGCTGCGTTGCTTGCCCCGCATAATGGGGATGGCACAGAAGGCGCAGTTGCGGTTGCAGCCTTCGGCGATTTTCACATAGGCGCTGTGCGCCTTGCCGAGTCGCAGGCGCGGGGCATCCGCGTCGTAGAGATAGGGCGGCTCGCTGATCCAGAGCCGTTGTTGCCGTTTTTGGGGAGTCAGGAGATCCCGGCAGATGGTGGCGATGTTCCCGAATTCGCCGGTGCCCACCACGCCGTCCAGTTCCGGCAGTTCCTTCAGAAGGTCGCCCTGATAGCGTTGCGCCAGGCAACCGGCGGCAATGAGGACGCGGCAGACTCCGTTCTTTTTGAGCTTGCCATGTTCGAGGATCGTGTTGATGGATTCCTGTTTCGCTTCTTCAATGAAGCCGCAGGTATTGATGATGACGACCTCGGCTTTCTTGGGATTGTCGGTTAACGCGAAGCCGTCCTGTACGAGTGTGCCGAGCATCAGCTCCGAGTCCACCTGGTTTTTCGAGCACCCCAAATTGACGAAGCCGATGGTCGTTGTTTTCGCAGCCGCGGCCTTCCCGGCAACTGCTGCTTTCTTGGTGGTGTTCTTCCGGCCGAGCTGGATTAAAGACGTAGACATTCAAGCAGTCTACGGGAGGCTTGAAAAGTCTGTCAACGAATGGTCAAGAGAGCCGTCTTGATATTCTGGAAGCCGTTCCCCTAGAGTGCCTCTATGATCCGCATCTTTCAAGGTATCAAGCCGACGATTCCGTCCTCCTGTTTTATCGAGGACACGGGGGTAGTCATCGGTGACGTGGTCATGGGTGAGGAGTGCAGCGTCTGGTTCCATACTGTGATCCGTGGGGATGTGCACTATATCCGGATCGGCAATCGGACCAATATCCAAGACCTCTGCATGTTGCATGTCACCCATGATACCCATCCTCTCCTGATCGGGAACGAGGTCACGGTCGGGCACAGCGTCGTCCTGCACGGCTGTACGATTCACGATCGCGTGTTAGTCGGGATGGGCGCCATCATCATGGACGGGGCGGTTATTGGAGAAGATTCGGTAGTGGGAGCCGGGGCGCTGGTTGTGGAAGGTACCGTTGTCCCGCCGAAGAGCCTCATCCTGGGTTCACCTGCACGGGTCCGACGGCCCGTGACAGACGAAGAATTAGCCTGGATCAAGAAATCTGCCGAGAACTATGTGAAGTACGCCGGGTTGTATATGGGCGGTTCAGTCAAACCGAAGACCGGTTTTCAGATTTGACGGACGTCAAGATTCCTGCCGTCCCTTCTTCCCTACCTTAATAAAACAGATTGGGTCACCGACGAGCGCTGTGGGATACTGTTTCCGCTCCACGTGATAGGGAATCCTGTGTCGGTGGCACCAGTCGGCGATCCACACGACTTCTTCCGTCGAGGTTGTGACCAGGCCGGGTAGACTGAGCTTGGGCATGCACCGATTGACGATCGACTGAACAATCCGACGCTGCTGTTCGAACCTTCCGGGATTAAAGGTGACCGGGTTCGCATTCCCATAGGACAACGGCGAGAGATCGGGAAATCGCTCCGGATCGTTCAAGACACTCACGATCCAGAGATGGTCAAACTTCCCGTTCGCCTCTGCGGCGGTTTTCGCATGAAACCTCACAGGCGTTCCCCGGCAAGCTCGATTGAGGACAGTGACTTCGGATCGGCGAAGGTTATACGGCTCAACCTGGCGCTGGAGATCGATGGCTTCAGCTAGCAGCACAGGCAGCTCTGCGACACCGGCTCCCACGTACAGACTTCGCCCGCCACGCGGCAACTTTTTCAGCAGCGCCCGGGAGAGGTTGATGCCTAGTCGCTCGCAGGGCTTTCGCTTCGCCCGCCAGAACTCATCCCCGCCTTCGTAACAGTAGATTCTCCCCAATATTTTGTAATCGAGCTGAGAGTATGTCTTCCTG
>JABMDE010000024.1:63092-76608 GCA_015904055.1 Nitrospira sp. | reverse complement strand
CTCAGTTCGACTCGTATTGGAAAGCGCCCTTGGAGCTCCGGAATCAGGTCGGACGGCTTGGCCACGTGAAAGGCTCCCGCGGCGATGAAGAGAATGTGATCGGTCAGAACCGGCCCGTGTTTGGTCGTCACCGTGCAGCCTTCGACAATCGGGAGCAAATCGCGCTGGACGCCTTCCCGCGAGACGTCGGGTCCGGCCGTCCGTTCCCGTCCGGCGATTTTGTCGATTTCGTCGAGGAACACAATCCCGGCTTGCTCGACCTTGGCGATGGCCTCACGCACGGCGTCGTCCATGTCGATGAGTTTCTGCGCTTCCTCCTGGGCGAGGTGCTTCAGCGCCTCCGGCACTTTCATCAGCCGCTTCTTTTTCTTACCCTGGAACATCCCGCCCAACATGTCCCGCAAATTGCCTTCCAGTTCGTCAAGCCCGCCGGCGTTGGAGATGACACCGACCGGCAGGCGTCGCTCCTGGGTCTCCAGCTCGACGGTCCGCTCGTCGAGTTTGCCTTCTCGAAGTTGGAGACGCAGTTTCGATCTGGTGGTTTCGTGTGAATCATGGGGAGTCGATGTGGCGGTCTCACCGGTGCTTTCCGTAAATCCTGGTCGAGGCGGAGGGGGCGGCAAGAGGAGATCGAGCAGACGCTCTTCTCCATGTTGCTCGGCCTTGTGCTGAACCGCTTCAAGGCGGTGGGTTTTCACCATGTTGATGGCCAGTTCGGTCAAATCGCGAATGATGGATTCCACATCCCGGCCGACATAGCCGACCTCGGTGAATTTCGAAGCCTCGACCTTGATGAACGGAGCTTGAGCCAGCTTGGCCAACCGTCTGGCGATCTCCGTTTTTCCCACTCCGGTCGGGCCGATCATGATGATGTTTTTCGGCATCACCTCGTCGCGTAAATCAGGAGACAGCTGTTGTCGGCGCCAACGATTGCGGAGCGCGATCGCCACCATCCGCTTCGCGTCCTTTTGGCCGATCACGTAGCGATTGAGCTCTTCCACGATCTGGCGGGGTGTCAGGTTATTGAGATTCAGCGGCTCTGGGTCGGTTGCCGGGTGTGTCATATTTCTTGTTTACCCTTGGAGTTCCTCGACGGTGATCTGTTGGTTGGTATAGATATCGATGGCGCCGGCAATCTTCATCGCTTCAGTAACGATGGCAGTCGCGTCGAGTTGAGATTGTCCCAGGAGCGCCCTGGCTGCAGCCAGGGCATAGGGTCCACCGGAGCCGATTGCCAGGATGCCGTCTTCCGGCTCTACGACATCGCCGGTTCCGGAAATCAGGAACGACTGTTCCAGGCCGGCCACGGCCAGCAGCGCTTCCAACCGGCGCAAGACACGGTCGGTCCGCCAGTCCTTGGCGAGTTCGACCGCCGCCCTCGTCAGGTTGCCCCGGTGCTCTTCCAGCTTGGCTTCGAACTTTTCGAAAAGCGTGAAGGCATCCGCAGTGGCCCCGGCAAAGCCGGCGAGGACTTGCTCGTGATGGAGACGCCGCAGCTTTTTGGCATTGTGCTTCATCACGGTTGTGCCGACGGTCACCTGGCCGTCGCAGCCCATGGCGACTCGTCCGGCCCGGCGGACGCACAGAACGGTGGTGGATCGAATGATCATGACGGCTTCGGATCCTTTCGCGGCAGAGCGGTTGTGACCGAACGCGCCCGCGGGTGGGCATGGTCGTACACGGCAGCCAGGCGATCGCCGGCCAGATGCGTATATTTTTGTGTGGTGCTGAGTGACGCATGTCCGAGCATCTCTTGAATCGACCGGAGGTCCGCGCCCTCATCGAGCAGATGGGTTGCGTAGGAATGCCGCAGGGCATGCGGACTGACGGCTCCGCCGGCAAGGCGGCTGGAGTATCGAGACACGATTCGGGCCACGCTCCGTGTGGTAAGCCTGCCTCCACGATGATTCAAAAACAGAGGAGCGGCGAGGCGTTGTTCGTGAGATTCAGACCCCAGTGATTGACGATACGCGCGGATTGCTTGAGTTGCGACATCACCGATCGGAATCACTCGTTCCTTCCGGCCCTTGCCTCTCAGATGGACAAGCCCTTCACCCTCATCGAGATCACCGACGTTGATCCCCACGGCTTCACTGACACGGGCGCCGGTGGAATACAATGTTTCAAGCAGAGCGCGATCGCGCAAGGACAGAGGAGACTGGCCCTCAGGAAATTCCATCAAGGCTCCGGCGTCGTCCTTGGCCAGAACGCGTGGAAGCGGTTTGGGCAGTTTGGGGCTCCGGATATCATCCGCCGGATTCTTCTGTACCGATCCTTCACGCAGAAGAAATCGGTAGAAACTCCGTACGACAGCCAGCTTTCTCGCCAGGGATGAGGCTTTCTCACCTTTTCGATCCAACCGGTGAAGGTACGCCCGGATATCTTCAGCCGTGACATGGTCTGCTCGAATCGAACGTGATGCGTGGCTTATTTCAGAGAGAAATGCGGTCAACTGCCGGAGATCCGACCGGTAATTGCGAATGGTCTCACCCGATGCATTTCGCTCGACTTCAAGAAAGTTCATGAAAGCCCGGATTGCGTCTTCCATGATGCAAAGTCCTCAAGCGCTCGTTGGGCAATCAAACGCCGTTTCATTTCTTTGTCCCTCGGCGTGCTGGACAAGGGAGGAAACAGGCCAAAATTCGTGTTCATCGGCTGAAAGTGGCGGGGATCGGACAGCGCTACGTGAGCGACCAGACATCCATGCGCCGTCGTCGGCGGAGGCGTCACCGTCGGTTCCCCGTTCAAGACCCGCACCGCATTGATGCCGGCCAGGCCACCCATCGCCGCCGATTCGGTATAGCCCTCCACGCCGACCAATTGCCCTGCGAAGAACAACGTGTTGCGGGCTTTGAATTGCAGCGTGGTGGTGAGTAACTGGGGCGAGTTGATAAAGGTATTGCGATGTAAGCTTCCATAGCGCAGAAACTCCGCACGTTCCAAACCTGGAATCAGGCGGAAGACGCGTTTTTGTTCCGGATACGTGAGCTTGGTCTGAAATCCAACCAGGTTGTAACAGGTACGATGCACATTCTCGGTTCGCAGTTGTACGACGGCGGCGGGCCGCAGGCCGGTTCGGGGATCTGCCAAACCGACCGGTTTGAGTGGCCCGAACTGCATGGTGTGACGACCGCGCTCTGCCATGACCTCGATCGGGATGCAGGCCTCAAAATAGGGCGTTTTCTCAAAGTCCTTGGGCTGCACCTTTTCGGCTGCAAGGATCGCGTCATAGAAGGTATTGTACTGTTCCTCTGTCATGGGACAGTTAAGATAATCGTCGGAGCCTTTGTCGTAGCGGGAGGCACGGAAGACGATATCCATATCGATCGAGTCTGCGTCGATGATCGGTGAGATGGCATCGAAGAAATAGAGATGCTGCGATTGGGTCACGCCGCGAATGGCCTGGGAGAGTGCATCGGACGTCAACGGACCGGTGGCTACGATGCAGATACAGTCGGTGGGGATGTCGGCGATCTCCTCGTGAAGAATTCTGATATTCGGGTGGCTTTCCAACGTCCGGGTAATGGTCGACGAGAATTGATCACGATCGACTGCCAGTGCCGATCCGGCCGGAACTTTGGATTGTTCGGCTGAGGCGATAATCAGGGAGCCCAGCCGGCGCATTTCTTCCTTGAGTACGCCGGGCGCGTTGTGTGGATCGATCGACCCCAACGAATTTGAGCAGACGAGTTCGGCCAAGCCGCCGGTTTTGTGCGCCTTCGTCATTTCCTTCGGGCGCATCTCATAGAGCGTGACTCTGGCGCCACGGTTTGCCGCCTGCCAGGCCGCTTCCGATCCAGCCAGACCACCACCCACGATGACGATGTCATCTCTCATGCGATCGACCATCCTTGCCAAAAGTGGCCGACTTCCGGTCGGAATCAGTGGCCGCGTTCCGTCGGAATGGGTGGCCGACTTGCGTCGGAATCAGTGGCCGGCTTGGGTCGGAATACGCAGTAGAGGTCCACGGCTTGAAAGAAATCCTGTTTCACGCCTTGACCATTCTGATACATCCCACCGAGATTGAGACACCCTGCCGCACTCCCTCCATCACAGGCTTTGCGGTAGAGGTCCACGGCTTGAAAGAAATCCTGTTTCACGCCCTGACCGGTGGCATACATCAGACCGAGATTGAAACACCCGTCCGCACTCCCTTTATCGCATTCTGCCTTCCATTGCTGTATCGCAGTAGACGATGCTGCCCACGCAGGATTAGTGACAAACACTCCACCCATCAGCAACAGTGCCAGAAGTACGTATCGACGTGTCATCAACAAACCTCCATGAGAAAAGACGGGGAGAGAGGTAGGAAGTATGCGCTTTTTAGAGAAAAACGCAAAGATGTTGGCAGGGCTCAGGCGTGTGGGACTCCTGAAGGAGTAGGGTTTTGCCCAGCTTCATTACAGAACGAGTTTGGAACGGAACTGGATACGTGGGAGAGGGGTATTAAGAGGGGGGCTGCGAAGGAGTAACAGGGAACTCTTTCATCGTGAAACGGTGCTTGACGAGGGTTAGCCTTCGTATCGTGAGAGTTGTTTGGCGTTCACGGTTAGTTTGACCAGTTCGTCTGATTTCATTCGTGCGGTTAGATGCTTGCCATAATGTTGGTGGATGATTTTTACACTCGTCCCACAATTTACCGCCAGCAAGAAAATGTCGACCCCTTCCAGCATTCGAAACATAATAAAGGTGTGGCGCAGACTCTTGAGGTCTCGTCGTTTGCCCTCTGAGTCGAACCGTAAATTCGCTTCGTTGAGAAGATCAACAAACTGTCTAGGATTGTGGGTTGGAAACAGTTTGTCGGTCGGGTGTAGTTCACGGCGTAGATGGATGCGCTCCACTACACGGACTGCCCCCCACATCCCAACGCATTCCCGGGCACCAGTTTTTCCGCTGACTTGAATGAAGCACCGGTCTTTGATCGAGTGACTATTCCCTTCCCACATTTTGAGGTCCTTGCGACGAATACCTTGTGCCTCACCGATTCGAACACCGGTATGCGTGAGGAAGATGATGTAGTCGTGGAGTTCTTGTCTGGCGTGTTTTTCGTTGAGGTTCGTGCTTCGCTTGATGCGGTCCCGACTTACTTTGAGGAGCTTGCGGTAATCCTCACGGGAAAACCACGGACGGGCAACAGCTTTGACCCTGATTTGTGGCATTTCTGGCAGAGTGGAAATCCACCCTTTTCGCCGGGCGTATTTCAGCGTTTGGCGGATTACGATAAAGTCTTGATGGAGGGTTTTCATCGAGATGACTTTGTTTCGAAAGAACTTTGTGTTTGTTTGGGACTCGCTGATTCGCCACGCTTTATAGCGTTCAAGGAGGTCAGCCGTAATGGCGTGGAGTGCTTTACCTTCAAAGAATCGGTCCAAGACTCTGAGTTTTGTCTCATAGTCTCTAGCGTGACCTGGGGCACGATCGTTGACTGCCACGCTGGCTTGTTGCTCTTCCAACATTCCCCGTGTCGCCTCATCCCAGATCTTGGCGTGAACCGGGATTCCTGTTTTACGACCGAATCGAAGACCGTCGTAGGCTTCCTCGGCAACTTGGATGGCGGTTCGGAGGGTGGTCTCTTTTGTGGATTTGACGTAATACCTGCCGTCAAAAAACGCCCGCCATAACCAGACCTTGCTCCCGTCGTGGCGAATGATGTGAAGACGCCCATCACGTCTCTTGTGAATTTCGACAATCCGTGGCATATTGGCATCAGAGTATAATGAAAGTTAAATAAAAATACTCTAACTGTACTCTAAGCCGGTAAGTATCTATAAGCCATTGTAAAATAAGGTAAATTAGGGTATTTATTCGGGGCGATTAGCTCAGTGGTAGAGCGCTTCCTTCACACGGAAGAGGCCACAGGTTCGATACCTGTATCGCCCACCATGTGTTCCCTGCCGGTGCCACATTCCCTGTCCTCCAACGCAGCAATTTCCATAGGAATCTCGAATCTCCGTGAATTCTGGACAGAACGGGGGGTGTCGGCTACACGTCGCCTATCATTTTACAAGACTGAATCGGTGGTCTGGATGTGGACCAAACCAAGCGAGGTAATACCATGAGAGCGATGTCGTGGGCTGTCGGTATTGCGATGGCGACGATGGTGGCAACTGGTTGTGCAACCACCGGTCAACAGAGCGCGGGTGACAAGGAATACAGGCCTCCCACAAGCATGTACAACATTCTGGATAGCACCGCGTTGGTCTATTCAAATCCAACTGCCGGATCGGCCATCAATGACCATCCGCTTCGTCAGATTGGATTCATTTCACACCCATTGGGCCATGCCTTCGATTATGGGGTCAATCGTCCGGTCTATACTCTTGGCGGCAGTATCCCCTATCTCTTTGGTTACATAGCTGAAGCTAGTATGTTGGATGCACAACGCCACTAGTTGGTGTAGACAGGTTGTCTTACGATGGGCCTGCTTCTCTCTGAGGAGCAGGCCCTTGTTTTTACTCTTCGCCAAGCCTTCCCAATTCGTGTATCGTCTAGACAGGCCATCTTTTCCCTTGAGGAGTTCCAAATGGAGATCTCTGGCTGGCATATACGTCTGGCGAGTGTTCTTTTGATTATCCTTGTCATGGTTGGCTGTAGCCAGAAGACATCCGTTCGCTCAAATCTCCCCCCTTCTGCAACCGATCTGGCTCTTCTCAAATCGACGGCACTCTGCGAACGCAAACCGGAGTTCTTGAAGAAGCATGCTTCGACGGCCCCCAAGTCGAATGCCTGGGGCAGTGGACAGGAGATCGTAATTTTGCAGGCAAAAAGCGCGTCGAAGGGAGATGAGTCGTATTTTGTCGATGAGGACGGACTCCTTGTCGGAGCCCTCTTCACCTTTCCGAAGGGGCTGAATCTTGACCGCTATTCTGTGCTTCGAGACACGCTGTCTCGGCTGAAACCTGCGCTGGAGTTCTATTTGAATGTGTCGCAACTAGAGACGAAAGCAAACATGGAGGCCAGCAGCATCTTTGAAACGGGAGATGAGAAGAGCACCACGCAATATCTGGTCACCGGTTCACGGGACCACCCCATTCTCCTTCAGGCGTCATTTACGATCGATCCCTATGTGCGGCTGTTCTCTCCCTATCGCCGGGAGTTTCTCGATCGGCTCAGGAACTCCAAAGGGGGAAAAGACGGCCTCACCATCGAGAGCCAGGGCAGCGAGGATAAGGAGCCGTTTCTTTCACTCCAGCAATTCGCCCGCGGACAAACCGCGCAGCTGGCCTACTGTGGTGACAAGAATTATGACATTGCTGTAGATGCGTATCAAAAAGCCATTGCCGGCGGGTTTACGAACAAGGTCTGGCTTGCCGAAGCGCATCATAAGCTCGGTCTGGCCTCGGTAGCCAAAGGCCAATTCGACAAGGCGAAAACAGAGATGTTGCAATCGCTCGCGATCAGACCCAACATCCCGGAAGTTTTGAACAACCTCGGTACGGTCCATGTCAAACTTGGCGAAAGCGCTGCAGCGCTAGGCCTGTTTGAACGGGCTGTGACCCTGCGCCCCAATTATGCCGTGGCTCGATATAACCTTGCGGAGGCCTCCGAACGGACCAACCCCAAGCGCGCATTGGCGGAATATGAAACATTCCTCGCCCTGGTCGAAGGGATTCCCGAAGAAGACGCTCGAGTTGCCCACGCAAACGAACGAATCAAAGCCTTGAAGCAATAACTCCTGCCCGCTGCTCGCAACAATCCCACTGGCGACAAAACTCAATTATTTCTAGGCCGGTTTCGAGCCACTGTTTCTGAGCTCGATGAGGGAGGCAGGGATTCGGCTAACGGCTGGCCCGTTCTTCCTGCTCCTGGAGGGTCTTGCATTCGATACAGAGAGTCGTGACCGGGCGGGCCTTGAGACGCTTGTACGGAATGTCTCCGTCGCAGCGCTCGCAAATTCCATAGGTGCCGTTGCTCATTCGATCCAACGCTTCTTCGATCTTCTTGAGCAACTTCCGCTCGCGATCGCGAATCCGCATCGAAAAATTCTGGTCGACCTCGGCCGATGCTTGATCGCTGACATCGGGAAACGCTTCAAGGTCGGGCCGGTTCGTCAGCACTTCCTCAACCTCTTCGAGGATTGCCGCACGTTGGCGTTCGAGGTCACGGCGAATATCAGGATACTTGGCCGATGCCGCGCCTGATTTCTTCTTATTCTTGCGAGCCGGGCGTGTGGTGGCTGCTGTGGTCGATGATTTTGCCGAGGACACGCGTTTAGCGGTAGAACGGACCTTCATGGCCCTCCCCAACTCTTGAGAGTGGATCGTACGGGGAAACTATAGCAGGCCGATTGAGAAGGGGTCAACGGGGCAACAGCCACGGCTTTACAGATCTCGCCGTCCCTCGATGGATTTCAGCAGCGTCACTTCATCCGCATACTCAATGTCCATTCCAACAGGAATTCCGTAGGCGATGCGAGAAACCCGCACTCCGAACGGCTTGAGGAGCCTGGTGAGATAGATCGCGGTGGCTTCCCCTTCGATGGTCGGGTTCGTCGCGAGAATGACTTCCTCCACACCGCCCAGCTTAATACGGTCGGCTAATTCTTCAGCCCGGATGTCTCCGGGGCCGATACCATCGAGTGGGGAAAGTGCCCCTAACAGGACATGGTACAGTCCCCGATGGACGCCGGCCCGCTCGATCGCATAGAGCGTGCTCGGTTCTTCAACGACGAGAATCTTCGTACGGTCCCGCTTCGGGTCCAGACAGAATTCGCACAGGTCTCCCTCGGCAATGTTGCGGCATTGACGGCAGAATGCCAGCCCGTCCTTCACCGCCCGAATCGCATCGGCCAAACGCAAGGCATCGTCCCGCTCGGCCTTCATGAGGAAAAAGGCTAACCGTTGTGCGCTCTTTTGACCGACCCCGGGGAGTCGAACGAGTTCCTTGATCAGCCGTGCCAGCAACCCCTGTTGGTCGACGGCCATCGTTAAAACAGGCCTGGGATTTTCATCCCGCCGGTGAGGGCCTTCATCTCACTCTCCATCAGTTCTTTGGCTTTTCGTAGCGCCTCATTGGTCGCCGCCACGACGAGATCTTGCAGCATGTCCACATCGCCGCTCTTGACGATCTCGGGGTCGATCGCCACGCTGACAATCTGCATGGCGCCGTTTGCGGTCACCGTGACGATTCCACCGCCGGCTGTCCCGCTGGCGGTCTTCGACGCCGCCTGTTCCTGGAGTTTCGCCATCTGTTCCTGCATGGCCTGGGCTTGCTTGAGGATGTTGTTCATATTGCCGAAAGGACTTTTCATTCGGTGACCTCCTTCTGGGCTACTCGTCGGACCTCGGTCAATTCTGCGCCGAAGATCTCGATCGCCTGTTTCACTGTAGGATTGGCCCGTGCCCGTTCAAGTAGCACAAGCCGCTGGTCCTGTTCTTTGGCTGCCCGCACTTGCGCCATTGTCGGCCCCGGAGGGTCCGTCTCTGCGAGCTCGACAATACGAATCCGCACCGGAGTACCGGACTGCTCCTGGCACAGTGTCGCCAGCGCCAGGAGATGCTCTTCTTTTTCCAATCTGGTCCGTGCCAAGGTCGCGTGTTTGGCAAATCCGATCGTCACAAGACCCCCCTCTATGCCAAGAAACCTGCCGGCCTCCAGAAACGGGGCGATATTGGGAAACGAAGCGGCGATCTCGTTCTGGATGGTTTCCCAATTCAGTGTGGCTTGTCCGGCCTCGGATTGGGTAATAGCGGCGATTGGGGTAGCCGTTGTTTCCTTGGGTGTCGGCTGATCGGGCGGCCGCTGCGGCATCGGCCTTTCCCCTGGTTTCGGTTGTGACCGTGAGACGGGTTTGGATTCCGGCTGAGAGGCGGCCGGATCTGTACGGCCCGACGACGTAGACGTGGCGACGGATGGAGCCGTGGACGAGGCCGTTGATCGTGAATCAATGGCTTCTGAACGGACGGGAGATTTTTGTCCTGCAGGTGCCGGCGTTGCTTGAAGGAGGCGGGGATCGCCGGAGTCTCGCCGTCGTAACAAGCGCGTTGCCCGGATCGCCGCGGTTTCCAGTACGAAACGTGGATGGGCGCTGAGCCGGAGAGAATCTTCTGCCTGAATAAACAGGGTCAGCAGTTCCTGAAGTTGTTCCGGTGTCAGGGGCTTGGCATCTGTTGCCAGCTGTTTGATGTCCTCCTCGGAGGCTTCAATCAAGCCGCGCAACTCGGCCGTCGACGGAACGACGGACGCTACGAGCAGATTACGGATCTGCTCCACGACGCCGTCACAGAACGCCCGCAAGTCATGCCCCTGGTCCATCAGGTTCGCCAGGACGGTGAGTGCGGCAGAACTATCCTGGATCATCACGGCTTTGACGATGCCTTGCACCAGTTCGTGAGGCACAGCTCCGAGGAGCGCTTCGAGATCCGGGTGATGGATCGTCTTGCCCCCGAACGCAATGGCTTGATCGAGGAGACTCAGCGCGTCACGCATACTGCCTTCACTTGCCCGTGCCAGAGCGAGGAAGCTACGCTCTTCGAGAGTCAGTTGATCCTGCGCGGCTACATGGCGAAGCCGTTCGATGATCTCGGCCCGTGCAATCCGGCGAAAGTTGTAATGCTGGCAACGTGAAAGAATGGTTGCGGGGATTTTGTGAATTTCCGTCGTCGCGAAAATGAAGACGACGTGTGCCGGAGGCTCTTCAAGGGTTTTCAGCAACGCGTTGAACGCCGAATTCGACAGCATGTGCACTTCGTCGATGATATAGATGCGGTACTGGCCGCGGAAGGGCGTGAATTTCACGTTTTCCCGAATCTCGCGCACATCGTCCACGCTGGTATTGGAGGCGCCGTCAATCTCGACCACATCGACGGAACTGCCCTGCGCGATCTCCAGGCAGTTCGCGCACCGATCGCACGGGCGTCCTGTAGGTCCCTGCTCGCAGTTCAGCGCCTTCGCGAGAATGCGCGCGACGGTTGTTTTTCCTACTCCGCGGGTACCGGAAAACAGATAGGCATGTGCAATGCGTTTCGTCGAGACCGCATTCATCAAGGTCTGTATGACGTGCGGCTGACCGATCACATCGTCGAATGTGCCGGGACGGTATTTGCGGGCAGAAACTTGGTAGTCCATTCGTATCCGTTAGGGGTTAGTGGTAAGGCGTGAGGGGAATATGATCAAGGACGACAGAAGAAAGAATCGCTTTACGCCTCACGCCTCACGCCTTCTACAGCGGGGCCAGGTGATCCTGCGGCACACAGAACTGACCGCTTACCGTTGCTTCCTTCCGGACCTGGCGGGGTTCACAGGGTTCTGTCGCACACAGCCCCTTGTTCACATCACAGCATTCACTCAAGGCTCAAGACACTTGCGGTGCCTATTCACCCGCGATCACTCTCGATACGGCCCGAAAGAACGGGCGGGTCACACGAAGTGCGGTATGGCGGATCCGCCATTGTGCATCGTCATAATAAAAATGGCGAGATCTCGCCATCATTTGCCACAGCAAACGGTGGCGGAGAGGGTGGGATTCGAACCCACGGTCGAGTTACCCCGACGCATGCTTTCCAAGCATGTCGATTCGGCCACTCTCGCACCTCTCCACGGCCGGGTCCGAGCCGCGGATCTCGCTGGCGTTTCGGGTTCGCTACAATACTCCGGAAGGACAGAAATACGAGAGCCGGGCGGGAGGTATCGGTGGCGGCGGTATGTTTATCGAAAGCCACGCGCCGCTCCCCGTGGGAACCAAGCTGTCCATGGAGTTCTCACTTCCGGAACAGCCAGACGAATGGCTTCCGACGAAGGGGGTTGTGGCATGGGTGTGTCCCAAAGCCGATCAATATACGTTTAGTCCCGGGATGGGAGTGCAGTTTACAGAGGTCGCGCAGAATATCCGCGACCGGATTCTTGAGTTGGTGAAATCGGCGCAGGTGAAAACCCAAGCAGCCTAGGACCCTGTCCTGCTTCCTCGTGCACGAGGTCGAATCACGACCATGAAATTTTCAGTCATTTCTACGGTGGGCCATCAAGACAAAACCTTGATCGTTGATGCCGACCTCGAAACAGTCGCCGTGCAAGATCCATCGGGGAAGGTGCTGGGCGACATGCCTTGGGGCGAGATCATCGAACGGGTCCTCGCCGGCGACGATACCGCATTCGCCCATTGCCGCGCATACCCGCGCGCTCCCCTTGCCATCAAGGTGCAGTGTTCGACGCCTGACGGGAAGAAGTTCGAGAGTCTCACCGCAGGAATCGGAGGAGGCGGGTTGTTTATTGAGAGTAGCTCCCCGCTGGCGTTGGGAACGGAACTGTCTCTCGAATTCGCGCTGCCTGATCGGCCTCTGGAAAAACTGAAAGCCAAAGCGAAGGTGGCCTGGGTTCGCAAGAAACCGGAGCGGTATCTCCTTTTTCCCGGAATGGGTGTGCAATTCGTGGATATCGATAGCAAAGCACAGAATCAGCTTGTAGGGCTGGTCGAGGCATTGAACCGGATTCGAACGCGCGCAGACCTGAGTCCTAAGGGGCGTGGGTTATCCACTGATTGAGTCGGCGCACGGTCTCCGGCACGACCGATTCGATCGTTGCGGTGATTGATGTAGCCCGAAGAATCGCACCCGATACACAGTTTCCTGCCGGACGCTCACCATAAAAGAGTCGCGCCATAGATGATCCAAAGAGCCGGAATGGCTTGACCATCATCCGTTTTTCCCAACCTACTGACAGTCTGTAAAACGATAGTGCCTGATGCGGAGTTATGTCGGCTTCGGGGGGTCTTCTTGAACCGCTGCCGGTTCTGCTGCGGCGTCCAGAGATTGTTGAAGTTCTTTGTGCGCCATATCCATTTCAGCCTGAAGCGTACGCATCTCAGGGGCGATGCTGTTGCGGACATCGGTTGCCGCTTGCCGGAATGTGCGTAAGACGTCACCCATGCCTTCACCGAGGCTCTGCATGTCTTCGGGAGAAACCCCTGCAGGGGCTGCCTTGGCCTTTAATGCGGCTTGCTGGGCTTGGATACGGGCGACCGCGTCCTTGTTCACGATTGCTGAGGGGCGCTTGCCGGATGGTTTTGTTTGGGTCCCTGGCGGCAAAGGGGGATATTGACCACGGGCTATCGGAGCCGGCGTAGCCGCACGCTCTTCCATCGTGACCACATGTTGGGCCGGTGTCTCGGCAGCGTGTGGCGCTCGATCCGGGGCGGTCTTCGACAGATGAGGGGATTGCGGTCCTGTTGTGTAGAGTAACGATGCGGTAGTCCCGGGCGTCATTTCAGGACCAGGGGTATAGGGGATGTTGGGTTTGACGGCTGTGGCTACCGTGCTCGATGCGCGAGGAGTCTGAATCGGCGCAGAAGCGATCGGCTGAGGGTGCTCTGGCCGTGCAGACGGGGTTTCTTGTTGAGACTGCGTCTCGACCGGAGGCGGGGCGTCGTGCACTTCCTTTTTGAAACCTTTCAAGGCTTTGCCGACACCTTCACCGATCTGTGGCAAGCGACCTGCTCCAAAAATGATCAGGACAATAGCCAGAATGATAATCAGCTCTGAAATCCCCATTGTCCCGAACATGGCTGCTCCGCGTATTCAAT
>JABMDE010000024.1:54728-62972 GCA_015904055.1 Nitrospira sp. | reverse complement strand
GAAATCCCCATTGTCCCGAACATGGCTGCTCCGCGTATTCAATGCCGCACAAACGACCTGGCCGACCCGCACGATAGAGTGAATCTAGCTGCCCTTTCCGCAGAGTGTCAAGAAAGGGAGGGCATGGAGTGAGCCGGAAAGAGTGGAACGGTCGTGAAGGTCAGAGAATGGGAATGATGCCGGTTTGGAGCGGTTCGCCATACACCAAGGCTTCCCGTTCCGATACATAGACATCGAGTTCGCTGCGGATGCCGAATTCCCCGGGTAGATAAATGCCGGGCTCGATGGAAAAACAGGTTCGAGGCATGAGCCGCCGCCCGTCCTGCGTTTCCAAATTATCGATGTTGGCGCCGTTGCCGTGGACTTCTTCACCGATGGAGTGGCCGGTTCGATGGACGAAGAAGTCGCCATAGCCCGCATCTCGAATGACGTTCCGGCACGCATCATCCACTTCCCATCCAAAGGGAAAGTGGCCGGAGGCGACCCGTTCCCGAACAAACGACAACGCCGCATCGCGCCCTTGCCGGACATAGTCGAAGATCATGCGCTGTTTTGCCGGTACCTGCTTGTCGGTGTATCCAGTCCAGGTAATGTCGCCGTAGACTGAGCCGGGCTCGGTCTGTTTGGCCCACAGATCGATCAACAGCAGGTTCTCCCGGGTGATGGGAGCAGAACCGGATTCCACCGGCCCATAATGAGGGTCGGCACTATGGGCATCAACCGCCGCGATGGGAGCGCTGGAGGTTGTCATCCCTGCGTCGTGAATGCGTGCAAGAATAAATTGCTGCAGGCCATACTCGGTAAGCACGCGTCCCTTGGCAATCGCTGTGCTGACATGTGCGAATGCGTCATCGACGATTCTCCGGAGCGCCTCGGTGGCATACCGATGCGATTCCAGTTGACGGTCCGTCCAAACCGCTTCAAATCGCTGCACCAGATCGGCGGATGTGACCACGTCGAGTCCGAAGCTTCGAATCAAATCGATGGTTCCGGCATCGACCCGAGCCAGATAGGGAACGGCATTGAGGGGCGAATACTGCATGGCGATACGGCGTCGGTTGCGTAGCAACGATGAGAGTAAGGTGCGTTGTTGTTCCCACGACACATACTGTTGAGCGTGGCCTGGCAATTCGTCCAAGACATGAGGCTCGATCCGGTGGAGCAGCTTGACCGGCTCTCCTGTCGCGGGAATCCAATAGTACCAACGCCGCGTGACATGCTGTCCGGGATCCAGGAGCAGAACCCGATAGGCCAACGGGTCGCTTCCACGAAAATCGTAGAAGAGCCATCCGTCAAGCCCATCCATTTCTTGAAGGGCGCGCTGGATCGATGCCACCCGCTCGCTATGCACGGTCATACTCATACGGGTGCATCTTATCGTTGAGGTCGAAAGGCGTCAATCGAACGCTGGTCCTCAGAACGCATCATGGTACAATATGCGCCGTATGGATCAGGCATCATTATCTGAACGTTCATCCTACCGGGTGACGTTATTCTTCGGGCCGGAGCCGGTGGAGAAGGAGGCCGGTGTTCAGGCCTGCGTATTCAACGTCAAGAAGCGAAGCTGGAAGGCCGGTGTGCAAGTGTCCGTGGAAATCGGATCTGAACAACTGGCGAGCCTTCGTCACAACGTGCGGCTTGTCGATCGTCTGGCCGAAGTCTTGATGACGCTGTCGCCGGACGAGCGTCCCGCGTATCAAGAACGTGCGGAGGATTTGTTCGTCCAGTCCGTGACGTGGTGCAAACTCGATCTCTGCTTGCGAGCCGGCTTGACTCAGGAAAACCAGCGAATCGCAGCGGTCGATTTCGTGTCTGAGCTGGATCGGTCCGTTGTGACCCGCACGGAGTATGTGATGGCCTACATTATGACGGAGCTGGATGTGGTGCCCGATCGCTCATCGCAACCATCTCCTTAGATCTTTGAACTGGCAGGGGGTTTGCATCCGTTGAGGAATTTGTTATAAGGCCTATAGGTGATAGATATTGTGTATGGCGTTTCCATCGTTCATGATTTCGCGCAGCAGCAGAAGGAGGTAGTTCAATGAATAGGTCTGGATATTATGGTCGACTCCCGCTCGTCACATGCATCGTAGCGGTAGGGTTCTTTTCCCTGATCACAACGTTCACCACCCCGGCCTGGAGTCAGTCGTCGGGCTCGGACCAGCAGCAAGGAACGGCCACGGGGGCCGGCATGCAAGCGGCGGCGGCGGTGAGCACGATTCTGTATTTTCCATTCAAAGGAGCGTTTGCGATCGGCGGCGGCCTCGTCGGCGGCCTCGCCTATCTTTTCTCGGGCGGCAGTGAACAAACAGCCAAAAGCATCTGGATCCCGAGCATGTACGGCACCTACGTCATCGTACCTGAACACCTGACCGGCGACCGTCCGGTGCGATTCCTGGGAGTCGCTGCCGAGAGTGAACGCGCGACGGCCGTACCAGTCCAGTAGTTATGAAGCCTGTGATCGGTGTGACACCGGATTTCAATGCCGGTGACAGGAAGGATATGGGCGGGAGCGAGCCCACCTACTTTCTTCGGGCTCGCTATATACGGGCTATCGAAGAACTCGGCGGGGTTCCGCTCATCCTGCCTCTCGTGGCTGCGCCGGCTGCCAGGCGGAGGCTGCTTGACGGGGTTGACGGGCTTCTTCTCACCGGCAGTGGCCCGGACCTCCCTCCCCGTCTCTATGGGGAACGCCAGCGGTACAAATTTCCGCTTGTGAGTGAGCGGCGCGCCGATTTCGAACTCGATCTGGTCTCCCTGGCTCGAACCCGCGATCTTCCTCTGTTAGGAATTTGTGGAGGCATGCAGACGGTCAACGTCGCGTGCGGTGGCAGCCTCTTCCAGGATATTCCGTCGCAGGTTCAGCATGCGCTGGACCATCGCCAACAGAAAAAAGCGATCCACGTGTCTCATCCAGTGGCGGTGACACCCAAGAGCCTGCTCCGGAAAATTGTCGATCGGGCAACATTGATGGTGAACAGTTCCCATCATCAATCCGTCAAGCGGGTGGCGCCGTCGCTGGTGGCGAGCGCCATCGCTCCCGATGGAATCGTTGAAGCGATCGAGTCGCCCCAACACCGGTTTCTGCTGGCGATTCAATGGCATCCTGAATTTCTCTTCGAGCGCCACACTGCCCATCGGCGGCTGTTCGAGGCGCTGCTGCGGGCTGCGCGGCGGCCCCGCGCATGATCCGCACACGATCTATCACGCGGCCAGAACGCCGTCCGTATTGCGGTCCGCCTGCTATACTTGATTCCAAATGGAGTCCGGGCCGTTGATCCCACGACAGCCGATCCCACCACGCCTGACGCAGGGGACTTTGTGATCAGCCGCCTCTTTCGAACAAAATCAATCGAACAGTGTCTTGCTGACGCGGATCGTCCTGAGCATCGTCTCAAGAAAACACTGACGGTCTGGAATCTCACGGCTCTCGGCATCGGTGCGATTATCGGGACCGGCATTTTCGTGCTGGTCGGCACCGCCATTGTGGGCGATGCACATCGGCCTGGGGCCGGGCCAGGCATCGTGCTCTCCTTCGTTCTCTCGGGACTGACCTGCGCCTTGGCGGCCCTGTGCTATGCGGAATTTTCGGCGATGATTCCGGTCGCCGGCTCTGCCTATACCTATTCCTATGCCACGCTCGGTGAATTTCTTGCCTGGCTGACCGGATGGAATTTGATTTTGGAATATGGAGTCGCCTGCGTTGCCGTGGCTATCGGCTGGTCCGGGTACTTCAATAATTTGCTCAAGCTGGCAGGGCTGGAACTTCCCTATTGGGCGACGAATCCACCGCATTGGGCCGGAGGACCGGAAGGCAGCATCGCCAATTTTCCGGCTGCCATCATCGTGCTGCTGATCACGATCATTCTGGTCATCGGGATCAAAGAAAGCGCCCGCGCCACCGGTTATATCGTCGCCTTGAAGCTGGCGGTCATTGTGTTCTTCCTCGCCGTCGGGACTCCCGCCGTGAACCCGGAGAACTGGACCCCGTTCATGCCGCAGGGGTTTGAGGGGGTACGGTCTGCAGCGGCGGTGATTTTCTTTGCCTACATCGCACAGAACAGTCAGCCGTAATCTCTCGATCGCGGATGATGCTTCCTTGCCCTGCAATAGGATGCGGAACAGTGTATTAGCGGAATCTGCGGGGCTAGCTCGACTGTCCTGACGGCTGTGGTGTGGAGACGGGCGTGGCAGCCTGTTGGCCATTTGCAGCAGAGGCAGGAGTCACCTGTTCAGGAGCCGCGATCGGTGGTGGGGTCGGCTGAGTGGTTTGAGTTAGAGCCGCGGCCGGTTGACCCTCTGTCACCGAGGGAGCAGCAGCTCGATCAGGGGTAGCCTGAGGCTGAGGTGTTGGCGGACTTGCAGGCGTAGGACTGGCTGCTACCGGGGCGGCCGGTTTCGGGGGAACGGCCGGTTTCGGAGGCGCTGGTTTCTCAGGTTTGATCCCCCCTTCCCAGGCCGGACCCGAATACATATCTGACGTGAGACCTCTGGCCTTCCACTTTTCTTCAAAGTCAGCAGCGGCCTTGTTCGGCGTGTCGCCCAGGCCCATGACGCCATTCCAGGGATAGACCTTCGGTCCAATCTGGCACCCGCTCTCCGTTCGCTTGAGATACAAAGCGATAGGATTCCCTCGATAGGGGCCGAGGTAAATATGCACAGAGCCGACATATTCGAGCAATGAAGCCATGCGCCTCCAGGAACGGGTATGATGCCATAAGCAGGAAGAAGAGGGCAAGACGGGATTGGATGGCTACTTGGCTCCGGGACATCCGGTCGCTCGTATCTTGTGAAGCGTATCTCGCAAGCAGAGCCGAGGCACACCTCCTTTCCGTCCTGCGCTTCACGAAGAACGGACTTCCGGGCTACGTTGCGACGAACCGTTATGAATCAGGCGGGTTTGGCGACTCGTTCCCGGGCCTGGTGGATCGAGCGTAACAAGGCCCGGTGGGTCCGGCAACCCACGATCAGTCGTGCATCAGATACCGAGACGGGTTTGTAGGGAACGAGGAATCGTTGCTTCAAGCGCGCGATGCGTGCGAGGGATACCTCCAGCCGCTGTGTTGAAATGGTGCCGTCCGCGACGGCTTTGTCCAAGGCGTTGATCGCCGCCGCTTCACGGTTGCGGTCTTTACAGATGAGCGGCATATCGCAACCAGCAAGAATCGACTGGACTGTGGCCTCTTCGATGCCGTAGTGATCGATAATCGCGTGCATCTCAAGATCGTCGGTCAGGACGACGCCGTCGTATTGCAACTCCTTCCGGAGCAGAGATCCGATAATCGCCGGGGATAGCGTTGCCGGGCGTTGATCATCCAGTGCATTGTACAGCACATGGGCCGTCATCATCGTTGCGACACCACGCGCGACGGCATGCCGGAATGGAGGGAGTTCGATCCGTTCCAACCGCTCACGCGCTGCTGCCACGAGCGGCAATTCCTTGTGCGAATCCACAGACGTGTCGCCATGGCCTGGAAAATGTTTGCCGCAGGCGACCACGCCGTTGTCTTGCAAGCCTCCCACCGTAGGCACGGCCAGTTCGCAGACCGCCGCGGGCTCGGAGCCGAAGGCGCGATCCCCGATCACAGGGTTTGCCGGGTTGCTGTTTACATCGAGCACCGGCGACATGTTCATATTGATGCCGACAGCCCGCAGCTCTTTGGCCGTCGTGGCCGCTGCGGCATAGGCCAGCTCCAACGAATTGCACCGGCCTAACACCTCGCACGGGGGGAAAATCGTGAACTCGTTCGGCAATCGCGAGACCCGCCCCCCCTCTTGGTCGATTGAGATCAACAGCGGAGAATGGGGACTGCATCGTTGGAGCTCGTTCGTGAGATCCACGATCTGTTCGGTCGATTCGAGATTCCGTGAGAATAAGATGACGCCGCCGGGTTTATATTCTTTGATGAAGGCGGCGAGATCTGCCGAGACGGTCGTACCGTCGAATCCCACCATGAAGAGCTGTCCGATCTTCTCACGCGACATGAGCATAGGTGTGTCCCGTCCTACAGTGTTCGATCGATAAGGTATTGAATCAAGAGCCTCGTGCCGATCCCGGTCGGTCCTTTCGAAATATAGGCCCGTTCACGCTCGCTCCAATCGGTGCTGGCGATGTCGAGGTGCACCCAGGGCCAGTCCCCGGCAAATTTGCTCAGGAACAGGGCGGCCGTAATCATGCCGCCCCCACGTCCGCCGATGTTTCGCATATCGGCCACATCGCTTTTCAGCTGTTCAAAATACTCGTCCCACAGCGGCATTTCCCAGACACGCTCGCCGGCTCGCAATCCAGCCGTGCGCACCGATTCCTTGATGGTTGCGTCTGTGCCGAACATGCCGATGGCAAACTGGCCCAGCGCGACGATACATGCGCCGGTCAGCGTGGCGATATCGATCAATACCGCCGGTTTGTAGCGCCCCGCGTAGGCGAGTGCGTCGGAGAGAATCAGCCGTCCTTCGGCGTCGGTGTTCTGAACCTCCACGGTTTTTCCAGAGAGCGTCGTGACGATGTCGCCAGGCTTCATCGCCCGGCCGCCGGGCATATTTTCTGTCACCGGTAGAATACTGACCAGATTGAGCGGCAGCTTGAGGCGGGCTGCGGCTCGCATGGATGCCAGGACTTCGGCGCCGCCTGTCATGTCCGCCTTCATATGTTCCATGTTTTCAGCCGGCTTGAGCGAGATGCCGCCGGTATCGAACGTGACGGTTTTGCCGACCAGCACTACGGGACGGTCCTCTTTCTTTCGAGCGCCGTGGTATTCGAGGACGATGAATTTCGGCGGTTCATGACTGCCTCGGGCCACTCCCAGGAGCGCGCCCATGCCCAACTTTTCCATATCTTTCTGCTCGAGGATCTTAAGGGTGACGCCGGTCTCTTTCGCGATGGCTTTCGCTTCTTGAGCGATCTTGGTCGGCGTCATGACATTGGAAGGATGGTTGCATAGGTCCCGGACGAACACGGCCGCTTCTGCCGAGGCCGTTCCGCGCCGGATGCCCTCGGACAGGTCGCGCAATGATGATTTCTCCGGAGTCAGCAGGGTCATCTGTGCCACGTCTTTTCCCGGCGTCAGATCGCTTCGATAGTGGTTGAACTGATAACTGCCCAGGATGGCGCCTTCAGCCATTGCTTGCGCGACTTCGATGACGGAAGAATTGCGTGGAACGAAAGCAGGGACCGACACGGTGAACGATGTGGCTTTGGCCTGACGGACGCGTTTGGCTGCATACCCCATTGCTTGGCGGATCGTATCCAGCCCGGCGGATGCCTGTTTCCCCATTCCGACGAGCAACACACGTTTTGCGGGAATTGTATTCTGGGTGTGGAGCAGCACCAATTCACCGGGTTTCCCTTCGAACTCTTTGGACTTGAACAGGTCTGTGATCGCTCCTCCCATAGCCTGGTCGATCGATGCGGCACTCTGTTCGGAGAGGTGATCACCCTCACAGAGGATCAGCACGAGCGCCTCAGTCGCTGCTGTTTCTACTCGCCCCGTCTTCACGCCGACTCGCATAATGTTCATTCCCTCATGCTCCTTTGTCATCGGCCCTTCGTCGTTGGTCGGTGGATTCCGGAGTTAGACGGAATTGCACCACATGACCAGCGCCGCATGACCTCATACCCCTCTCATATCCGGGGCCCAAATGTACTTGTGCATCTGAATCTGATACCGCACCGGCAACCGGTCGGCGAGCACCCATTCAGCCAGCTGCCGGGGGTCCAGTGTTCCAAACACCGGACTGAACAGCACCGTGCATCGACGGTCGATTCCATACCGCGTGACCGTCTCTTTTGCCCATTCGTAGTCGGGCCGATCCTGAATGACGAACTTGGCTTCATCGTGCGTTCTGAGGCGCGGGAGATTGGGCCAGTGCATCCGATCCGTCATGCCGCTACCTGGGCATTTGACGTCCAGGATGACATGCACCCGCGCATCAACCGCGGTAGTATCGATCGCTCCACTGGTTTCGAGCAGGACGGTGAACCCCTCATCGCACAGCCGTGTCAGCAGCACGAAGCATTCCGATTGCGCGAGCGGTTCTCCGCCCGTGACCTCCACCAGGGGGCAACCATAGGCGCGAACGGTCTCGACGATCTGATCAATCGATTGCTCGCCCCCGCCGTAAAAGGCATAGTCCGTATCGCACCAGGTACAGCGGAGCGGGCAACCGGTCAGGCGCACGAAGACGCAGGGCCGTCCGGCGAACGTCGACTCGCCCTGGATGCTATGGAAAATTTCGGTGATGCGC
>JABMDE010000024.1:49967-54608 GCA_015904055.1 Nitrospira sp. | reverse complement strand
ACCGCACCGGCAGCCGATCGGCGAGCACCCATTCGGCCAGCTGCCGTGGGTCCAGCGTGCCGAACACCGGGCTGAACAGCACCGTGCATCGACGGTCGATCCCATACCGCGCGACCGTCTCTGTTGCCCATTCGTAATCGGGCCGATCCTGAATGACGAACTTGGCTTCATCCTGGGGCCGCAGGCGGTCGAGATTCGGCCAGTGCATCCGATCCGTCATGCCGCTGCCCGGGCACTTGACGTCCAGGATGACATGCACCCGCGCATCAACCGCTGTAGTATCGATGGACCCACTGGTTTCGAGCAGGACTGTGAACTTCTCGTCGCATAGCCGGGTCAGCAGCGCGAGACAGTCCGATTGCGCGAGCGGTTCGCCGCCCGTCACCTCTACGAGGGGGCAGCCATATGCGCGAACGGTCTCGATGATTTGATCGATCGTCTGCTCGCCGCCGCCGTAAAAGGCATAGTCTGTATCGCACCAGGTACAGCGGAGCGGGCAACCGGTCAGGCGCACAAAGACGCAGGGTCGTCCGGCGAACGTTGATTCGCCCTGGATGCTATGGAAAATTTCGGTGATGCGCATAGGCCCTGGTTACGTCACGCGCGCTGTATTATTGCCATTGCGCAATCGGCCACTTCTGCTGCTTGGCCACGCGAGCCATTCCCCGGATGGGATTCACCACCGTGGGGTAGCCAACGGCGTGCAAGAGGTCGAGATCGCCGGGACTATCGCCGTAGGCATAGCACAGGGAGAGGTCCAGCGTCAGGTCCTGCGCCAGCTGCTCGATGAGCTGGCGCTTTCCTGCGCCGTACGGCAAAGGCGGGACAAGATGGCCTGTATAGACGCCGTTGACCTGCTCCAGGCGGTTGGCGAAGCAACGATCGACCTGCAACGCGGTGGCAATGGGGTCGATCAGGAAATCGAGGGAGCCTGTCAGCAGCACGATTAAGTGGCCGGCCTGCCGATGCTCCTCGATCGCGCGCATCGCCGCAGGGGACACGCAGGGGCACAGTTGTTCGCGGCAGAACTCTTCTCCCAGCGGCTCGATCACTTGGGCCGGTTTTCCGGCAATGTACAGTTTACGTTCACGGAGCGGATGGATGGAGAGCGACGGCAGGTGCCGCATGAGGCACGCAAGACTTGCGCGAGCCTCAGGCCATCCCACGACCCTGCGCTGCCAAAGCCATCGGAAAAATCTGACTTCGCTGGCTTCGCCGGGCAGGATGGTGTTGTCCACGTCGAAAAAGGCCGCAACCTGGCTGTTGAGGCGGCAGGGAGCCGTCGATGTACTCAATGGCATTATGGGCATCATGCGATGAACCGGCCTCGTGCCGCACCCTCCTCGTCCCTATCTCAAATAGCGAGCCGATTCTACCGGAGGGCTCCTTCATTGACAAGAATTTTGCTCTACTTCTATAATGCGCTTCCCTCAGGCTGTCGCGCGTTGTTCGTGAAACGTGAAACGTGATACGTCCGAATCCGGAAATGAACGACGCTTCACGATTCACGATTGACGCTTCGCAGATTCGGTCGCCGAAGTGGTGGAATGGCAGACACGCACGTTTGAGGGGCGTGTGGCGCAAGCCGTGCGGGTTCAAGTCCCGCCTTCGGCACCAAACAGCTGGTAGATATCTGTTCACTATCTTCCGATCGCAGTAGGCATCGGGTAGGACAGTAGGCCTTTCTCACATGGCTTGCCAGGTCAACGAGATGCTGTCGCAGGCGGCGGGACGTTCACCGTTCCGCACAGATCCCCACAGAAAAACGAGTCGTGAGTCTGTGGCCAGCGCCCCTCGCGGGTGCGCGCGGCCTGGTGACTCGCCGTATCGCATTCCGAGACCATGCGGCGGTGTTGGCCGGTCAGGTCCAAACTAATTCCCACATCGTCCTGATCGAGTGAGTGACGACGTGTGGTCGTCTCGCCGTCTATTCAAAGGAATCGCACCATGAGCACTCTGTCCGAAGTAGACGTGTTGCGCAGCCAGGTGGCCGAGCTGTCTCGTGAATTGGCAGCGCGAGACCAGACGCTGCGAGAGCACAGCCGCCACCACGACAACGAACTTCAGGACTTGCGCAAGCAGTCTACACAGCTGCGCGTGCTCATCGCCGGCACGGCGGAAGAGACCGGCGAAAACTTTTTCAGGACCTTGGTGACCCATCTGACCTCGGTTTTGGGCGTGCGCTATGCGGTTATCGGGGAGGTCCGGCAGGACTCAGGCACGAAGAAGATCCATACCATGGCGGTTGCTGCGGGAGGCGCGCTTGTCGACAATTTCGAATACGATCTGTTGCACACCCCGTGTGAAACGGCGCTCTGAATCTGATACCGCACCGGCAGCCGATCGGCGAGCACCCATTCGGCCAGCTGCCGTGGGTCCAGCGTGCCGAACACCGGGCTGAACAGCACCGTGCATTGACGGTCGATCCCATACCGCGCGACCGTCTCTGTTGCCCATTCGTAGTCGGGCCGATCCTGAATGACGAACTTGGCCTCATCCTGGGGCCGTAGGCGGTCGAGATTCGGCCAGTGCATCCGATCCGTCATGCCGCTGCCCGGGCACTTGACGTCCAGGATGACATGCACCCGCGCATCAACCGCCGTGGTATCGATAGCTCCACTGGTTTCGAGCAGGACCGTAAACCCCTCGTCGCACAGCCGGGTCAGCAGCGCGAGACAGTCCGATTGCGCGAGCGGTTCGCCGCCCGTCACCTCCACGAGGGGGCAGCCATATGCGCGAACGGTTTCGATGATTTGATCGATCGACTGCTCGCCGCCGCCGTAAAAGGCATAGTCTGTATCGCACCAGGTACAGCGGAGCGGGCAACCGGTCAGGCGCACAAAGACGCAGGGCCGTCCGGCGAACGTCGACTCGCCCTGGATGCTATGGAAAATTTCGGTGATGCGCATAGGCCCTGTTTACGTCACACACGCTGTATTATTGCCATCGCGCAATTGGCCACTTCTGCTGCTTGGCCACGCGAGCCATTCCCCGGATGGGATTTACCACCGTGGGGTAGCCAACGGCGCGCAAGAGGTCGAGGTCGCCGGGACTATCGCCGTAGGCATAGCACAGGGAGAGGTCCAGCGTCAGGTCTTGCGCCAACTGCTCGATCAGCTGGCGCTTTCCTGCGCCGTAGGGCAACGGCGGGATAAGATGGCCTGTATAGACGCCGTTGACCTGCTCCAGGCGGTTGGCGAAGCAACGATCGACCTGCAACGCGGTGGCAATGGGGTCGATTAGGAAATCGAGGGAGCCTGTCAGCAGCACGATCAGATGGCCGGCCTGCCGATGTTCCTCGATCGTGCGCATTGCCGCAGGGGACACACGGGGGCACAATTGTTCGCGGCAGAACTCTTCTCCCAGCGGCTCGATCACCTGTGCCGGTTTTCCTGCCATGTACAGTTTACGTTCACGGAGCGGATGGAGGGAGAGCGACGGCAGGCGCCGCATGAGCCACGCAAGACTCGCGCGAGCCTCAGGCCATCCCACGACCCTGCGCTGCCAGAGCCAACGGAAAAATCTGACTTCGCTGGCTTCGCCGGGCAGAATGGTATTGTCCACGTCGAAAAAGGCCGCAACCTGGCTGTTGAGGCGGCAGGGAGCCGTCGATGTACTCAATGGCATCATGGGCATCATGCGATGAACCGGCCTCGTGCCGCACCCTTCTCGTCCCCATCTCAAATAGCGAGCCGATTCTACCGGAGGGCTCCTTCATTGACAAGAATTTTGCCCTACTTCTATAATGCACCTCCCTCGGGCTGTCGCGCGTTGTTCGTGAAACGTGAAGCGTGAAACGTCCGAATCCGGAAACGAACGACGCTTCACGAGATACGCTTCACGAGATACGCTTCACGAAGATTCGGTCGCCGAAGTGGTGGAATGGCAGACACGCACGTTTGAGGGGCGTGTGGCGCAAGCCGTGCGGGTTCAAGTCCCGCCTTCGGCACCAACAGCTGGTAGATATCTGTTCACTATCTTCCGATCGCAGTAGGGCATCGGGTAGGACAGTAGGCCTTTCTCAAATGGCTTGCCAGGTCAACGAGATGCCGCCGCAGGCGACGGGACGTTCATCGTACCGCACAGATCCCCACAGAAAAACGAGTCGTGAGTCTGTGGCCGGCGCCCCTCGCGGACGTGCGTGGCCTATTCACTCGCCGTATCGCATCCCGAGACAATGCGGCAGTGTTGGCCGGTCAGGTCCTAACCCGTTCCCACATCGTCCTGATCGAGTGAGCGACGCCGCGCGGGTGTCTCGCCGTCTATTCAAAGGAATCGCACCATGAGTACTGTGTCCGAAGTAGATGTGTTGCGCAGCCAGGTGGCCGAGCTGTCTCGTGAATTGGCAGCGCGAGATCAGACGCTGCGAGAACACAGCCGCCACCGCGACAGGGAATTTCAGGACTTGCGTGAACAGTCTCAACAGCTGCGCGCGCTCATCGCCGGCACGGCGGATGGGACCGGCGAAGATTTCTTCCAGGCCTTGGTGACCCATCTGACCTCGGTTTTGGGCGTGCAATATGCGGTTATCGGGGAGGTCCGGCAGGACACCGGCACGAAGAAGATCCATACCATGGCGGTTGCTGCGGGAGGCGCGCTTGTCGACAATTTCGAATACGATCTGTTGCACACCCCGTGTGA
>JABMDE010000024.1:39464-49847 GCA_015904055.1 Nitrospira sp. | reverse complement strand
TTCGACAGACCCTTAAGGCCTCCAATGTCGGCTTGTGGGATTGGAACACTGCGACCAACGAGGTACAGTTCTCGCGCGAGTGGAAGGGCCAGCTTGGATTCAGCGAAGCAGAGTTGCCGGACGCGTTTGAAAGCTGGGAGTCACGATTGCATCCGGACGATCGCGCCCGCGCCGTGGCCTACGCACAGCACTATCTCGCCAACCCGGCAGGAGTGTTTCGCCAGGACTTTCGCCTGCGCCATAAGGACGGAACCTATCGGTGGATCGACTCCCATGCCTCCTTTGTGACGGAAGCAGACGGCCGGTGCGTGCGCCTACTCGGTTCGCATACTGACATCACGGAGCGTAAGCAGATGGAAGCGGAGCTGGCTGAACGGGAGGAGCGGTTGCGGCTCCTCATCGAACACAGTCCGGTCGCCCTGGCCATGTTGGATCACGAGATGCGGTACATCACTGTCAGTCAGCGTTGGCGGTCGGATTATCGCGTCGGCGACGAACCGCTTGTTGGCCGGAGCCACTATGAGGTCTTTCCAGAGATTCCAGAACGGTGGAAGGCCATTCATCGGCGCTGTTTGGCCGGTGCCATCGAGGGCTGCGAGGAAGATCCGTTTATCCGGCTCGACGGCCGCACGGATTGGAGCCGGTGGGAAATTCGCCCTTGGCTGACCGTCAACGGGTCTGTCGGGGGGATCATCATCTTTTCAGAGGACATCACCGAGCGCAAGCAGGCTGAAGCCGTGCGGGCACGACAATACGAATCGCTGCAGGCCATCTTCCACATGACCGTGGCCCTGTCCCGGGCCTCCACGCTGGAAGACATCTACGAACAGGGGATCGACGGTGTGCAGCAGGCGCTCAAGGTGGATCGCGCCTCCATTTTACTCTTTGACGACGCCGGCGTGATGAAATATAAGGCGTCACGGGGTCTCTCGAAAGAGTATATCCAAGCAGTGGAGGGCCATTCGCCATGGACGCGCGAGGCCATTAATCCGCCGCCGAAGAGTGTGGCGGATATCGAGGACGATCCGTATACGGAGGCGTATCGAGGAGTGTTTCGCGCCGAGCGCATCCGGGCAATGAGTTTTATCCCCTTGTGGTCGTCCGACGGGCTGCTGGGGAAATTCATGCTCTATTACGATACTTCGCATCAGTTTACAGACGAAGAGCTGCAGGTGTCGCAGACGATCGCCGGTCACATCGCGTTCATGATCCAGCGCAAACGGGCCGAAGAGGCGCTGCTGATCAGTCAGGAACGATATGCGCGCGCCACAGTGGTCGGGAAAGTCGGCGTCTGGGAGCTGGATGTTTTGCAGGAACAGTTCCATGCTGATGACAATCTGAAAGCGCTGTGTGGCTATTCGAAGGATGAGCTGTCCACCGACCCGTTCATCTGGCTCAATCTCGTGCATCCGGACGATCGCGCCATCACGTTGGAATCCTGGAATCAGGTCTCGACGGGTCTGATCGACTCGTATTCGTACGAGGTCCGTATGATCCGAAAGGACGGATCGATCATCTGGACCCATGTGCGTGGCCAGGCCAACCGGAACGACGCAGGGGCCATCGTCCGGCTGACCGGCGCGACGGTGGACGTGACGGATCGCAAACGCGCGGATGAACGCGTGCTTCTGACACAGTTCTCCATTGACCGAGCCTCTGACGCGGTGTTGTGGATGGATTCCAGCGCCCGCATTTTCAATGTCAACGACGCGGCCTGCCACCTGCTGAACTATGCGCGCGAAGAGCTGATCACCCTGTCCCTATACGATCTCGATCCGAATGTCTCCACGGAGGAATGGGGTCGTCATTGGGAGCAGTTGAAACAGAAGGGAACTGTGACGGTCGAGTCGAGCTATTGGTCCTCTAGCGGACGTGTCGTGGAGACGGAGATCACGTCGAACTATTTGCAGTACGGAGGCAAAGAGTATGACTGCGCCATCGTGCGGGACATCACCGAGCGCAAGCAGGCGGACGCGGCGTTGCGGCTTGCGAAATTCTCGATGGAGCGGGCCGCTGACGCTGTCTACTGGATCGATCCGCAGGCCAGGGTTTTGGATGTGAACGACGCAGCTAGCCTGATGCTGGGCTATTCGAAAGACGAGCTCCGCGCCATGACCGTCCACGATCTGAATCCAGATTTTCCGGCAGCCCTGTGGCCAGGGTTTTGGGCCGACACCAAACAGCGCGGGACCATGGTGCTGGAGACGGCCCATCGGGCCAAGGATGGCCGGCTGATTCCCATCGAGGTGAGCATCAATTATCTGGCCTATGAAGGACAGGAATACCACTGTGCGTTCGTGCGTGACATCACCGAACGCAAGCGCGTCGAGCAGGAGGTGAACGAGCGGATCCTACAGACCTTGAAGATGCAGGCGGCGCTCCTCCGTCTCACACACCTCGATGAGACGGGAGTGACACTGTCTGAAGTGCTACCACGTCTGTGCGAGATCGTGGCAGAGACGCTTGGAGTGGCTCGCGTCAGCGTGTGGCTGCTCTCTGAGACCAGGACTGAGCTGGTCTGCCAGAATCTCTACGATCGTATGCACGCCACTCATTCTATCGGCAGCAGGCATTCGACCTCGCAGTACCTCCGCTACTTAAAGGAAATCGAGGCAAGCCTGGTGGTGGCCGCGCCTGACGCCTGTGCCGATCCGCGGACGAGCGAATTTGTCGAGCACTATTTCCGTCCGCTGGGGATTACCTCCATGCTGGATGTGCCGATTCGTCGTCAAGGCGTACTCGTGGGCGTGCTGTGGCTTGAACATGTCGGGGTGCCCAGGGACTGGAGCCCTGAGGCCCAAAGCTTTGGCGCGTCGCTTGGTGAAATCCTTGGGCGCATGATGGAAACAACGGAGCGCACACGGGCCGAATCGGACCTTCGACAGTCCCACACCTTCATGCGGCAAGTGATCGACACGGATCCGAACTTTATTTTCGCAAAAGATCGTGAGGGTCGATTTACCTTGGTCAACCAGGCTATCGCCGAGGCCTATGGAACCACGGTGGAGGATCTGATCGGGAAAACCGATGCGGACTTTAATTTGAGTCAGCAGGAAGTCGAAGCCTTCCGCCAGAAAGACCTCGAAGTGATGGACTCATTGCAAGAACAGTTTATTTCTGAAGAGAAGATCACGGATGCCCACGGCAACGTCCGTTGGCTGCAAACCGTCAAGCGGCCGCTTCTCAACGAGCAGAACCAAGCCGTCCTGGTTCTGGGGGCTGCGACCGACATTACTGCGCGCAAATACGTGGAAGAGAGGCTTCGCCAACGGGAGCGTGATCTGCGCACCGCGATTGAGGACCGCGAGCGGATCAGCGAGGATCTGCACGATGGCATCTTGCAATCTATTTTTGCGGTCGGTCTGGGCCTGGAATCCTGCAGGACGCTTGTCGCCAAGCTGCCGCTGCCACGCAAAGCGGCCGCTGCGCCGCTTACGGCGACATTGAACAGCGCGATCGGGCAGCTTAATCATGTCATGACCGATGTCCGGAATTTCATTGCGGGCATTGAGTCGCAGGTGTTGCAGGGGGGCAAGGTCGATTCGACCTTGCGCGCCATGGTTCAGGCCATGTGCGCATCCTATGGGATGGCGTTCCGAGTGACGATTGAGTCAGGCGCTGTCCAGGAGCTTTCGACGGAGCAGGCCTACCATGTGATGAATCTCATACGGGAGGCGCTGAGCAACAGCCTCCGCCACAGCGAGGCCGGCCGTATCACCGTGTCGTTCAAACGACTGCGCCGTTCCCTGCGCCTGTCGGTGTCCGATAACGGGAAAGGATTCACCCTGGACGCCGTCCACGACATCGGGCATGGATTGACCAACATGGCGGCGCGGGCGCAGAAACTCGGCGCCCAGATAGACATCCGCTCTCAGCCTCGGCAGGGAACGAACGTGCGGCTCGATATACCTAGGAGGCTGGCTGATGAATAAGACGAAACTCAAGGCCATTCGTATCTTGCTTGTGGACGATCACGAGATCGTGCGTGTGGGCCTTCGGACGGTGCTGAGCCAGCATGACGCTATTTGGGTGGTGGGACAAGCGGCGACGGTTGCGGAGGCGATCAGGCAAGCGGGCAAACTGAAACCAGACGTGGTGCTCATGGATGTGCGTCTTCCGGATGGCTCAGGTGTCGATGCGTGCCGGGAACTCCTGTCCTCGTTTCCCGCTCTCCGGGTGATCATTCTGACGTCGTATGCCGACGACGACTCGGTTCTGGCGGCCGTGTTGGCCGGCGCGCACGGGTATGTGTTGAAATCCATCGACACCGCGTCATTGGTCGGCGCGATCCGCGCGGTCGCCGAGGGCCGGTCGATTCTCGATCCCGCCGTGACCGACCGGGCGCTCGCGTGGTTGCGCGGATTGGCAGCCGGCAAAGGCATGCCGGGGGTGGACAAACTCTCCTCGCAGGAAGAGCGGGTGCTGGCGCTCGTCGCCGAAGGCAAGACGAACAAGGAAATTGCCACGGCACTCGAGTTGAGCGACAAGACCGTGAAAAATTATCTTGCCAATGTTTTTCACAAGCTTCAGATCACCCGCCGCTCGCAGGCGGCGGCGTTCTTTGTCAAACGGCAGCCCTGAGCCGAGACAGATAGCCCTATCACGATAGGGCTATATTCCTGTTCATTTTCCAGCAAGTTCATCTAACCACATTGCGTGAGCCTGTGTATCATGACAGTGGGGTGAGATAGTCTTGCTCTGGATTCCGGCCGAGTGAATCCAACCTGATGTGAAAAGAGGTCGCGGTGGGGTTTTTCACCGGTTCCGCTCTCCTTCTGCTGGGTATTACAAGCTGGCTCCTCGTTCGGCAACGCCGAGAGTGCCGGTCCCAGTCCAAAATCATCGCGGCCACCGGCTGCGGCGTAGTGATGACTGATGCCACGGCGTCCCATCATCCCGTGACCCACGTGAATCCTGCCTTCCGGTTGATGACTGGCTATGTGGACAGCGAGATTGTGGGCAAGACTATGGCCATCCTGGCTGGTCCGGGGACCGATCGGGCCTCGGTGGAAAAGCTTGAGCTGGCTCTTCAGCAGGGGAGGGCCTGCCGGGTCTGTCTGCTGCATGCTCTGGGATGCGCACCGCATTCCGGGGCAGCCCTGGCATGCACCGGAAACGCCGATCTGGTGGTCTCCGCGTGTGCGACAGCTGCTGGACCTGGAGGACGGGGAATCGTTCGACACGCTCATGCAGTGGGCAGCGAGACTGCATCCTGACGATACGAACCACGTGTTCGCCCGGCTCACGGCGCACATTGAGCAACGGGTTCCCTACGATGTGGACTATCGGCTCAGGAGCAACCAGGGGGAGTATCGATGGGTTCGGGGACGAGGGCAAGCCATCTGGAACGAGCAGGGTGAGCTCTCTCGGATGTCCGGCTCGTGCCAGGACATTACTGACCGCAAGCTGGCTGAGGTGGCGCTCCGAGTCAGCGAGGAGCGATTCGCCACCGCATTTAACGAGGCGTCGATCGGGATGGCCCTTGTGTCGACGGACGGCCATTGGTTCGAAGTCAACCAGGCTCTGTGTCAGATCGTCGGGTATTCGAAGGAAGAATTACAGCAGACAACCTTCCAAGCCCTCACGCATCCTGACGACCTCCCGAAGAGTCTGCTTTTGCTGGAACGATTACTGAGCGGAGACCTGCGAACGCATCAGATGGAGAAACGCTATCTCCATAAAGGTGGTCATATCGTGTGGGTCAATCTGAACGCATCGTCGGTGCGCAACCACGAAGGACAGGTCCTGTACCAGATCGCGCAAATTCAAGACATCACCGAACGCAAGCAGGCTGAGGAGGCGCTCCGAGTCAGCGAGGAGCGGTGGCAGCTCGCCGTGCGCGGGAGCAATGACGGAATCTGGGACTGGATGGTTCAGACAGGCGAAGTATTTTATTCCACTCGGTGGAAAACTATGCGTGGGTTTGAAGAGCATGAAATCAGAAACCATGACGAGGAGTGGCGCAACCGCATTCATCCCGAGGATCTTGACCGAGTTCTTCGGGCTGTCGATGCCTATTTATCCAAGCAAATCCATGAGTTCTACGAAGAATATCGAATCCAGAAAAAAGACGGGTCCTACATGTGGGTCCTAGATCGGGGTATGGCCATTTGGGCCGATGATGGCACACCGCTTCGCATGGCCGGTTCAGAAACTGATATCACCGCGCGCAGACAGATGGAAGCTGAGCTGGCTGAGCGGGAGGAGCGGTTGCGGCTCCTCATCGAACACAGCCCGGTCGCCCTCGCCATGCTTGACCACGAGATGCGGTATATCGCCGTCAGCCAGCGTTGGCGGTCGGATTATCGCGTGGGCGACGGATCGCTTGTTGGCCAGAGCCACTATGAGGTCTTTCCGGATATTCCAGAACGGTGGAAGGCCATTCACCGGCGATGTTTGGCCGGTGCCGTCGAGGGATGCGAGGAAGATCCGTTTATCCGGACCGACGGCCGCACGGATTGGAGCCGGTGGGAAATTCGCCCCTGGCGGACAGTCGAGGGGTCTGTCGGGGGGATCATCATCTTTTCAGAGGACATCACGGCGCGTAAGCAGGCCGAAGAGGCGCTGCTGGTCAGCCAGGAACGATACGTGCGCGCCACAGTGGTCGGAAAAGTCGGCGTCTGGGAGCTGGATGTTTTGCAGGAACAGTTCCATGCCGATGATAATCTGAAAGCGCTGTTTGGCTATTCGAAGGATGAGCTGTCCACCGACCCGTTCATCTGGCTCAATCTCGTGCATCCGGACGATCGCGCCATTACGTTGGAAACCTGGAATCAGGTCTCGACAGGTCTTGTCGACTCGTATTCGTACGAGGTCCGTATGATCCGAAAGGACGGATCGATCATCTGGACCCATGTTCGTGGCCAGGCCAATCGGAACGACGCAGGGGCCGTCGTCCGGCTGATCGGCGCGACGGTGGACGTGACGGATCGCAAATGCGCGGATGAACGCGTGCTTCTGACACAGTTCTCCATCGACCGGGCCTCTGACGCGGTGTTGTGGTTGGATTCCGGCGCCCGCATTTTCAATGTCAACGACGCGGCCTGCCGCCTGCTGAACTATGCGCGTGAAGAGCTGACCGCCCTGTCCCTATACGACCTTGATCCGAATGTCTCTACGGAGGGATGGGCTCTTCATTGGGAGGAGTTGAAACAGAAGGAAACCGTGACGTTCGAGTCGAGCTATTGGTCCTCTACCGGACAGGTCGTGGAGACGGAGATCACGTCGAACTATTTGCAGTACGGAGGCAAAGAGTATGACTGTGCCATCGTGCGGGACATCACCGGGCGCAAGCATGCGGACGCGGCGTTGCGGCTTGCGAAATTCTCGATGGAGCGGGCCGCTGACGCCGTCTACTGGATCGATCCGCAGGCCAGGATTTTGGATGTGAACGAGGCAGCCAGCCTGATGCTGGGCTATTCGAAAGACGAGTTGTGCGCCATGACCGTCCACGATCTGAATCCAGATTTTCCGGCAGCCCTGTGGCCAGGGTTTTGGGCTGACACCAAACAGCGCGGGACGATGGTGCTGGCGACGGCCCATCGGGCCAAGGATGGCCGGCTGATTCCCATCGAGGTGAGCATCAATTATCTGGCCTATGAAGGACAGGAATACCACTGTGCGTTCGTGCGCGACATCACCGAGCGCAAACGGGCCGAGCAGGAGGTGAGCGAGCGGACCCAACAGACCTTGACGATGCAGGCGGCGCTCCTCCGTCTCACACACCTCGACGAGACGGGAGGGACACCGTCTGACGTGCTACCACGTATGTGCGAGATCGTGGCAGAGACGCTTGGAGTGGCTCGCGTCAGCGTGTGGCTGCTCTCTGAGAATGGGACTGCGCTGGTTTGCCAGAACCTCTACGATCGTTCGCAGGCTGTTCATTCAGTCGGCAACAGGCTTTCGGCCTCGCAGTACCCCCACTACTTAGAGACCATCGCAGCAAGTCTGGTGTTGGCTGCGCCTGACGCCTGTGCCGATCCGCGCACGATCGAATTTGCCGAGCATTATTTCCTTCCGCTGGGGATTACCTCCATGCTGGATGTGCCGATTCGTCGTCAAGGCACACTCGTGGGCGTGCTGTGGCTTGAACATGTCGGGGTGCCCAGGGACTGGAGCCCTGAGGCCCAAAGTTTTGGCGCGTCGGTTGGTGAAATCCTTGGGCGCATGATGGAAACAGTGGAGCGCAAACGGGCCGAATCGGACCTTCGACAGTCCCACGCCTTCATGCGGCAGGTGATCGACACGGATCCGAATTTTATTTTCGCGAAGGACCGCGACGGGCGATTCACGCTGGTCAACCAGGCAGTCGCCGAGGCCTACGGAACCACGGTGGAGGGTCTGATCGGGAAAACCGATGCGGACTTCAATTTGAGTCCGAAGGAAGTCGCCTTCTTCCGCCAGAAAGACCTCGAAGTGATGGACTCATTGCAAGAACGGTTTATTCCGGAAGAGAAGATCACGGATGTCCACGGAACGTCCGTTGGCTGCAAACCGTCAAGCGGCCGCTTGTGAACGAGCAGGACCAAGCCGTCCTGGTTCTGGGGGCTGCGACCGACATTACTGCGCGCAAATACGTGGAAGAGCAGCTTCGCCAACGGGAGCGTGATCTGCGCACCGCGATCGATGACCGTGAGCGGATCAGCGAGGATCTGCACGACGGCATCTTGCAATCTGTTTTTGCAGTTGGTCTGGGCCTGGAATCCTGCAGGACGCTTGTATCCAAGTTGTCGCTGCCGCGCAAGGCGGTCGCTGCACCGCTTACGGCGACATTGAACAGCGCGATCGGGCAGCTCAATCATGTCATGACCGATGTCCGGAATTTCATTGCAGGCATTGAGTCGCAGGTGTTGCAGGGGGGCAATGTCGATTCGACTTTGCGCGCCATGGTTCAGGCCATGTGCGCGTCCTATGGGATGGCGTGCCGTGTGAGGATTGAGGCAGGCGCTGTCCGGGAGCTTTCGACGGAGCAGTCCTACCATGTGATGAATCTCATGCGGGAGGCGCTGAGCAACGGCCTCCGCCACAGCGAGGCCGGCCGCATCACTGTGTCGTTCAAACGACTGCGCCGTTCCCTGCGCCTGTCGGTGGCCGATAACGGGAAAGGATTCACCCCGGACGCCGTCTGTGACATCGGACATGGATTGACCAACATGGCGGCGCGGGCGCGGAAACTCGGCGGCCGGGTCGATGTCCTTTCTCGGCCTCGGCAGGGAACGAAAGTGCTGCTCGATATACCCAGGAGGCCGGCTGATGAGTAAGACGAAACTCAAGACGATTCGAGTTTTGCTTGTGGATGATCATGAGATCGTTCGTGTGGGCCTTCGGACGGTGCTGAGCCAGCATGACGCTATTTGGGTGGTGGGAGAAGCGGCGACGGTTGCGGAGGCGATCAGGCAAACGGGCAAACTGAAACCAGACGTGGTGCTCATGGATGTGCGTCTTCCGGATGGCTCAGGTGTCGATGCGTGCCGGGATCTCCTGTCCTCTTTTCCCGCTCTCCGGGTGATCATTCTGACCTCATATGCCGACGATGACTCGGTTCTGGCGGCCGTGTTGGCCGGCGCGCATGGGTATGTGTTGAAAGCCATCGACACTGTATCGCTGGTCGGCGCGATCCGTGCTGTCTCCGAGGGCCGGTCGATTCTCGATCCCGCCGTGACCAACCGGGCGCTTGCGTGGCTGCGCGGATTGGCAGCCGGCAAAGACATATCGGGGGTGGACAAACTCTCCTCGCAGGAAGAGCGGGTGCTGGCGCTCGTCGCCGAAGGCAAGACGAACAAGGAAATCGCCACGGCACTCGAGTTGAGCGACAAGACCGTGAAAAATTATCTTGCCAATGTCTTTCACAAGCTTCAGATCACCCGCCGCTCGCAGGCTGCGGCGTTCTTTGTCAAACGGCAGACCTGAGTCGAGACATATAGCCCTAGCACGATAGGGCTATATTCCTGTTTATTTTCCAGCAAGTTCATCTAACTACGTTGCTTGAGTCCGTATACCATTACTAGGGGTGGGATATTCTTGCTCTGGATTCTGACCGAGTGAATCCAACCTGATGTGAAAAGAGGCCACGGTGGGTTTTTTCACCGGTTCCGCTCTCCTTCTGCTTGGTATTACAAGCTGGCTCCTCGTTCGGCAACGCCGGGAGTGCCGGTCCCAGTCCAAAATCATCGCGGCCACTGGGTGCGGTGTGGTGATGACTGATGCCACGGCGTCCCATCATCCCGTGACCCACGTGAATCCCGCCTTCCGGTTGCTGACCGGCTATACGGACAGCGAGATTGTGGGCAAGACCATGGCCATCCTGGCTGGTCCGGGGACCGATCGGGCCTCGGTGGAAAAGCTTGAGCTGGCTCTTCAGCAGGGGAGGGCCTGCCGGGTCTG
>JABMDE010000024.1:23813-39344 GCA_015904055.1 Nitrospira sp. | reverse complement strand
GCTGCGGGCGGCGCGCTGGTCGACAATTTCGAATACGATCTAGTACACACCCCGTGCGAAACGGCGCTTGCGTCTTCCTTTGCCTGTTTTGAACGAGGCGTTCAATCCGCCTTTCCCTCGTTCACGCGATTAGGCCAGTTACAGGTCGAAGGATATTGCGGCCTGTCGCTCAGAGGGAAAAACGGAGCGGTGATCGGATTGCTCGTGATCATGGATGTCAAGCCGATATGTGACGGGGAGTGGTTGAGATCGTTGCTGACCATGTTCGCCTCTCGGGCATCAGCGGAATTGGAACGGGCGCGCGCCGAACAAGAGCGAAACCGGGCCCTGGCTGATCTCCACAACATTATGGAAACCATCCCCGATGTTCTGTTCACGTTGGATCTTCAGGGCAGCCTGGTTCGCTGGAACCAGACGCTGGAACGAGTGACGGGCTACAGCGCGAAAGAACTCCTCAATAAACACGCACTGGAATTTGTTCCATCGGCGGAGCATGAACGCACTGCATCGGCGATTCAGCAGGCCTTTCGGGATGGTTATGCAGAACTAGATGGCCATCTGCTGACGAAGGACGGCCAAACGATTCCCTATCACTGGACCGGCGCACGGTTGAGTAACGGCGAGGGTCATGTCATCGGACTGACGGGGGTGGGCCGTGACATCACTGTGCGCAAGCGGGAGGAAGAAGAGCAAGTCAGACGGGAAATGCTTCTTTCGCTGATGCTGAGTACGGGCCCCGGCTGTATCAAACGTGTCGCGGCAGATGGGACCCTGCTATCCATGAACCCGGCCGGTCTCTGCATGGTCGAGCTAGATGAGAGAGACGCGATTGGGCGCTCGGTGTTCGACCTGGTCGTACCCGAGCACCGAGCGTTGTTCATCGATATGCACCAGGCGGTGATCAAGGGAGCATCACAAACACTTCAGTTCGAGCTTCAGGGAGGGCAAGGGATACGGCGATGGATGGAAACCTACGCAGTTCCGTTCCGGAATCCGGTTACGGGTTCCACCGAGCATCTTGCCGTGACTCATGACATCACCGAGCGGAAGCAAATGGAACAGACGCTTCGGGGAAGCGAAGCGCGATTTCGATCCCTCGTCGACAACATTCCGGGGGCCATCTATCGTTGTGCCGCGGACGAGCATTGGACAATGGCGTATCTCAGCGATGCCATCGAACAGCTGACGGGCTATCCCGCCTCGGACTTTCTGAATAATCAGGTCCGATCCTATGCCAGCGTGATTCACTCCAATGATCGCCGACTCGTCGAAGATCGCGTACATGAGGGATTGGACGGAAAAGAGCCCTACCAAATGGAATATCGACTTCTCCACCACGATGGCACGATCCGGTGGGTGTATGAGAAAGGTCAGGGTGTGTTTTCCATTGACGGGTCGCTCAGTTTTTGTGACGGTGTGATCTTCGACATCACCGAACGGAAAAGAGCCGAACAGCTCCTGGAAGCGGAAAATCAGGTGCTGGCGTTGCTGGCGTCCTCCCACTCACTATCGGATACGCTCACCTTTCTCTGTCAAAGTTGTGAGTCGCTCAGCCAGGGCATGCTGGCCTCCGTGTTGCTGCTGGACCAGGACGGGCAGCATCTGCGGCATGTCGCGTCCCCCAGTCTGCCGGAATCGTATAACAGAGCGATCGATGGCGTGGCTATCGGCCCTGACGTGGGCTCGTGTGGCACAGCTGCCTATTTGGGCCGTCAGGTGATCGTGTCGGACATCGCCACCGATCCGTTGTGGGAAAAGTATCGCGAGTTTGCATTGAACCACGGTCTTCGGGCTTGCTGGTCGACTCCGATCATCGCCACCGATGGGCAGGTGTTGGGCGCGTTCGCACTCTATTACAGCATGCCGCGCGAACCTGTACCGGCGGATCTGCAGCTGATCAATCGCATGACCAATCTGACCCGTTTCGCGATCGAACGGAAGCGGGGCGAGCAGGCGCTCAAAACGTCTGAGCAGAAACTGCGGCAAGCGCTGCTGGCTTCCAACACCGGCTTGTGGGATTGGAATACGGAAACGGGAGAGGTGTCCTTTTCTCAGGAATGGAAAAGCCAACTCGGGTTCAGCGAAGCAGAGCTGCCGGACACGTTCGAGAACTGGGAGTCACGATTGCATCCGGACGATCGCGCCCGCGCCGTGGCCTACGCACGGGACTATCTCGACAACCCGTTAGGGGCGTTTCGCCAGGACTTTCGCCTGCGCCATCAGGACGGGACCTATCGGTGGATCGACTCACACGCCTCGTTCATCACGGAGCCGGATGGTCGGCGCGTGCGACTGCTCGGCTCGCATACCGACATCACCGAGCGCAAGGAGTTTGAAGCAGTGCGGGTACGACAGTACGAGGCGCTGCAGGCCATCTTCAACATGACCGTGGCTCTGTCCCGGGCTTCCTCGCTGGAGGAAATCTACGAACAGGGGATCAACGGTGTGCAGGGGGCGCTCAAGGTGGATCGTGCCTCTATTTTACTCTTTGACAACGATGGCGTGATGAAATTCAAGGCATCACGGGGTCTCTCGAAAGAATATATACAAGCGGTGGAGGGCCATTCTCCATGGACGCGCGAGGCCGTGAATCCGCCGCCGAAGAGTGTGACTGATATCGAAGAAGATCCGTATACGGAAGCGTATAGAGAAGTGTTTCGCGCCGAGAGAATCCGGGCGATGAGTTTTATCCCCTTGTGGTCGTCCGACGGGCTGCTGGGGAAATTCATGCTCTATTACGATACTCCGCATCAGTTTACAGAAGAAGAGCTGCAGATTTCGCAGACGATTGCCGGTCACATCGCGTTCATGATCCAGCGCAAACGGGCGGAGGAGGCGTTGCGTGTGAGCGAGGAGCGATATGCCCGTGCCACGGCGATCGGGAATGTAGGGGTGTGGCAATTGGACGTCGCGAGTGGCCAGTATCACGGCGACGCGAATCTCAAGGCTCTGTTCGGTTATGGACCCGGCGAGCTCTCGACCGATCCCTTTGCGTGGCTTGGCCTCGTCCATCCCGACGATCAACCCATCGCGCTCAAGAACTGGGAACAAATCGTGTCTGGAGCCACAGACGAGTACCACTATGAACTTCGGATGATCCGAAAAGACGGATCGATCATTTGGACCCACGTCCGAGGACACGCCAACCGGGACGAAGCAGGAAACATTGTCCGGCTGATCGGCGCGACGGTGGACATTACTGAGCGCAAGGGGGCAGAAGAGGCGTTGCGGGTGAGCGAAGAACGGTATCGGACGTTATATGACGAAACTCCCACCATGTACTTCACGTTGGCGACGGACGGCACGGTGCGGTCGGTCAATCGGTTTGGAGCCGAGCTGCTCGGGTATTGTGTGGAGGAATTGGTTGGCCGTTCTGTACTAGATGTTTATTATGAAGACGATAAGAATACTGTTGCTTCGAGCCTGTCCGAGTGTCTTCTGGTGCCGGAGTTGACGCAGCACTTGGAGTTTCGGAAGGTGCGGAAAGATCAAACTGTCATTTGGGTGAGGGAAACAGTCCGTATCGGACAGTCTTCTAACGGAGAGACCGTGGTGCTGGTTGCCTGTGAGGACGTGACTGAGCGCAAACTGGCAGAAGAAACGTTGCGAGAAATGAACATCGCCTTGGCCAACGCGATGCCGGGCATCGCACGGATGGACGCTCAAGGGGTGTATACCTCGGTGAATGACATGTATGCGGCCGCACTGGGTTATGATCCAGCCGAGCTCATCGGGGGAACGTGGTATCACACAGTTGCTCAGGACCATTTGTCCAATGCGGAAGCAGCCTACGAGGCGATGCACCGGAATGGAAAGGGAGAGTTCGAAGCCCTGGCACAGCGAAAAGATGGCTCGACCTTCTGGAAGCAAATCTTGATGGTGCGAATCAATGACCAGGACGACGGGCGCTATCTTGGCTATCACTGTTTTATGCGGGACATCACCGAGCGTAAGCGTACTGAGCATGAGGTGAACGAGCGGACCCAACAGGTCGTGAAGATGCAGGCTGCGCTCCTCCGTCTCACACACCTCGACGATGCGGACTGGACACTCTCTGACGTACTACCGCGTGTGTGCGAGATCGTGGCAGAGACACTTGGAGTCGCTCGCGTCAGCGTGTGGCTGCTATCTGAGAACGGGACTGAGCTGGTCTGCCAGAACCTCTACGATCGTTCACACGCCGTCCATTTTTCCGGCAGCAGGCATTCGACCTCGCAGTACCCCCGTTACTTAGAGGCAATCGCGGCAAGTCTGGTGGTGGCTGCGCCTGACGCTCTTTCCGATCCGCGCATGAGCGAATTTGTCGATCACTATTTTCTTCCGCTGGGGATTACCTCCATGATGGATGTGCCGATTCGTCGTCAAGGCAAACTCGTGGGAGTGATGTGGCTTGAACATGTCGGGTTGCCCAGGGACTGGACCCATGAGACCCAAAACTTTGGTGCGGCGGTTGGCGAAGTCCTTGGGCGCATGATGGAAACAGCGGAGCGCAAGCGGGTGGAAGTGGAACTGCAGAATTCTCACGCCTTCATGCGGCAAGTGATCGATACGGATCCAAACTTTATTTTTGCGAAGGACCGCGACGGGCGGTTCACGCTGGTCAACAAGGCGACCGCCGATGTCTATGGAACAACAGTGGAGAATTTGCTCGGGAAAACCGATGTGGATTTCAATTCGCGTTGTGAGGAAGTGGCGCAGTTCCGTCTGATAGACCTCGAGGTGATGGACATGGTGCAAGAACGGTTTATTCTTGAAGAGAAGATCACGGATACCACCGGAAAGATCCGCTGGCTGCAAACCGTCAAGCGGCCGCTTCTTAATGCCCAGGGTCAGGCCGTCATGCTCCTGGGCGCCTCGACCGACATCACGGCACGCAAGCGTGTGGAAGAGATGCTCCGTCAACGGGAACAGGATCTGCGTGCCGCGGTCAAGGAACGCGAGCGGATCAGCGAGGATCTGCACGACGGCATTTTACAGTCCATTTTTGCGGTTGGTCTGGGCCTGGAATCCTGCAGGACGTTCGTATCCAAGCGGCCGTTGTCGAGTAAGAAGGCCGCCTCGCCGCTCATGGCCGCCTTGAATCGCGCGATCGGACAGCTGAATCATGTCATGACCGACGTCCGGAACTTCATTGCGGGCATCGAGTCGCACGTGTTGGAAGAAGCCGATGTCGGGGAGACCTTGCGGACGATGGTTCAGGCCATGTGCGCATCCAACGGAACGGCATGCCGTGTGACGATTGAGGAGGCCGCGGCTCACGAGTTTTCGACGGAACAGGCGTATCATGTGATGAATATCATGCGGGAGGCGCTGAGCAACAGCCTCCGCCACAGCGGGGCCGTCCGCATCACGCTGTCGCTCAAACGGCTGCGACGATCCGTCCGTCTGTCGGTGACTGATAACGGAAAAGGATTTATCCCGGAGGCCGTCCGCGACGTCGGGCACGGATTGGTCAATATGGCGGCGCGGGCGCGGAAGCTTAGCGGTCGGATCGAGGTTCGCTCTCGGCCCCGGCAAGGGACGAAAGTGCTGCTGGATATACCCAGGAGGTCGGCCGATGAATAAGGCGAAGCTCAAGACCATTCGTGTCTTGCTCGTGGACGATCATGAGATCGTTCGTGTGGGCCTTCGGACGGTGCTGAGCCAGCATGGCTCTATTCAGGTAGTGGGAGAATCGGCGACGATTGCGGAGACAATCAGAAAAGTAGAGAACCTGAAACCAGACGTGGTGCTCATGGATGTGCGTCTTCCTGATGGTTCAGGTGTCGATGCCTGCCGAGACCTCCTTGCCTCGTTTCCCGCTCTCCGGGTGATCATTCTGACCTCCTATGCCGACGACGACTCGGTTCTGGCTGCCGTGTTGGCCGGTGCGCACGGGTATGTGTTGAAAGCCATCGATGCGCTGTCGTTGATCGGCGCGATCCGTGCTGTCTCCGAGGGCAGGTCGATTCTGGACCCCGCCGTGACCGACCGTGCGCTCGCGTGGCTGCGCGGATTGGCAGCCGGCAAAGATATGCCGGGGGTGGAAAAACTCTCCACACAGGAAGAGCGGGTACTGGCGCTCGTCGCCGAAGGAAAAACAAACAAGGAAATTGCCACCGCACTCGATCTGAGCGACAAGAGCGACAAGACCGTGAAAAATTATCTTGCCAATGTCTTTCATAAACTTCATATCACCCGCCGCTCGCAGGCGGCGGCGCTCTTTGTCAAACGGCAGACCTGACGAGACATATAGCCCTATTATGGTAGGGCTATATTTCTGTTCGTTTTCCACCTATTTCATCTAATCACATTGCGTGAGCCCGTGTATCATTACATACGGGTGGGATACCCTTGTTCTGAATTCTGGCCGAGTCAATCCTAGCTGATTTGAAAAGAGGCCACGGTGGTTGTTTTCACCGGTTCCGCTCTCCTGCTTCTTGGCATTGCGGTCTGGCGTCTTGTTCGGCAACGCCGAGAGTGCCGGTTCCAGTCGAAAGTCATCGCGGCCACCGGATGCGGCGTGGTAATGACTGATGCCAGGGCGTCCCATCATCCCGTGACCCACGTGAATCCTGCCTTCCGGTTACTGACCGGCTATACGGACAGCGAGATCGTCGGTAAGAACATGGCCATCCTGGCCGGTCCTGGTACTGATCAGGCCTCCGTGGAAAAGCTTGAGTTGGCTCTCCAGCAGGGGAGGGCCTGCCGGGTCTGTCTGCTCCATTACCGTAAGGACGGCACTTCTTTTTGGAATGAAATTACCCTCTCGCCGGTAAAAGGCCGAATGGGGCGCCTAACCGCGATGGTGTGGGTGATGATCGATGTCACACGATGCCGGGAAGCAGAGAGTGTTTCCATTGATGTGTCTGACCAGTCGCGCGATCACGGCATAGTCAGAACCGGCGCACATCAGGAGTCAGCCCGGTCTTCCGCCTGCTTTGGAAGGTGGGAGCGGGATATTCGTACCGGTGTGGAAATATGGTCTGATGAACAGTGCCGTATGTTTGGCTATGAGCCGGGCAGGATCCTGCCCACGTATGACACGTTCAAGGCTGCCATTCATCCTGAAGACCGTGGGCGGGTCCTTGATGCCGGTGAACGCTCACTCACCTTGGATGAGCCTTTTGATGTGGAATGTCGAATCGTTCAGCCCAGCGGGAATGTTCGCGCCGTCCACTTTCGAGGGCTGGTCATTCGCAACCTCGCCGGCGAACCCATTCGCTTCTTAGGGATCGTTCAAGATCAGACGGCCGGGGCGTCGCTCGACATGTCGGCAAAGGAGCAGGATCTTCTATTTAGGCAGGTTGTGGAATCTGCCCCTAACGGTCTGCTGATGGTTGGCCAGGACGGCGTTATCTCGATGGCCAATACGCAGATTGAGAACATGTTTGGCTACTTTCACGACGAGTTGCTGGGGTTACCGGTGGAAACGCTCTTTTGTGTGCACGACCGCGTGACCTTTGAAATGGCGAGGGAGAAGGCGTTGTCCACCGCCGTGGTCCATCCTATGGGACACGGGATGGAATTGTGCGGGCTGCGTCATGATGGTTCTGAATTTCCTACCGAGATCGGTCTGAATCCCGTTACCATGGCTTCGGGGACTTCGCTACTGGTTGCGGTCATTGATATCACAGCCCGATGCCAGGCGGAGGGTCGGCTTCGGGAAAGCGAAGAACGACTGGATCTCGCCGTTCGTACCGCGCAGGTCGGTATCTTTGAGCATGATCATCAATCGGATACGCTCTATTGGTCGCCGGTTCTGCGGTCAATCTACGGTGTGAGCGCGGATGAACCCGGCCTTCTTCAACGCTATATCGAACTTGTCCATGAAAGCGATCGAGAGAAAGTCTCTTCCGCGGTCAAGGGAGCCCATGATCCGGCGGGCAACGGGCAGTTCCATCTCGAACACCGGATCGTCAGGCCCGATGGTGAAATTCGGCATATCAGCCTGAATTCCCGTACCTGGTTCAATGGGGATGGCGCTACGCCTGTGCCCAGCCGTACGCTTGGCATCGTCATCGATATCACCGATCGCAAGAAGGTCGAAGCGTCTCTGCGTATTGCGTCGAAGATGACGGCGATCAGCACACTCTCCGGCGGCATTGCGCATGAGTTCAACAACAGCCTGACGGCGGTGCTCGGTTTCAGCACACTCTCCGGCGGCATTGCGCATGAGTTCAACAACAGCCTGACGGCGGTGCTCGGTTTCAGCCATCTGGCACTCCCGCTGATTCCCAACGACAATAAGGCGCATCACTATGTTCAACAAGTGCTGTCCGCCGGAATGGAGTCGCGCGAGCTGGTCCATCAGCTGTTGACATTCAGCCGGCAGAGCGAACAAGTCCGGCATCCCCTTCCTCTCCATTTGTTGGTCAAGGAAGCCATCAAGCCTTTGCGTGCCGGGATCCCTTCCTCGATCGAACTCAAAGAGCAGATCGATGCATCGACCAGTCCTGTCTTGGCCGATACGGCGCAGATGCATCAGATGATCATGAATTTGGCGGACAATGCCATCCATGCCATGAGGAAGACCGGAGGAATTCTGGCATTCCATCTCCAAGACAAAGAAATCAAGACTGATCAGATCACACCGTCTGGCCGACTGGCGGCCGGCCGCTACGCCTGTTTGACCGTACGAGATTCCGGCGAAGGCATGGAACCGGCGGTTGCCGATCGAATCTTCGAGCCGTTCTTTTCCGGCAAGCCATTGGGTGAGGGACGTGGAATGGGGTTGTCCGTCGTCCATGGGATTGTGACGGCGCACGGAGGGACTGTCGTGGTCGACAGTCAGATCGATGTCGGCACAGTGGTGTCGGTCTATATCCCTGCGCTGTCTCGCTCTGCGGCGGCGGTTCCTGTACCTGATAACTCACTCCCGCGCGGACGCGAATGTATGGACGCGAATGTATCCTGTTCGTGGCGGCCGAGGAATCTTTTGTCACGTCCGGACAGAAAATGCTGGAGTCGCTCGGGTACCGTCTGATCATACTGACGAGTGGAACAGCGGCCTGGCAGGCGTTCGATCTGGCTCCGCAGCGCGTGGATCTCTTGATTGCCGATCTGACTCTGCCCGATATGTCCGTAGATCGACTGGCCCACCGATGTCGGCAACTGAGACCGGATCTGCCGGTGATCCTCTGTGTCGGTTCGGAGCAGGCACTGTTCAATGAAGACAATCATATGAGCGGAATTGTCGACATCGCTCCGAAGCCGCTTACAGTGCAGGACCTGGCGCATAGGATTCGGCGGGTCTTGGATGCTCGATCTGCAGCCTGTCCACCATCAACTGAGCTGTCGATACAACGCGAAGAGCGATCACAATTGTCGCGGGAGGGGTTTAATGCCGTCAGTTCTGGTTATTGATGACGAAGATCGTATACGCTGTCTTGTCCGGGCAATTCTGGAGCAGGCCGGGTATGTCGTGGAGGAGGCACGTAGCGGGAAGGAGGGACTGGAACGATATCGGGCCCGCCAAGCCGACGTGGTGATCATGGATATTCTGATGCCCGATCAAGATGGTCTGGAAAGTATCGTGACTCTGCACCGTGAGTTTCCCTCGTCCCGCGTGATTGCGATGACCGGCGGCGGCGACATGATCGGGATCCTGAACTTCCTGGATGTCGCCAAGATGCTGGGTGCCAGCCGAACCCTTCAGAAACCGTTCGACGTGAATATCCTGCTCGAGGCCGTTGCTGCCGAAGCCGATATGTCCTCGATTCGTACGGTTCCTTCCCCTCATTGACATCGCATTGGGTCCCCAGTCAGACTTGGATTTCTACGCGGCTGTCTGACACACGATGATCATCCTGAATCTCATCCTGGGAACCCTCGTCACGACCATTGGGTTTTGGATTCTCCAGGGGGCTGCTGCTCAGGGTATTGTGGCGCTCTGGGCCTTCACTGTAGCGGGATTTCTGTGGTGGAGGGTTCGGTCCATTACGGAGCTCTGGGCCTGGACGACTCTCTTGCTCGGCTTGGAAAGCTTTGCCTGGCCGATACACGTGATGATTCAGCTTAAGGGTATTTCTGAAACCCCCTCCCAAGACCAGATGGAAACGATGCTCATGGCTGTCGTACTGGGTCTGTTCTCTTCCGTATTTTGGATCGCTTTTTCGTATGGTCTGTTCAAACGGACATGGGCGGCTTCCACCGATGCGACGGATCATCCTTCTCACACGAAGAAGGAGTCTCAACCGGCCGTACGGAAAAAATCCCGCTAACCTTACCCCATCTCAACGGGATCGATATCGACGACGAACTTGATCTGCCCCCTTCGATAGGTGCCTTCCATTCGCTCAACGGATCCCTGTATAAGACGGCATAAGAGCGGACGGTCACTTCCTTTCACAAGAATCTGCTGCCGATGATGCCCTTTCGGCAGCCGTCCCATGGCGGTCACCGGTCCTAACAGGGTGATCGATGCTCTTCCATCCAGAGCCCCCTCGAGACGGCTCTTCCACTCTATTGCTGCCGCTTCAACTTCTTGCCGGTTTCTTCCTGATGCTGAAAGGGTGGCCAGGTGACAGGCCGGTGGATAGTTGAGCAGACGCCTTGCCGCCAGTTCCTCATCATAAAAACGGCGCGGGTCGGCGGACAGTACCGCCTGTATGGCATGGTGGGAGGGAAGCCGTGTTTGTACGATGACCCGGCCGCCTTCCGTCGCCGGCCGCCCACAACGCACGGCTTTGTCCAGCAGTTGGTATGTGTGTTCCGCGGCGCGAAAGTCCGGAACATGCAATCCGGAATCAGCGTGAAGGATACCGACCAACCCTCTGCGCGGGAACGGTTCCCGTTGAAACAGTGCCTGTGTGCCGATCAGGATGTCCCATGTTCCTGACCGGACTCCTTCCCAGAGGTCGCGTGCGGCAGCTGTACGATGCAGTCTGCTGCCATCCAACCGTGCGATCTTCGCCTGGGGAAACAAGCGCCGGACGTCGAGCTCGACACGCTCAGTTCCATCTCCGACGGTATTGAATCGGACTGCTTGACAGATCGGGCAGGATTGCGGCAGGGCATCGGCCTTCCCACAATATCTGCAGGATAAATTTCCCGCTTCGCGTGAGTAGGCAAGCGTAACCGCACAGGAGGGGCAGCGCGGCATCCAGCCGCAGTCCCGGCAGACCAGCGTTCTGGCGTAGCCTTTACGATTCAAGAAGAGCAGGACACCCGCTTTGCGGTCCACGGCTTCCTGTATGGCCGCCACCAGCGTGCTGCTCAGCAGGGTCCCTCCCGGTTCCTGGTTGAGATCGACGAGCTCGATCGCCGGTCGGCGGGCCGGTTCTGGTGAAACGGCATAGGTTTCGGCGTCCGGGTCACATGCCGATTCCAGCGACGGATGGGCGGATGCGAGTACCACCAGCGCCCCCTCTCCTTTGGCCCTCATCCAGGCGACTTCTCGGGCGTGATAACGTGGTTCTTGAGGCTCCTTGAACGCCGGATCTTCTTCTCTGTCCATCCAAATGAGACCGATTGATGGGAGCGGTGCGAATACTGCTGAGCGAGTTCCAACGATCACCGATGGCGTTGTCCCCTGTCTGCCTGTCCGGTTATCTGATGCCGGTGACGTGGGAACGATGGTGATTGAGAGATCTGTGAGGGTCGAGAGTAGCCGTCCGAGCCATTCTGCCCTGGCAATCTCGCCGGCTAGTATGATGACTGACTTGCCGATGGCGTGTGTCTGTTGGATGGCATCGGCAAGCCGGCTGATCCGATCCTCCCATGGAGCGCACAAGACGATCTTCCTGGCCTGATTGGCCTGAAGACAGGCGGCCACACGAGTGGTCCATACCCGATCAGGTTCCGGCCGCATCTTCTCGAGGAGCACCCGATCGGCGTCTCCTGCTCGATCACCTTGCTGGGCGATGGGTTGTGCCTGTCGCTTGGAAACCGCGGTCTTGACGACCGGTGATGCAGTGGCGACTACCCAGGACAGTTGTTCGAGCGCCTTGACCGTTTTCCGACTATCGTGGTCGCGAGTCTTGAGAAGAGTGGATGACAGCAGGCCTCTGGCTTGACGCGCAATACGGCCCAGCATGGGGCGTAGATGGTCTGGACAAGTTCCAGCGCCCAGCACGGTGCGACCTTGATCGGTGGCCACATACCGCAGAGGATTGGGCTGTTTCGCAGGAGTTTTCGACAGAACAAGCCGGAGACACTGGCCCCAGGGTGCGACATAGTACTCCGCGATAGCGCGAGACAGATCGAGCCGCGCGGGCGAGAGATCGGGATCGTCGGTCCCGCTGGCCAGCGATCGGATTTCTTTGAGGTAGGCAGCCTGTATCCCCATGGGAGGCTGATCACTGAGCGAGATCACCGCTCCTTCGAGGATCGATGGGCCGAACGGGACAAGGACTCGTTGGCCTATGGCGAGTGTCTGGGCCAATGCCGGAGGCACGACATAGGTAAAGGCTTTGGCGATATGGCGGGGGACGATGACGTCGGCGTAGAGGGTTGGAGTTGCAGTGGCACGAAGGCTGCGTTCATCGAGAGGCATGCGGCATTGTAGCAGCGCAGGAAAAGGGAGAACAACGTCACGGGCGGCAGGCGGTTGTCGCATCCGGTTTTTCAACCAGCGACGAACCGCCGTGAGCAAAAATGAGGGCTAGAAGTTTGCCGGAGCGGCCGGCTGCTGAGGATCCTGCTGGTTCGGATTTGGTGAAGGGGCGCCACTTGTGTTGGGGTTATTCGAGGATGCGGTTCCATCCCCTGCCCCTGCCTGTGGCTGTTGTTGACCGGTAGATGACATAACCCCACCTGTGTTCGGGCTGCTCGGCAGTGTCGTTCCATCTCCGGCAGAAGCCTGCTGTTGTTGGCCGACAGAAAGCGTGCCGGCTCCCGAGTTCAGAGGGACGGCCTGAGGAGTGCTCAGTTGGCCGTTTGTCCCTCGTGCGCTCAGACCGGAAGAATCGCGTCCTTGCTTCTGCGCCTGATTGTGAACATCGGCCGTGGAGGCTTGAGGGTCAGTAGTCGGCTCATAAAGCAGAATTTCCACTCGACGGTTTTTCGTCCGGCCTTCTTCACTGGCATTGGTGGCTGCCGGTTTGCTGTCGCCGTAGCCTACGGCAGTGAGCCGAGCCGAATCCAATCCGCCCTTTTCTACAAGATATCGGAGGACGCCGCCGGCACGGGCGTTGGCGAGGTCTACATTGCTCGGATAGCGAGACTTCAGCGAGGGACCGATTTCTACGTTATCGGTATGGCCTTCCACCCGAATCAGCCTGGTATCGCCGCTGGTAAGCAGATGGTCGATCACCTGGTCCAACACGGTGTAGCTTTCAGGCTTGATCGCCGCTTCGCCGGATTCATAGCGAAGGAAGCTTGCCACGTCGCCCAAGTTGATGCGGCTTTGTCCGGAGGCATCTTGTGTTTTCAATTTGCCGGCGACGAGATCAGCTGAAGCGGTATCCGGTTGTCCTCCCGTCCGGTCTTGTTTTTCTGCCTTGGCCGGGGTCGGAACGAGTTCCACCGGTTGAACGACCGGAGCCGAATATCCGACAAGCTTGAATCGGTCTCCCTTGAGCACGCGGGTGTTGGCTTTGATGACTCGCGCGGTCGCCGTGTGTTCTTCGGTCGATATGACTTTGAGTTGGCCGATCTTTCTTGCGGGAATTCCGACGCTATGGCGGCGGATATCCATGAGATCACCGGTCTTGAGCCCGTCCGCGCTTCCACGGTCCACGTACACGATATCGAATTGCGATACCAAGGTCATCGGTTTATCCGTCTGTAATTCGACGATCATGCCGCTGAGATCGGCGACATCCGATGTCAGGCTGGTTGCTGCGTCGGGTGCCGGCGGCGCGATAAACCGCATCACGGGATCGCCCGGAGCGACCTGTCCATAACTCGTGACGGCCTCCACAGTTGCGAGCGCACCATCGGTCTCGATCACTCGCACCACGGCCAACCGTAGCACGATAAAGCCGAGATATTCTTGTGTTAGCGGGTGAAAGACTTTGCGCGCGCGTTTGTAGACGGTAAAGAGATCGCCGGCTGCCACCTCAGCCGGGTGATCGAGTTTGAGATAGAAAGTATCCCGCCGTGCCATGAGCATCCGATTGCCTGATGATTGGTTATCACCGGTGATCAAATTCACGATACCGTCACGGGGGGTCACTTTTTGGATCACGCCGTTTGCAAAGGTAACCGCGGCTTCTCCATAGCGGACCATGTCGGCATGCTGGGCTTGAGCTGCTCCTTGGTCCAGGGACAGGCTGATCCCTATGGATAGGATAAGGACGAATGGTGTCAGAGGTTTCATAGAGAGGTTCCTTATATAAGGCGTGAGTGTCTGTGCAAACCATAGCAAATCATGCTGTCTTGTCAAGAATTTGAGCAGATGGTCCAGGGTTTGACGGAGGTTTTTCTGAGTGTTATGGTGTCGCGGCTTGCCGGTATCCCTCCATGCCGCGCTATTAAGGGATAGTGTATGAACGGACGTCGCGATCAAGACCCGTCGGTGCCCTTCGGCGATCGGAGGAAACCCAGGATCGAGACGCAGATCCATCGGCGGCGGAAAGCCAAGGCTTCCGGCCCGATGAAGTCAGAGTGGGACAGTTCTCAGCCACAGCCGCCCACCCAGTTACGGATGGTTCCTTCATCCGGACAGCCTCGGAGCCGAGCCTAATCCACACGCTACATCTTCAGGTCATGGGTCTGTCGAGTTCCGACAGATGCCTTTGCAAATACAGTGGAGTTTGCGCATTGATCTATTCCCAATTCCTGCTTGCTTTTGCCTTCACCTGGGCTGGTGTTCCCATCTCGTCATCGCATAAATCGGAATATCTAGGGCTTTAGGGAATGGTCCTGTTAGGTCCTTTGTTCGCTTGCTATCCCTAGGAGCGAGGCTCTAGAATTTCAATTCTTCTTTCAAGGTCAATGCCTTGTGAGGCAAAGGCAATGGGCGATACTGATCAACTTCTCGATTATTTAACCAAGTTTTTTCCGATCCTGTTCTTCATTTTCGTCGCGCTTGCGTTCGGAGTGCTGACGTTGGTGATCAGCTATTTTGTTCAGCCCAGGTATCCTGAGCCTGAAAAATTATCGACCTATGAGTGTGGCGCCGAACCGTTCTCTGATGCCCGTATGCCGTTTCCGGTGCGCTACTACATTTTTGCGATGTTATTCGTCATTTTCGATATTGAAGTCATCTTTCTCTACCCATGGGCGGTGGTCTTTACCAAAATTGGGTTGATCGGTTTGATTGAGATGATCATTTTTATCGCCCTGTTCGTCGTGGCCTATGTGTATGCCTGGCGGAAGGGTGCACTGGAGTGGGACTGAGGTTTATATGGGATTGATTCAACTGGGACGTCAGGAAAAGGACGGTGCTCCCGATGTGTTCACGGGCACCTTGGAAAAAGCCGTGAACTGGGCACGAAAAGGTTCGCTGTGGCCCATGACCTTTGGGCTTGCCTGTTGCGCCATCGAGATGATGGCCGCCGTCTCTTCACGGTACGATATGGACCGGTTCGGAGCCGGGGTGTTTCGGGGCTCGCCTCGGCAGTCGGATTTGATGATCGTAGCCGGAACCGTTTGCCGGCGGATGGC
>JABMDE010000024.1:21372-23693 GCA_015904055.1 Nitrospira sp. | reverse complement strand
CGGATCGGGTTCGGGAGCAATCATCTCGACAGCAGCGCCCGCTACGGCCATCTGAATTTCGTGCATGCCTCGAAACATGCTCTTGGGCTGGGACGGACGCCGAATGATTGGGAAGATCTTACCAAAGCCAAAGCCATCCTCCTCATCGGCTCGAACATCACGGAAACGAATCCCCTGACGGCCGTGCGGATTAAAGAAGCGATTCGTGTCTATAAGGCACAAGTCGTGACGCTGGATTCCGCCGTCACCAATATGGCCAAACTGGCTTCCCATCCGTTTGTGATCACGCCCGGTACGGAGGGATTGGTTATTCATGGATTGATTAAGGCGACGATTGAGCAGGATCTGGTGGATGAGGCTGCCACTAAGAAACATCCCCAGGCGTTCGCCGCACTTCAGGCTGCGGTTGCAGGCCTTTCACTGGACGATGTTGCCTCTCAAACCGGGCTGACCACGGACAACTTGAGGGATATTGCAGCGATCTTCGCCGAAGCGCCGCGCTCGATCATTATGTGTGCGGAAGGCATCGTGAGGAGAACCGGTGGTTACGACAATGTGTTGAAACTCATCGATTTGGCCTGGATCACCGGCAAGCTCGGCCGCCCGGGTTGTGGTGTGAATACCGTGACCGAGGAGCCGAATGAGCAGGGCGCCGTCGATATGGGTGTGGCGCCTGAATTTTTGCCGGGTCAAGCACAGTTTGACGATCCGGTTGCACGCGAGCGATTCGCAAAGGCTTGGGGTGCGGTACTTCCAGGGAGTCGTACCGGGTCGAGTCTCGTCGAGATCCTCAACGGATGTAAGAACGGCAGTATCAAGGCGTTGTACGTCCTTGGAGAAAATCCGCTGGAGACGTTGCCGGCTTCTATGGAAGTACGGGCTGCATTGGATCGGCTGGAGTTGCTCGTCGTTCAGGACCCGTTCTTGACCCAGACTGCTCGGCAGGCGCATGTCGTGTTGCCGGCCTGTACCTATGCAGAAAAGGACGGGACCTTCACGAATCTGGAGGGCCGTGTCCTCCGGGTTCGTCAAGCGATGGATCCGATTGGGGAAAGCCTGCCGGATTGGCATATCATGACCTCCCTGGCCAATGCGTTGGGCTGCCAGTGGGAGTATGAATCGGTCAATGATATTCAAACTGAAATGATGAAGCTCTTGCCGGGCTATTACAACCTTGGTCAGCCGCGCAAAGTGGTGTCGTCGCCGGATCGCTACTTGGATAATGGGTATGCCGCCGAGGTCGCCGTCCGGTACCGGGCGATGCCTGTTTCGCATGACAGTGCGCGTCCGTTCTCATTACAGATGGGTCAGCTGTTGATGCATTCGGGCAAGATGTCGACGGAAGCTCCCGGCCTCATCACCATTGCTCCGAATACCGGCAAGCTTCGCATGAGTCCGGCGGATATGGACCGGCTTGGCTTGCAGGACGGCATAAAAGTGCGTCTGACTTCCGATCTGGGCTCGCTCCAGCTCGGGGTCCAACCCGACCAGTCTGTTGCCCTGGGGACCTGTTTCTTTCCGGAGCACTTCAACGAACCGCCCGTGAAAGATTTGATGCGTATTTCCGTGGATGCTGTGACCGGCGTTCCGGCTTTCAAGCAGACGTGGGTCAGTATTGAACGAGCGTAATCGGGTGTGTATGCTGCGCCCGTCGGCGGACAGGAGACTTGGATGAGCGTTTCGGCCATGACAAAAAAAATTCTCCATGCCGCGCTGTTCTATGAAATTTGGGACGCGATGAAGGTCACCTTCAAGCACATGTTCCATCAGCCGATCACGTTTCAATACCCGCGCGAAGAACGGGAGATTCCGCATGCGCATCGGGGTGCCCTGGGGTTGCTTCGATACGACGACGGCCGAGAGCGGTGTGTCGGGTGCGACCTCTGCGAGGTGGCCTGCCCCTCCCATTGCATCAAGGTGATCAGCGCTGAGGATACGGCCCGCCCGCTTCAACGATATGCAAGCGAGTTTTATATCGATGTGACGAAGTGCGTCTTTTGCGGCTATTGCGTGGAGGCCTGCCCGGTCAATGCGCTGGCGATGACCAAGATGTACGAATATTCCACCCATGACAAGCGTACATTGCTCTTCGATAAGAAGCGGCTGTACAACATCGGTGAGCGCCACCTCAATGACGCCAAACAGTATCTGTATGCCCATAATCAGGAAAAGAATGTCGAGGAGAGCCGGGAGTATCGGTACTATTTTCCGCAGTCCGTACTCAAGTCCACGCAAACGCCTCCCAAGCATCTGAGTTGAGTCGAAGACATGGTTGCCGTCTTTTTTGCGTATTTCGCATTGGTGAGTATTGCCGCCGGCGT
>JABMDE010000024.1:17923-21252 GCA_015904055.1 Nitrospira sp. | reverse complement strand
TGGAGTCCATGGCCGGCCAGCTCACCGCCCTGTTTTTTATTGCCGTTGCTGCGGGGGAAGCCGCGGTCGGACTGGCCATCATCATCACGGTGTTTCGTGGGAAAGTTTCTACGAATGTCGATGAGATGAACATTTTGAAGTGGTAGCAGGATGGAGATGACGATCTAGCGTGTCCGACTTAACCGATCTGCTCATCAAACTGATTCCGGTTCTCCCACTCCTGGCCGTGATTTCCAACGGACTTCTGGGCAGCCGCTATTCGCATGAGATGGCTCATCGGTTGGCGTGGGGATCGGTCGGTCTCTCCTTTCTCTGTGTCATCGGCGTGTTCGCCGATATTCTGCGGACTGGAACTGCACACGAAGTCGTCGCCTACCAATGGATCTTCGGGGGCGATCTCACGATCAATCTGGCCTATCTGGTCGATCCGTTGACCTGCGTGATGTTGCTGGTGGTGACCGGAGTCGGGTTCCTCATTCATGTGTACTCCGTCGGGTACATGCACGGTGAATCGGGCTTTACGCGCTTCTTTATCTACATGAACCTCTTCATGGTCTCCATGCTGCTTCTGGTGATGGGGAACAATTATGTGGTTCTGTTTATCGGCTGGGAAGGGGTCGGGCTCTGTTCGTATTTGCTCATCGGGTATTACTACGACAAAGTGTCGGCTGCGAAGGCGGCGACGAAGGCTTTTGTGGTCAATCGCATCGGCGACGCAGGGTTCTTGCTGGCCATCTTTCTGATCTTCGTCAATTTCAAGACCCTGGACTATACCAAGGTGTTTGCGCAGGCCGGCCAGCTTTCACCTGACATGGCAACCGCTATTGCGCTCTGCCTGCTGGTCGGTGCGGTCGGGAAATCGGCTCAGCTTCCTCTCTATACATGGTTGCCCGACGCGATGGAGGGCCCGACGCCGGTCAGCGCCCTCATCCATGCCGCCACTATGGTGACAGCGGGTGTGTACATGATTGTCCGTAATCATGTCATTTTCGACCTTTCTCCTACTGCGATGGAAGTGGTCGCTTTCGTCGGCGGCGGTACGGCCCTATTCGCCGCCACGATCGGTTTGGTCCAGACGGATATCAAACGGGTGCTGGCTTATTCCACGGTTAGCCAGTTGGGGTATATGTTCCTAGGTTGCGGCATCGGCGCCTATACCGCCGCTGTCTTCCATTTGATGACCCATGCCTTTTTCAAGGCCCTGTTGTTTTTGTCCGCGGGGTCGGTGATTCACGCCTTGTCAGGTGAGCAGGACATCAGGAAAATGGGCGGACTAAGCAAGAAAATCCCTTGGACATACCGTCTGTTTCTGATCGGCACAATCGCGATTGCCGGGATTCCTCCCTTGGCGGGATTCTGGAGCAAAGACGAGATCATGGCCCATGCCTTTACCCATGACCACTTCTTGCTTTATGGCATCGCAGCGATCGGCGCGTTCCTCACCTCCTTTTACATGTTCCGGCTGACCTACCTGACCTTTTATGGCGAATCCAGAATGGATCATCATACCGAAGCGCATGTCCACGAATCGCCGTTGGTGATGATTGGTCCCTTGTTTGCGCTTGGTTTTCTGTCGCTTGTCGGCGGGTTGCTGTTGGGATTTCCTCCGGAACATGGCTGGTTGCATCGATTCCTGGCACCGGTCGTCGGCTCGGCCGGTGAACACGAGGTCAGCATGGGACTGGTGGTCGCCCTCATGGTTGTGGCAACCGGTATTGCGGTGATTGGGTGGGGGCTTGCTCACTTCATGTACCAGGCGAGCACTCCGACGGCCGATGTGTGGGCCGAGAAATTCTCCGGCGCCTACAGGACGCTGTTGAACAAATATTATGTCGATGAACTTTATGATTTCATCATTGTCGAGCCCATCAAACGCTTGGGGGAATTGCTCGATTGGTTCGATCGCACGGTCATCGACGGTCTCGTCCGTGGAGTCGGACAGCTGGCCGATTGGGGCTCTGCCGGGTCGACCTGGATGGAAAAGTATATTGTGTATGCGGGGCTGAATGTCATCGGATACGGCAATCACCTCGCGGCGCGTGAAGGGCGGAAGATGCAGAGCGGAATGGTCCACCATTATGTTGCGCTCATCGTCGCCGGACTCTTTCTGTTGGCGCTGGTCGTTCAATTCCTCGTTCAGATGTAGAGGGTCGGGGAACGTAGGCCGTCATTATGTTGGAAGAACTCACAGCGGGATTTCCGGTCCTTTCCTGCATTCTCTTTTTGCCCGTTCTGGGAGCCATCGTGCTGTGGCTGTTCGATGATGAGGACATGGTCCGGACGTCGGCGCTTGCCATCACGTTGCTCGAACTTGCGCTCTCTGTGTTTGTGCTGCTGCGGTTTGTGCCGGAATCGGCTGCCATGCAGTTCGCGGAGCGCGTGAGATGGATTCCTGCACTGGGTATCAGCTACCACCTGGGCGTTGACGGCATCAGCGTACTCTTCGTGGGATTGACCGCTTTTCTGAGTGTGTTGGTCGTGATCTATTCCTGGGACACGATCCGTCACCAGGTGAAGCTCTACATGATGTGCCTCTTGGCACTTGAAACGACGACGATGGGCGTGTTCGTTTCATTGGACCTGATCTTGTTCTTCGTCTTCTGGGAGCTGATGCTGATTCCCAGCTACTTTCTGATCAAGCTGTGGGGGGGAGGCGCCGAGCGCCATTATGCGGCGTTGAAGTTCGTCCTCTATACCCTTCTGGGCAGTGTCTTTATGTTGGTCGGCATCGCGTTGCTCAATATCAATTTCCACCAGTGGGCGTCCTTGCATCATACGGATCAAAGCTATTCATTCGATTTACTCGAGCTCCTTTCGGCGCCGATTCCAATGGATCAGCAGATCCTGATCTTCTGGCTCATGTTCATGGGGTTTGCCTTCAAGGCCCCGATCTTCCCGTTCCACACATGGTTGCCGGATGCGCTATTGGAGGGCCCTATCGGCATGGCGGTGGTGCTGGCCGGACTCAAACTCGGTACGTTTGGCTTCATGCGATTCAGCCTGCCGCTTCTTCCCGATGCGTCCCAAAGCGACACGGTTGTGACCGTGGTGGTTGTGCTCGGTCTATGCGCCATTCTGTATGGAGCCTGGATGGCGCTGGTTCAACCGGACTTCAGGCGACTCCTAGCCTATAGCAGCGTCAGCCATTTGGGTTTCATCGTCGTAGGACTGTTCTCGCTGAATTACCAGGGTCTGCAGGGCAGCCTTCTGACCATGATCAATCTGGGATTCAGTACGGCGGGCCTCTTCTTTATTGCGGGGTTTCTCTATTCGCGTCAACAGTCCACGCAGCTGTCGGCGTTCGGAGGCATGGCCAAGCAAGTGCCGCT
>JABMDE010000024.1:0-17803 GCA_015904055.1 Nitrospira sp. | reverse complement strand
CATTGGATCTGATCTTGTTCTTCGTCTTCTGGGAACTGATGCTGATTCCCAGCTACTTTCTGATCAAGTTGTGGGGTGGCGGCGCCGAGCGCCATTATGCGGCGTTGAAGTTCGTCCTCTATACCCTCTTGGGCAGTGTCTTCATGCTGGTCGGCATCGCCTTGCTCAATATCAATTTCCACCAGTGGGCGTCCTTGCATCATACGGATCAAAGCTATTCGTTCGATTTACTCGAACTTCTCTCGGCGCCGATTCCGATGGACCAGCAGATCCTGATCTTCTGGCTCATGTTCATGGGATTTGCCTTCAAGGCCCCGATCTTCCCGTTCCACACATGGCTGCCGGATGCGCTGATGGAGGGTCCTATCGGCATGGCGGTGGTGCTGGCCGGACTGAAGCTTGGCACATTCGGCTTCATGCGCTTCAGTCTGCCGCTTCTTCCCGATGCCTCCCAAAGCGATACGGTTGTGACCGTGGTGGTCGTGCTCGGACTATGCGCCATTCTGTATGGAGCCTGGATGGCGTTGGTTCAACCGGACTTCAGGCGTCTGTTGGCCTATAGCAGCGTCAGCCATTTGGGTTTCATCGTTGTGGGGCTGTTCTCGCTGAATTACCAAGGTCTGCAGGGCAGCCTTCTGACCATGATCAATCTAGGATTTAGTACAGCCGGCCTTTTCTTTATTGCGGGGTTTCTGTATTCGCGTCAACAGTCCACGCAGCTGTCGGCGTTCGGGGGTATGGCCAAGCAAGTGCCGCTGTTGGCCACGTTCTTTCTGATTATCGGACTGGCCTCGATCGGACTTCCAGGAACGAACGGTTTTGTGGGAGAGTTTCTCATTCTCTTAGGCGCATTCAAAGCCAAGTGGTGGTTCGGAGCGGTGGCTGTGCTCGGCGTCATTTTCGGGGCGGCTTATTTTCTCTGGTACTACGAACGCGCCATGCTGGGCCCGGTCGGTAAAGCGGTGAAACAGACGATGAGCGATCTTCAATTGCGTGAGATGGTCATTGCCGTTTCACTGTCGGTCATGATTCTGTGGATCGGGCTGTATCCATCGCCCTTTCTTCGGATTATGAACGGATCGGTGCAGGCGCTTGTCGATCGCTTGAATCATGGCACAGTAGCGGCTCTCGGATCCTCCACGGCTGATAAAGGACGCTGAGTTCATGGGCGAATACGCACTGCTCTATATTCTCTTTGCTCCCTTCGCCGGCGCGTTGGCGCTGATCATGGTCTCAAATCGGCAGCCGATGCTGGTCCGAGGTATCGCTGCGAGCTCTGCCTTTGTGTCCCTGGTTGCTTCGATCTATTTGTTTTATGCCTATGATCCGGTCAAAGGTGGGTTCCAATTCGTCCAGAAGTTCGAATGGTCGAGGCAACTCGGAATCTCGCTGCATCTTGGTGTGGATGGTATCGGGACCCCGCTCGTGCTGGCCTCGGCGATTTTGTTGTTTACGGGTATTTTTGTATCGTGGCACATCAGGGATCGTGCGAAAGAATTCTACATCTGGTTGCTGATTCTCGCCGCCGCCACGATCGGCGTCTTTATGTCCCTGGATCTGTTTTTCCTCTACTTCTTCTATGAGATGTCCGTGATTCCCATGTATCTCTTGCTGGGTATGTGGGGTAGTCATACCAAGCGATATTTGGAGATGACGGATACGGAAGGACTCAAACAGAGAGATTCTGTCGGCTTCATTTTCAACTTCGGGTCGAACAGCAAAGAGTACGCAGCGATGAAGTTGGTGCTTTTCTTGTCGGCCTTCGCGGTCGCGGCGCTGATGGGTATTCTACTGATTTACAAGTATTCCGGGCTCAATACGTTCGATATTCTCGTGCTTCGCGAGCATGCCCACCTCATGAATATTCCCGTGCTCGGCACGACCCTGGACAAGATCATTTGGGTGTTGGTCTTTTTCGGCTTTGCCTCGATCGCTCCGTTGTGGCCGCTCCATTCGTGGTCTCCGGTCGGTCATGCCGCGGCTCCGGCCGCGACCAGTATGCTGCATGCCGGTGTGCTCATGAAACTTGGACATTTCTCGATTATTCGGGTGGCGTTTGAAATTTTGCCTGAGACGACCCGTGAAATGATGCCGATTGCGGCCGTCCTCTGCATGTTTAGCATCGTCTACGGAGGGTTTGTCGCGTTCTACGCCAAGGACACTAAGTATGTCATCGGTTATTCCAGCTCAAGCCACATGGGTTATGTGTTTCTCGGGATGGCGGCATTGAATTACATCAGTTTGAGCGGCGCAATCATTTATATGTTTGCTCATGCGATGGCCACCGGCATGCTCTTTGCCATGGCAGGGTGGGTGTATGACCAAACCCACACGCGGGATCTTCCATCATTGGGAGGCCTCTCGAATAAGATGCCGTTTATCTCCGGCTGTTTCATCGTGGGGTGTATGGCGTCGATCGGTATGCCGGGAACCGTGAATTTCATCGCGGAAATCATGATTATCGTCGGCAGCTGGGAAAAGTATCCCCTTCAAGTCATTGTCGCTGTGCTGGGGATCGTTCTCACCATGGCGTATCTCTTCAAAATGATGCGGAGCCTGTTTTATGGGCCGATGAATCAACAATACAGCCATGCGCATGATGCCGTGTCGACCGTTGATCGGCTGCCATTACTGGTGATGATTGCCGTCAGCGTGGGATTCGGCATTTTCCCGATGCATTTGTACGATGTCGTTCGTTCGGGCGTGGATCCATTAATCGCCAGGATCACGCATGTTGTTCCGGTCGCCTCAGAGGAAGGTGACACGTCAAACGTGAAACGTGAAGCGAGGGCTGGCTCATCCGAAACCAATCCGGCGTCGGTCTCTGGTGACCGTTCACGGGGTACACCTCTCGTCGCGCGAGGAGCGGAATGACTTTCACGCTGACCTTGTCCTTCGCGGATCTTCTGTTGCTGCTGCCGGAGATTGTGCTGACCTGCTGGCTCTGTGTGATCGTGATTGTCGATTTTGCCTTTCCACGCTTGCCCAAGGAACAATTGGCGATTCTCAGCATTACCGGCCTCCTGGCCACTCTGGGCTGTTTGGTGTGGTTTGATGTGACTCATGTGTCGGGCGCCCTGTTCGGCAACATGTTCGTGCTGGACCGTATGGCCATCTTTTTCAAGATATTTATCGTCGGTTCGACGGCTCTCGTCATTCTTGCGTCGATTCAGTACGTCGAGCGGTTTAGATTCTTTCGGGGAGAGTATTACGTGCTGGTCGTCATGTCGGCTCTCGGCATGATGTTCATGTCTTCGGCTAACGATCTGCTGTCTCTTTTCGTGAGCCTGGAGTTTTCGACCCTCGGGTTCTACATTCTGGTGGGCTATCTTCGTGAGGATTTGGCCTCGAATGAGGCCGGACTCAAGTTCTTCATCCTGGGCGTGTTCGCTGCAGGACTGCTCGCCTACGGGATCAGTCTCGTGTACGGGGAGACGGGGAAACTGGTGTTTTCGGAGATGAATCTCGCCGCGACCCCGGGGGCCATCATCGGCTTCTTGCTGATCTTCGCCGCGCTGGGGTTCAAAATCGGAGCCGTTCCTTTTCATTCGTGGATTCCTGATACGTATCATGGCGCGCCGACGCCTGTGACGGCGTACTTGTCGATCGCTCCGAAGGGCGCTGCGTTCGCCATCCTCCTCCGTATCTTCTTCGTGGCGTTGGCCTCCTTCAAGCCGATGTGGGTCATTCTATTGGTGGCGGTCTCTATTTTGTCGATGACCTATGCCAACATCGTGGCGATTGCTCAGCGGAACATCAAGCGTCTTCTGGCCTATTCCGGTATCGCCCAGGTCGGGAACGTCTTGATCGGCTTGGCGGCCGGGACGAAAATGGGGAATGATGCCATTTTGTTTTACCTCTTGGCTTATCTCTTTGCGAATCTCGGCGCCTTTGCCGTTGTCATCGCCGTCAGCCACGCGATCGGGAGTGATGACATCGACGACTATAATGGTTTGGGTCGCCGCTCTCCGTTCCTGGCCTTTTCGATGCTGGTGTTTCTCCTGTCTCTAGCTGGTGTGCCGCCGCTGGCGGGATTTATCGGCAAACTCTACATTTTCATCGCGGCGATTAAGGAAGGGCTGTATACACTGATCACGGTTGGACTGATCAACATCGTGATTTCGATGTACTACTACATGATCGTCGTAAAGAAGATGTATATCAATGAGCCGACTAATCCCTCGCCAGTCACCATTTCTGGTCCGATGAAGGCCGTCGTCTATGTCGGTTTGGCAGGAACGTTAGTCATTGGCATTTATCCTCAGCCGTTCATTGATTGGGTTGTCGGCGCGACGCTGATGTTTTCGAACCTTCCCGCTCCTTCAGCCATCGTCACCCCGTCTCTCCCGCCCTTCGGCGGATAGTTTTCCTGGTTTCGCCGGTCGTAAGTTCTGCTACAATTGGCTGTGGAGCGCACGAGTTCTAGCGTGCGGTCACCCACATATTTTCCAGCGGATTCCGCCGGGATTGCCTACGTTCATGGAATCAGCGACAAACGAACAGCCGAAAATTCAGCTCGCGCCGGCTGGGGGACTTGAGCCTCACAGCGCGACTACCCCGCCTGCCGGTGGCGAGTCATTCTGGCGTGCCTCGATGATCTGGTTTCTCTCACTCACGATTGAACGGCGGATCTTGGCCGCTCACAGCGCGACTACCCCGCCTGCCGGTGGCGAGTCATTCTGGCGTGCCTCGATGATCTGGTTTCTCTCACTCACGATTGAACGGCGGATCTTGGCCGGGTTCAGCCTTGTGTTTGCCGGCATTCTCGTGATCAGTACCGTGTCCTATCGCAACACCAGCACGGTAATCGCCAACAGCGGGCTCGATACCCGCAGCCACGAACTCATGCAGCTATTGACGAATATCGATGTGGCGATGGACCAAACCGAGAATAATCATCGCCGGTATCTTGTGACAGGAGAAGAGCTTTATCTCGAGTCCTACCAGTCGGTTATCAAACAGAAGCCGACGTTTATCAAATACCTCGAACATCTGACGGAGGGAGTGCCTGAACAGCAGGAACGCGTCGTGTTGCTCGAACGAATGATGGATCGGCAACTGGCTGCTGAGGCTCATGCGAGTACCGTCCTTACCAATAGAGGATTCGGGGCGGTCAAGAAAATAGCGCTCGAAGGAGCCGCAACACGGGAGATCAGTGAGATCCACAAGGTCATTGCTGAAATGGAATTGTATGAACAGCAGGCACTGCGCCGGCGGGTCTTGGAGTCTGCGGCCACGACGACGAATACGGTCGTGCTGCTCAGCCTCGGCGCGTTGCTTCAGTTCGTGCTGCTGGCGTCCGTCTACTATTTGATTAGGCATGACATCACGGAACGGCGGCGTGTCGCCAGCGAACTGCAGCGGCGCGGCGAACTTCTCGAGGCCGCGAACAAGGAGCTGGAATCCTTCAGCTATTCGGTATCGCATGACTTGCGCGCTCCGCTTCGCCATATCGATGGGTATGCGTCACTGTTGCGCAAAGCGGTCACTGAATCATTGAACGAAAAGGCCGCCAGGTATTTGCAGACGATCTTTGACTCTGCCAAACAAATGGGCCAACTGATCGACGATCTGCTGGTATTTACGCGGATGGGCCGTCAGGAAATGCTCCATACGACCGTTGATCTGAACCAGCTCATCCGAACCATCCTTTACGATTTACGACTTGACTTGCAAGGACGCGAGATATCTTGGACAATTGCCACACTCCCAGACGTGCCGGGTGATCCGGCCATGCTCCGGCAAGTGTTTATGAATCTGATCGCTAATGCGGTGAAATTCACAAGCACCAGGCCGCGCGCACACATTGAGGTCGGCATGAACAGGCCGAATACCGGTGAAGTCGTCATTTTTGTGCGTGACAACGGAGTGGGATTTGACATGCAGTATGCCGGCAAACTATTCGGCGTGTTTCAACGACTCCACCGGATGGATGAATTTGAAGGAACCGGTATCGGCCTCGCCAACGTGCGTCGCATTGTGCATCGGCATGGCGGACGTACCTGGGCGGAAGGTGAGCCGGATAAAGGAGCGGCCTTTTACATGACGCTCCCAACCAGGAGGCCTCGATCATGACAGGCGCAAAACCGATCGTACTCGCTGAAGATAATCCGCGAGATGCCGAACTGGCTCTGGCTGCGATGGAGGAACAGAACATTTCCGACAAAGTGGTGCTCTGCCACGACGGCGCCGAGGTGTTGGATTATCTGTATTGTCGCGGGCCGTTTGCATCCCGGATGAAAGGAAACCCTGCCGTTATCTTCCTGGACATCAAGATGCCTAAAGTAAACGGGCACGAGGTCTTGCGGACCATCAAGGCGGACACGCATCTCCGTCCCATTCCTGTCGTCATGCTCACCTCTTCCCGTGAAGAACGGGACCTCGGTGAGAGCTACGCGCTGGGGGCCAATGCGTATGTGGTGAAGCCTGTTGAATTCCATCAGTTTGTCTCGGCCGTCAAGGAACTGGGCACATTCTGGGGTGTGATCAACCGAGCCTCCACCGCAGGGATCCGGTTCAGGCAAGTAACTCAGAATGGAGCGTTAATGACCACTCCCTTGCGAGTTCTCCAACTGGAGGATAACCAGACGGATGCCGATCTCATTGCCACGATGTTGGCAGACGGGGGAATTCCTTGTGCCCCGATCCGTGTGGACAGTCGTGCGGCATTTGTCGCGGTCCTTAAAGAAGGCCTGATCGATCTGATTTTGGCCGATTATTCTCTTCCTGGATTCGATGGCGCTGCTGCGCTTGAGCTTGCGCGCAAGCTAGCTCCTGAGATCCCGTTCATTTACGTTTCCGGGACGCTCGGCGAGGAACTTGCCATCGATACCATGCATCACGGAGCCACGGATTATATTTTGAAACAGCGGCTTGGCCGGCTGGTTCCATCGATTCAGCGGGCGCTTCGTGAACGGCACGATCGGGTGGAGCGGAAACGGGCTGAGGACGCGTTGCGCCAGAGTGAGCAGCAGCTTCGCCAGACGCAAAAGCTGGAGGCTGTCGGTCGATTGGCCGGAGGACTGGCACACGATTTTAATAACATCCTGACCGTTATCATGGGCCACAGCCAAGTCTTGCTCAATGACTTGCCGTCGGAGCATCCTGAGAGGGGCAAAATCGAAGAGATGCGCAAGGCCGGCGATCGCGCAGCGGCACTGATCAAGCAATTACTGACATTTAGTAGAAAGCAGCCGGCTGAGCCGAAGGTGCTCGATCTGAATCCGGTCATCGGCAACTTTGAGACGATGCTTCGACGTTTAATCGGGGAAGATATAGAATTGGTCTTGCGCGCAAGCCGAGAGCCTCTTCGAGTGAAGACAGACCCCGCGCAGCTCGAACAGATCGTCATGAATCTCGTGGTCAATGCTCGTGATGCTATGCCCAAGGGCGGAACGCTGATCATCGAAACCGCTTCAGTCGAGATCGACCGGACACCGGTGTACCACCTGAGCCCCTTGCTTCCCGGTGCCTACGTGAAGCTCTCAGTGTCCGACACCGGCTGCGGGATTTCGCCGGATGTCCAAGCCCACATGTTTGAGCCCTTCTTCACAACAAAAGATGAAGGAAAGGGTACTGGTCTCGGGCTCTCAACCGTGTTCGGTATCGTCACACAAAGCGGGGGCGGATTGGATGTGTCCAGCGCGATTGGGCGAGGCACTCGCTTTGATATTTACCTTCCGAGGATTATCGAAGAGCCCGAACGAGCAGCTGGCCAGGAGGCAGCGCCGTCGTCCATGAGCGGTCATGAGACCATTTTGCTGGTCGAGGATGATGCGGGCGTCCGGGGGCTGATTCGAGATGAACTTCGCAAGCTTGGGTATCGGGTCTTCGAGGCCAAACATGGCTTGGAGGCCTGTCTTGTCGGTACGCAGCAGATAGGCCGGCTCCAGCTTCTGCTCACAGATGTGGTTATGCCGGGAATGAACGGGACGGAATTAGCCTGGTTTGGGCCGCCGCTCTCCATTCCTGGCCTTTTCGATGCTGGTGTTTCTCCTGTCTCTGGCCGGTGTGCCCCCGCTGGCGGGGTTTATCGGCAAACTGTACATTTTTATCGCGGCGATTAAAGAAGGGCTGTATACACTGATCACGGTTGGACTGATCAACATTGTGATTTCGATGTACTATTACATGATCGTTGTAAAGAAAATGTATATCAATGAGCCAACCAATCCCTCACCCCTGTCACCATTTCTGGTCCGATGAAGGCTGTCGTCTATGTCGGTCTGGCAGGAACGTTAGTCATTGGCATTTATCCACAGCCGTTTATCGATTGGGTTGTCGGCGCGACGCTGATGTTCTCGAATCTTCCCGCTCCTTCAGCCATCGCCACCCCGTCTCTTCCGTCATTCGGCGGATAGCTTTCCTGGTTTCGCCGTTCGTGAGTTCTGCTACAATTGGCTGTGGAGCGCACGAGTCCTCGTGTGCGGTCACCCACATGATTTCCAGCGGATTCTGCCAGGATCGCCTACGTTCATGGAATCAGCGACAAACGAACAGCCGCAAACTTCGCTTGCATCGATGGGGGGACTTGAGCCCCACAGCCCTCCCCCCTCGCCTACCGGCGACGAGTCATTCTGGCGTACTCCGATCACGTGGTTTTTGTCACTGACGATCGAACGGCGGATCTTGGCCGGGTTCAGTCTCGTGTTCGCCGGCATTCTCGTGATCAGTACCGTATCCTATCGCAACACCAGTACCGTGATCGCCAACAGCGGGCTCGATACCCGCAGCCACGAACTCGTGCAGCTATTGACCAATATTGATATGGCGATGGACCAAACAGAGAATAATCACCGCCGGTATCTTGTTACAGGAGAAGAGCTCTATCTCGAGTCCTACCAGTCGGTTATCAAACAGAGGCCGACGTTTATCAAATACCTCGAACATCTGACGGAGGGAGTGCCCGAACAGCAGGAACGTGTCGTGTTGCTCGAGCGGATGATGGATCGGCAACTGGCTGCTGAGGCCCATGCAATTACCCTCCTTGCCAATAAAGGATTCGAGGCGGTCAAGAAAATAGCGCTCGAAGGAGCTGCAACACAGGAGATCCGTGAGACCCACAAGATCGTCGCGGAAATGGAATTGTATGAACAACAGGCATTACGCCGGCGGGTCTTGGAATCTGCGGCCACGACGACGAATACGATTGTACTGCTCAGCATCGGCGCGCTGCTTCAGTTCGTGTTACTGGCATCCGTCTACTATTTGATTAGACATGACATCACGGAACGGCGGCGTGTCGCCGATGAATTGCAGCGGCGTGGCGAACTTCTCGAGGCCGCGAACAAGGAGCTCGAATCCTTCAGCTATTCGGTGTCTCACGACTTGCGCGCCCCGCTTCGCCATATTGATGGGTATGCGTCGCTGTTGCGCAAAGCGGTGACTGAATCGTTGAACGAAAAGGCCGCCAGGTATCTGCAGACGATCTCCGATTCTGCCAAACAGATGGGCCAGCTGATCGACGATCTGCTGGTGTTTTCCCGGATGGGGCGTCAGGAGATGCTTCAAACAACGGTTGATGTGAACCAGCTGATCCGAACCATCCTTTACGATTTACGACTTGACTTGCAAGGACGCGAAATATCTTGGACAATTGCCACACTCCCGGAAGTGCTGGGTGATCCGGCCATGCTTCGGCAGGTGTTTATGAATCTGATCGCGAATGCGGTGAAATTCACAAGCACCAGGCCGCGCGCACATATTGAAGTCGGCATGGACAGGCCGAATGTCGGAGAAGTCGTCATTTTTGTGCGTGACAACGGAGTGGGATTTGACATGCAGTATGCCGGCAAACTATTCGGCGTGTTTCAGCGACTCCACCGGATGGATGAATTCGAAGGAACCGGTATCGGCCTCGCCAACGTGCGTCGGATCGTGCATCGACATGGTGGGCGCACCTGGGCAGAGGGCGAGCCGGATAAAGGAGCGACCTTTTATATGACGCTCCCAACCAGGAGGCCTCGATCATGACAGGCGCAAAACCGATCGTACTCGCTGAAGATAATCCGCGAGACGCTGAACTGGCTCTGGCCGCGATGGAGGAACAAAACATTTCCGACAAAGTGGTTCTCTGCCACGACGGCGCCGAGGTGTTGGATTATCTGTATTGTCGAGGGTTGTTTGCTTCCCGGATGAAAGGGAACCCCGCGGTTATCTTCCTGGATATCAAGATGCCCAAAGTAAACGGGCTTGAAGTCTTACGGACTATCAAGGCGGATACGCATCTCCGTCCCATCCCTGTCGTCATGCTTACCTCTTCTCGTGAAGAACGTGACCTCGGCGAGAGTTACGCGCTGGGGGCCAATGCGTATGTGGTGAAACCTGTTGAATTCCATCAGTTTGTCTCGGCAGTCAAGGAACTGGGGACATTCTGGGGTGTGATCAACGAGCCTCCACCGCAGGGATCCGGTTCAGACAAATAACTCAGAATGGAGCTGTGATGACCACTCCCTTGCGGGTTCTCCAACTGGAGGATAACCAGACGGATGCCGACCTCATTGCCACACTGTTGGCAGACGGGGGAATTTCTTGCGCCCCGATCCGCGTGGACAGTCGTGCGGCGTTTGTTGCGATTCTTAAAGAAGGCCTGATCGATCTGATCCTGGCTGACTATTCTCTTCCCGGATTCGATGGTGCTGCTGCGCTTGAGCTTGCGCGCAAGCTGGCTCCCGAGATCCCATTCATTTTCGTTTCCGGGACGCTCGGTGAGGAACTTGCCATCGATACCATGCATCGCGGAGCCACGGATTATATTTTGAAACAGCGCATCGGCCGGCTTGTTCCATCGATCCAGCGCGCGCTTCGTGAACGACACGATCGGATGGAGCGGAAGCGGGCCGAGGAGGCGTTGCGCCAGAGCGAGCAACAGCTTCGTCAGGCGCAAAAGCTGGAGGCTGTCGGCCGATTGGCCGGAGGACTGGCACACGATTTTAACAATATTCTCACCGTCATCATGGGCCATAGCCAAGTGTTGCTCAATGATTTGCCGTCGGAGCATCCTGAGAGGGGCAAGATCGAAGAGATGCGCAAGGCCGGCGATCGCGCAGCGGCGTTGATCAAACAATTGCTGACGTTCAGCAGAAAGCAGCCGGCTGAGCCGAAGGTACTGGATCTGAATCCGGTCATCGGCAACTTTGAGACGATGCTTCGACGTTTAATCGGTGAAGATATCGAATTAATCTTACGCGCAAGCCGGGAGCCTCTTCGAGTCAAGACAGACCCCGTGCAACTCGAACAGATCGTCATGAATCTCGTTGTCAATGCCCGCGATGCCATGCCCAAGGGCGGAACGCTGATCATCGAAACCGCTTCGGTCGAGATTGACCGGACGCCGATGTATCATCTGAGTCCCTTGCCTCCCGGCACCTACGTGAAACTTTCGGTGTCCGACACCGGTTGCGGGATTTCACCGGATGTCCAAGCTCACATGTTTGAGCCATTTTTTACGGCGAAGGAAGAAGGGAAAGGTACGGGACTCGGACTTTCCACCGTGTTCGGCATCGTCACGCAAAGCGGTGGCGGGCTTGATGTGTCCAGCGCGATCGGGCGCGGCACTCGCTTTGATATTTACCTTCCGAGGATTATCGAGGAACCGGAACGAGCAGATGGCCAGGAGGTAGCGCCGTCATCCATGAGCGGTCATGAGACTATTCTGCTGGTCGAAGATGATGCGGGCGTCCGGGGGCTGATTCGAGATGAACTTCGCAAGCTCGGATATCGGGTCTTCGAGGCCAAACATGGTTTGGAGGCCTGTCTTGTCGGTACGCAGCAGATAGGACGGCTCCAGCTTCTGCTCACAGATGTGGTCATGCCGGGAATGAATGGGACGGAATTAGCCCAGCACCTTCGTGTGATCAAGCCTGAACTGAAACTCTTCTTCATATCCGGCTATGCCGATGATGTTGGTCTCGGTGCCGGAGATCCAGCCTGCGGGTATCTTCAAAAGCCGTTCACTCCGGAGGCACTGGCGAGGGCCATTCGCGAGCTTCTGGATTGCAGGCCGGCCAGCACGGCTGTATCCAGTTAGCAAGGGACAGTGATCCGGTAACCATTCAGACCACGATCTATCGGCTATATGCCATGATCGACGACTTCACACCAGCTGTTCACTGCGGAGCCTCCGATTCAATCGAACGGCGGCGATTCCCGACCGTTGCCGCTGGAAAAGTGGGTCGTCTATTCGGCTATGTTCTTGCGCTCTGTGCGCTGCCGTGCCTCGCGCTTGCTGAGAACATCCAGTGGGAACAGCTTGCGGATGGTGTTGCTGTGTCAGTGTGGAATCCGGGCGAGCCTTGTCCGGCCGTGCCGTCTCTGTTGGCCATTGAGATCGATCCGGATCGTGCCAGGTTTGTGATCCATCACTATGCGCATGAAAAACATGCACATCCTCCGACGATTGAAGAATGGCAGAAACGGACGGGCCATGATGTCATTTTCAACGCCGGGTTATTTCGTGAAAACTTCGCCTATCTCGGCCTGTTGTATAAAGACGGGCGGTCATTGGGAAGCCGCCGGCACACAACGTGGCAGGGATTATTCGTCGCGGAGCCCTTGGCTCCAGGTCTGAAGAAGGCTCGGGTACTTGACTTGGCGGTGGAGGCCTTTGATGAGCAACATCCGCCCTATCAAGAGGCCGCCCAGGCGCTGATGCTCTTGGACCGGAATAAGACGATTCGTGTTCGTGAGACAGGGAAACGGGCGTATCAAACGATCATTGCTGAAACGGACCAGGGACGGATTCTCATCTTCAAAAGCCGAGACGTGACGTCTCTGTACGATATCGGCCGATGTCTTCGGGATACGTTGCCCGTTGTGCGTCGGGCGATGGCTATGGATGGAGGCTCATCGTCAGACCTACTTGTTTCAGAGTCACTGTGGCAGAGCAATCTGCAGAATGAGCATCGAATTTTCTGGAAGGCCTTGTTTGGCGGGAGCACGTCCGCGCACATCCCATTGCCGACAGTCATCGGTGTCAGCCGACGCTAAGAATAGCGGTGCGAGATCGTCACGCATTGTGTCTCAATCAGCCAACGAGTGGAGATATTCCCAAGTCTGAGGAGCGGCCCTCGATTGAGATAAGGGAAGAGTGATCCATATGTCGTCGTTGTCTGTTTGGGACAATGGTTACTGTTGCGATCGTGCGACCGGAAACCCTGCTTCTATCCATGCGTTCATGCTGCCCTCAACATTGTACACATGGCGATATCCGAGATCCGCCAGGGCCTCCGCCGCGATATTGCTCCGACGTCCTGATTGACAATAGACGACAATATGATCCTCAAATTTTGCACCGATCTCACGATGCCGCGACTGGATCTCGCGGAAGTCGATGTTGCGGTCGGTGCCGGGGATGCTGCCGGCCAGATGTTCCTCCGGGGAACGGACATCGACTAATATGAAACCTTTCTGGGTCATGAATCGAGCGATGGAAAGACCGGATTGCAATTGTTGCACAGTCAGCAGATACGAATGGTGAGATTGGGCGACTTCGCTGAACAGTAGGCTTGCGGCAACCAGGCATCCGACTGCGACGTTTCTATAGAACCGTATCATGTTTCCTCCCAGGCATATTGAGACCGGAACAGACTCTGTTCATAATAGAGCCATGAGAAAAGTCTGGTCAAGAGTGACGGTTGCGGCTCTAGTGTCCACTCTTGTCGGTTGTGCCGATGGGACCAAGCTCATTCAAGAACACGAGAATGGTGGCGTGGTGGTGTATCCCTTTAAGGGAGAACAGGGTTACATCCTATCCTCATTCCGTAAGGATGCCCTTACCGTTATCGACAAAAAGTGCGGCGAACGATCCTATGAGATTGTTCGTGAAGGAGAAACCAAAGGCCGGATACGCGTGATTAGTCCGATCGAAGGGCAGGAAGAAGCCATAGAGGAACGGCGCTGGGGGATTCAGTTTCAGTGCCGATAATAATGAGGGACAGAGTCTGTAGGTGATGTCTAGGATCGTTTCATAGCGTCGAGCAGGTCTTGCACCGTGAGGAGGCTGATGAGTGTGAGCTGTTCCCGTTCTACCCGGGCTTTCCCGTCCTGTTCTTGACGGTCGACTATCACCAACGCATGATCGACTCGTAACCCGGCTTCTCGAGCGGCTGCGACGGCTTTGAGCAGTGACCCACCGCTCGTGAGCACATCGTCCACGATTAGAGCGCGATCACCCGAGCGAATACTTCCCTCGATCAGTTTTCCCAAGCCGTGATCTTTGGCCTGTTTCCTTACCACGAAGGTTCTCCACAGCCGCTGACGCGCGGCAGCACAGGCAAAGTCTGAGATCGTCACTGCAATGGGGATTGCTCCGATTTCAAGCCCACCGAGGCAGTCCAGTTCAATCCCTGCCAGTTTGTCATAGGCGAGCTCTGCCACAAGCCGGCGGGCCTTCGGGTGGGCCACGAGCGCACGACAATCGACATAGAAGGGGCTGATCTCGCCGGACGCCAGCTTAAATCCCTTCTCGGCATCCCATTTGAAGGACTGCGTATCATGGAACGCGTTCGCCAGTTGTTCCCGCAACATAACCATCATCCCTTTCCCCCCGTACATCGTAATCGAAGCCAGCCGGTATTCTACAGTGGCCTGATAGCTGAAGATATTCTATTTTAGGACATGGCGTGAAGAGACTTCTGAGAGAAGCGCCTGACCTGTTCCGCTAATGTATTAGCGACAAGACTCAGATCAAATGGCCAGGCGTATCGGATGGTGATCTCCGGATACTGTATCCGTACATGGTCGAGGATTTCTGGAATCTCTATCTCTGAATGAGACCCGCCTGGGGTAAACATGGTTGTGGTCACAGTAATGTCAGTCGCACCTTTCCGGACGAGGTCCTGTATCGATTCTTCCAAAGTCGGCGCGCAAAACTCGTTGTACGCGACGGCAAAGAGCACGTTTCCCAGTGCGGCGCGCAGTTGTCCAGCAACTGATTCGAGACCTGTTTGATAGGGATCTGTTTCGGGTGTTCTCGGCCAGTGGCGGATCTTGGTATCCAGTTCGAGTTCCTCCGCCGACATCGGTGTCCCCGCCGACCGCCGCTGTCCTTCCAGTCGCTTCAGTTTGCTGACCAATTCCGATGGGCATCCCTTCGGAATACCACCGTGACCGACAAGAATGACACCTTCTTTGCATTGACTCATAGTGACGTGTCCTTTTGGATTGGGTATTGGTGTTTGGAATGTCGTAGACCGGCCTGCATGTGGGTTGAAGGTGCAACAGTGAGCGCTTGCATGAAGACTTGCCCATATCGTGCCGCCAGGTCGTTGGGTTGATATTGGCTAGTCTCTGAAACAAGACGGCTCAGCATTACATAATGTGAGGGGGAACGTTTCTGCAGTTCTTCGGCCTCTCTCCTATGGAATCGGGCGATACGTTGTCGGGTGATAGGGCCGCACGTTAGGGCCTGCCAGCGAGAATAGCCAAACACTTGTTCGAGGAAGTGTTGGCGGGATATGGGATCGGCAAGATGTCCTTCATCGGTTACAGGAATCAACGGAAACTCATTTCGAAAGAGCTGTGCAAAGAGACCTGTGCCTCCAGGCGTGACGTTGCCATCCCGATCGTACAATGGAACTTGTTCGACGCCGCAGCTAGGCGAACGCGCCTTAAAGACGTAGCCGGATAGATTCATCGATTTCAATTCGGAAATACGTCGGTGAGAGAAAGACTCTAACATGTTGGTTCTGTCTTGTCTCGTCGTGAGCGTCAGCAATTTGGCCCGTCCTACAGTACCGACCAGTTGCATCGGTTCGCGCGGCGTTCCCAGCCCTGCTTCGACTTCCGGGCAGACTGGCACCCATTCAATCACACGAGATAGCACTTCGGCCAAATAACGGTCATGTTTGTGTCCGCCGTCATACCGGACGGCGTCGCCAAGCAGGCATCGGCTGATGCCAAGGCGGATGCGACACGATGCCGACCGCGATTCTAGTAAGCGTCTGTTTTCAGAACCCTGTCCCTCTTTCATGTTATTCAACGACAATGATCATGTGATCTCAGGCCTGTCGACCAGAAGCAGATTTCTCGGTATCTCAAGAGGCATCGGTATTCATGGGACCTTGGACGCACCACACGGGAAATGTGTAAATTTTGATAAGGCTGAGCACATTACCGAGGAACGCATCCACATACCGTGCGTAGGAAGGTTGATTTGCTTCCGGCACGACCGTCCAATAGGAAGTCGGTTGGACGTTCAGAAAGGGGTGGCCCGGGGGAAGGTTTGGACCTGGGGCATCGACTGCCGGGCCCACCAGACTGCGCATTTCGCTTGGAGCAGGGAGCCGCCAACCTTTTTGTCCGCCTATCACCCGGTTGACACAGGTGGTGCGGGCCTCGTTCCACGTGACAGTTGCTGTCTGCGGCGATAATTCCCACACAAGGCCGGTTTCCTTGTCAAAAACGGCGGCGTTGTTGAATGTAGGTAAGAGGCTGAACCGCTGCCCTGCCGGGTGAGCATTCTGCCAGTTCCGGATGATGTCCGCAATTACCTCTTCTCGTTCTGGTGCAATCGTGGCTTGTGTGCGCATCAATTTATATCCAAAAAGGATAAGGCCTGTGGCGATAATAACAATTCCAGCGGTGATCAGTACCCATTTAGAAAACATGGGGTGTGTGGTGACGAGAACCGAAGTGGACTGTTACCGGCGAGATTTGAGAGGCCCGCCGTGCCGGGTTATGGCTGGTTACAGAGAGTGTTCCACAACGTTTCATTGATGCTATCCGCTTCAACTGGCAGCCATCTGTCCTTATCGACATAACCGTTCGATGCGTTGCCAGCAGCCATTCGGTGCGAGAATTCAGTATAGTCCAATAGCCGAAGTCGTTTGTCAGTGCATGCGAATTGCTTGTGGATTGTCGTCGATAAAAATCGAGGAGTCGCTTTTGGCCCCCCTTGCATCCACCGATAGTCCGTCAATTGCCAGACGTCTACAAGGTTGCCTTCCCTGCGTATGGTCGCCGGATCAATGTAGAGGGTCTGTAGTTCACGAACCGGATAAGGTTTCTCAATGGTTACCCATTCCGCAGATGCCTGGTGAACTCCAAACGCCAACAACAAACACGGTACCAGCAGGCAAGGAATGAGGCCGGCAGCAGCGTGCTTGATAAACGGAAGTCGGCTATAGCGAACATTGCGTTGTATACCCATGATGGTGTCTGCTGGCCCATGGTAGAGGAAGCCAGGAGTGAGCCCATTTTAGGACTCTGTCGTCAATAGACGCAAGGGCAGCCCTTCAAGGAGTGTGATCGTCGTATTAATGAAGGAACGTTCCAGATAGATGATGTAATGATGGCCATCATCTCGTAAGACATTGATAAACAATCTATTGCCATGCGATCACGACACCCGTTATGTACGTGACTGTGTATGCGGGCAAAGCGTTAGAGGATCTCGTTAAGAGATCGGCAAAGAGCTTTATTTGTACAGTTCGAAATCTCTATCCAGGCCAGTCGCGGATATGTCTCCTGCATTCAGAAGTCATTGATTTGAGAAAAGGATGGGATCAAACCCTGTGAAAGGTCGAAGTAGAGAGGATGCTTGCAAAGCAGACTTTCATGGAGTACCATCTCCATACGAATGAGAGGCAGTGGGATCTTCATAGCGGCCCCATTCACTACATTTACCTTTTGAATTAGAACTTCGAACAATGCTGAAAGTTGTTTATTTTACATAAGGAGGAATGAACTATGGCAGCCTCTGACAGGGGATACGATATCTCGCAGTGGTACGATTCCAAGCCCGTGAAGATCGGCTGGTTTGCGATGCTGGCGATCGGGGTGTTTTGGGTATTGTACCAGCGGG
>JABMDE010000023.1:18271-27809 GCA_015904055.1 Nitrospira sp. | reverse complement strand
GCCAGTTCAATCAATCCACCCGCCGTCATCGGCCCCATCCAGCGGCTATTGAATTCGATGAGCGTCCTCTCCGGATCCAGAATTTTAAAGATCTGCCGCTGGTAGGTCTTGGCATTCTCCCGCACTTGTTCAGTGGTAAGCGACTTGCGCGTTTCGGACACACCTGTTGGATCACCGATCATGCCGGTAAAGTCGCCGATCAAGAAGAGGACCTGGTGCCCGAGATCCTGAAAATGTTTTAGTTTGTGGATCAGCACAGTATGCCCGAGATGAAGATCGGGCGCCGTCGGGTCAAACCCTGCCTTGATCCGCAAGGGACGCTGTTCTTTCAAGGCACGTGTGAGTTTGGCTTCCAGCTCGACCGGATGAATGACCTCAACCACACCCCGCAGGATGAGATCCAATTGCTGCTTCACATCCATCATAACGGTCGCTTCTCCGCATTGTTCTTCGTCTCTGCCGCAGCCACTGTGACCAACGGCTTGAGACGATCGAATTTCTTTGAGCCGATTCCGGCTACCTCCCGCAGGTCTTCAACTGCCCGAAATCGTCCCACGGATTTTCGATAGGCGATCACCCGTTCAGCGAGCACTGCGCCAATGCCGGGCAACGATTCCAACTCTTGTGCTGTGGCGCTATTGAGATCCACGACATGGCGCCGCACTGCCGCGTTGTCATGACTCGCAGCAGGCGCCAGGCCTGACTGCTCGACAGTCGGCGTCTGATGAGATCGATCGGGCACACCTGACTCAGATTCCAATGTGACGGGAGCACGCAGGGGCACCGCCTTTGAATCATCCAACAACGCCGCATGCTTCAAGGACGCATCAGGAGTTTGCCACCCGATCCAAAGCACGACTCCTATTGTCGCGGCCAGCATCCCGAACTTCACCAGGAGGGACCGGATCATGCTCCCGCCTTTTTTCTGACTTGATGAATCGCGGCGCCGTCGACATCTTCCAACGCCTCCAACATACCTTCGGCCAACGTTGGATGGGCATGGATCATACCGGCCGCTTGTCTAGCTGTCATCCCCATCTGCATCGCCAGAGCGGCCTCATGAATCAGATCCGCCGCATGAGCTCCGACGATATGCGCGCCAAGAATCTTGCCGGAGGTTGCATCGACAATCACCTTGAAGAGCCCTGTGATATCCCCTGTCGCTTGCGCCTTTCCAAGCGCTGCGTATCGGAAACGACCGATTTTCACGCCGTGCTCGGGGCTCACCCCCGCCGCCTGTGCCCGCTCCCGCGCCTGTTGCTCTGTCAAGCCGACTCGACCGACTTCGGGCAACGTGAAAATTCCGGCGGGAATCACGTCGTAGTTGATACGTACCGTATGGCCGAGAATGTTCTCGACCGCGACCTTTCCCTGCGCCGACGCCACATGCGCCAGCATACCCTTGCCGACGACATCACCGATGGCATAGATGCCGGGAACATTGGTCTCCATTCGCTCATTAACCAATACTTCGCCGCGTCTGCCCAGAGCCACTCCTACACGATCCAACCCAATACCCTGTGACTGAAAACCCCGCCCGATGGAAACGAGCAAGACATCGGCCTCAACCGTCGTCTCGTCCGCCATCGATAGGCACAGTGCATCGACTGTGCGATCAACATGCGTAATCGTAGTGCCGGTCTTTACCTCTACTGAGCGTTTCTTCAACTCCCGTTCCATGAGAGCCGACACGTCCCCATCTTCCAGCGGAAGCACCCGCGGCTGTAACTCAACCATAGTCACCACAGTCCCCAATCCACTGAAATAGGTCGCGCATTCACAGCCTTCAACACCGCCGCCAAGAATGACCATCCGCTTGGGAATCACCTCCAGATCCAGTGCTTCCTTGCTAGTGATGATCGTCGTCCCATCTATTGGAAACTGCGTTGGCTGCGGCCAGGATGAGCCGGTCGCGATAATAACGGCATCGGCCTCCAGTTTCTGTCCCACACCCTCCGGCCGGGTCACCGTGATCGTTCTGGCATCCAATAACTCTCCTCTACCTTCCACGACGTCAATGTTCCAAGCCTTGAAGAGTGTCGCAATCCCCTTGACCAACCCGGTGACAACTTTGTTCTTTCGCGCAACCATGCGGGCCAGGTCGTAGCGAACCGGTCCTGCCAGCACCAAGCCAAGCTCATCCGCTTTTTTCAATTTGTCACCGAGTTCGATGACGGAGAGGAGCGCTTTGCTGGGAATACAGCCCCAGTTGAGGCAGACCCCGCCAAGGGCCTGACGCTCAACAACCGTCACGCGGGCGCCGAGCTGTGCCGCACGGATCGCCGCGACATAGCCGCCCGGCCCGGCACCGAGGATTGCAATGTGCTTGGGAGCTGGCATAGCAAGGTGAGGGAATAGGCTGAGGTTCAGGTTGAGGTTGAAGGCTAGGACCGGAACTTCCGAAGCTCCATCTTAACCTCAGCCTAAGCCTCAACCTTCGCTTGGGCCTTGCCCTTACCCTTTCTTCTGGCTGGCAAGGAACGTGTCGTACTGAGCCGCCGTCATGAGTTGCTCGACTTCTGAGGGAACAGCAAGATCGATGACAGCAATCCATCCCTTTCCGTACGGGTCCGAATTCACGATTTCAGGATGGTCTTTGAGATCAGCATTAATCTTGGCAACGGTTCCACTGACCGGCGTGTAGATTGTAGACGTCGTCTTGGTCGATTCCACTTCGCCGATCTGCTGCCCGACCTTGACCGAAGTCCCGACCTTGGGAAGATCCAGAAACACAATATCGCCTAAGGCATCTTGCGCAAAGTGGCTAATTCCCACCGTCGCCTGATTGCCACTGAGCCGAACCCATTCATGTTCCTTGTGATACCGCAAATCCGATGGAATCATACGTCTGCCCCTTAATAAAATAATCCGACCGATCTGGCGGCCAGACATGAGCCAGGCGCGCTCATGAACGTTTCAATCTGAACCTGCCGCTTCAAACGTTCCGGGATCGTAGAGGGCCTCGCGGGGTTTTGTCAAGGAACTGCCTGCATTGATTCGACACGAATCACCATGTTCCAGCGACGACGTTCAGCGAGATTCGCAATCGACCGGTTCAACTCCTCCACCACAACAGGAATGGTTGCCACTCTCACAGGAAGTCCGATCCACACCCGATCCGCCCCTCCTAACTGTCGACCGATTTTCTCAAGAGCAGCGTCACCTACGACCCCCTCGTCACGCACAACCAACGACCCGCCGGTATCGGGCGTCAGCTCAGCCACATCTTCCCCAAACTGTTCAAGCCCATGAAGCGGGGTTATCAGCGACGACCGATGAACTTCAATCATGAGCGTGGCAGCTGGATTCCGTTCCCGCAACACTTTGCGAAGACGTACAGTCCATTGCGCATAATTCCTCGCCTTCCAGCCGATCCACCGCCAATAGTTTGCCGACCGCCCTTCCTCTTTGATATCGGACGAGACAGTCCCCCCGACGATGTCCTCCAGAGTACCACTGAGTCTGAACGACGCAGCAAACAATCGACGGGAATCATCTGTGAACCCTGTTGCAAATCCTGGCGACGATCGCGCGGCAAGCAATACCCCATCACATCCCGCACGAACCAGCCTACCAATGACATCTTCAAGATACGACTGATAGCCAGGATGTAGGATATCCACTTTCGATCGTGATGCACCTTCCGGCCGGGCGGTATATCCGGTTGCGACCATCCATTCCGGCCTGATATCCAAGCCATGCCCATCATGAATCTCCAACACTACCCAAACGAGAAGACCGAGGCGGTGGGCTTCAGCGGCCACAGACTGCATTGTCTCAACCGTGAATTCCTGGTGGCCGGACTTGGGCGCGTGAGCAGGTGCAATCGCCAATACCGTCACACCCGCTTGCGCCAATTCCCGAAGCCACGGCACAAGACCGGTGATCGGAGGCAGTTGATCGACCGTCATGTGCAGCGCAACCTGTGTGGTGTCACCATAATGCCTATCGATACGCGGACGACGCAGTTCATCCAAGCGACGAAGTGCATAGCCTTCATAGAGGGGCCCATCCGCTTGCTGCGCTATCGACTCTGCCGCCAGCAGGCGGTACTGTGCCAACGCGCTGCGATAATCTCCAAGCTGTTCGTAGGCGCGTCCTAACCACCAGCGAGCCTCAGCCAGTCGCGGTGACTCCGTTGCATCGTCGATAAATCGGTTAAAAAACAGCGCGGCCGCCGGGTATCGCTCCTGCGCGAACGCCCGATGCGCTTCCTGAAGTAACCGCACCTGTGCGTCGTACGCCGGATTATTATGCAGCACACGGTGCGGTGGTGGAGTCGAGGGAAACCGGCTGGTCGGCAGCGTACAAGCAGACAGGAGACAGAGGGAGAGTACGACGACACTCCCTCCGACTCGATAATGCCAGCGCGTGAAGGGCAACGACGTCATCGCCCCCAAGATGCGTGGCTACCCGAAAATCTCCATGCCGGGGAAAAAGTAGCCAATCTCAAAGGCAGCAGTTTCAGGAGAATCCGAGCCATGGACCGCATTGAACTCGATATTCGCACCATGTGCTTTTCTAATCGTACCGGCCTCTGCTTTGGCAGGGTCCGTCGCACCCATCAGCTCCCGATTTTTCTTAATCGCATTCTCGCCCTGGAGCACTAACACCACAGCCGGTCCGGAAGACATAAACGCACAGAGGCTGCCGAAGAACGGCCTCGCCTTATGAACTGCATAGAACCCCTCTGCCACAGGCATGGACATCTGCATCAACTTCATTGCTACCGGCTTCAACCCCGCCTGTTCATAGCGGTTGATGATATCGCCGACGGCATTCTTTTTTACGGCATCCGGCTTGATAATCGCCAACGTTCGTTCACTCATCGCTTACACTCTTCCTCCAATATAATGATGGAACATTACGAACAATTTCAATGCATTATAGGTATGCCGTTTTCGAGATGCAAGGGAGGAGATAGCTAGGAAGAAAACTGACGTGCGAGGTCTTGAGGCTTGAAGACTCCCTGTTCCGTGATGATACCGGTGATCAATTCGGCCGGCGTCACGTCGAAGGCTGGATTGTAGACTGTGACTCCATCAGGCGCGACAGGATGGCTACCGTGGATCATTGTCACTTCGAGTGGGTTGCGTTGCTCAATCGGGATATCCGCCCCCGATGGTGTCTTCAAGTCGATGGTCGAATAGGGTGCGGCCACGTAAAATGGAATGCCGTGCGCCTTCGCCAATACCGCCACTGAATAGGTGCCGATCTTATTTGCCACATCCCCGTTCGCCGCAATACGATCGGCACCGACGACACACAGATGAATCTTTCCCTGCCGCATGAGCGACCCGGCCATATTATCAGTAATGAGGGTGACCGGAATCTTATCCTGCATCAGTTCCCAGGCTGTGAGGCGAGCACCTTGAAGAACAGGACGAGTTTCATCCGCTATCACATTGATTTTCTTTCCCTGTTCCCACGCGGCACGAATAACACCAAGGGCTGTCCCATACCCTGCCGTTGCAAGTGCACCGGCATTGCAGTGAGTCAATACCGTCTGTCCATCCCTGATCAACTCCGCTCCGTGCTGCCCCATCGCCCGACAAAGCCCAATATCCTCATCGAGAATGGCTCGAGCTTCCACGATTAAGGCATGCTTGATCGACGGAACCGGCTGGCTCTGCAACGAATCAAGCTTCTGCTTCATCCGTTCGATTGCCCAAAAAAGATTGACGGCGGTCGGTCTGGTAGCTGCGAGCTGATCGCAGATAGTAAGGACGATTCTGGAGAAGCCCCGGTACTCTGTCTCACTGACAGATTGTGCGCCTAAGGCGATGCCCAATGCTGCCGTCACGCCAATTGCGGGAGCCCCTCGCACTTTCAATTCACGAATCGCGTCGGCAACCTCCCGATAGTCTCGGCAGTCGAGAAATTCGACGGCGCCCGGAAGTCGGCTTTGATCCAAGAGCCGGACTGCGCCATTTTTCCATTCAACCGTGGGAACCATGGGGAATCTTCTAGCCGGAACAGCACAGGAGTGCAAGCCCTTCTTCTTCACCCTGCGATATATACAGCCCACCTAAATAAACGGCAGATCCGGACGATCAGGAAATTGAAGCCAGAGGCGGCGCCAATTCTCTTGTTCACAGCGCCAGAGGCACCGCCGGGGAACAACCGGATGCAGCAGGACATCACGCATACGCGCCACAGTCATTTCTGACGTTGACATCCGTCCCGTTATCCAGATCGCCCCATCATAGTCCGTACGAAACACGTGAATATCCTCATCGGCATAGGCGTCGAGCACGTCGGGAACCGGATGCCCATAGGGATTAGTCCGGCCGACCGAAATCACGGCGTATTGGGGACGGATTTGCCCAAGCCACTCACGATCAAGCGAGCTACGCGCACCGTGATGGGGAACCTTTAGAACGGTCACGGGGCGACGCCCCTCGTCCCCAAGCCGGCGCAGGCCATCGACCTCGATATCTGCCGCAAACAAAATTGCGTGGACGCCACATTGTACGCGCGAGACGATGGACTGATTGTTCAGGAATGTCCCGCTCGACCGCTGGATTGCGCGATCAACGTTTGCACCCTCTGGCGGATTGAGAATGGTCAACTTGCAGGGGCCGGATGGCAACAGCTCTTGCCCACGAGTCGCGATGTGTTGCGATATCTGGTTCTCGTTCAACACAGCATCCAGATCGAGAGAAAACTGCTCTGACCGGTGAACCCCGTTCGCCCAATATCGGCCGACTGGAATATGACGAAGAACCCAGATCAGCCCGCCGACATGATCCAGCTGATCGTGTGTCCCGATGACATGATCGAGATGAGTAATGCCCCGGTTCCAAAGGAACGGCGCCACCACCCCCCGCCCCATATCGAAACGCTCATATCGCGCCCCTCCGTCGATCAGCACCGTTTGACCATCGGGCAATTCGATGACGGCGCTGTCCCCCTGCCCCACGTCGAGGAACGTTACGCGCCAGTGATCCCCATCCGGCCCTATACGAGGAGAGGTCACCCACCAGCATACGAAAAAGAGGGCGATACCTGCTCCCAAGATGCGAAAATAACGCGGTATGCGGCCGATACTGACCATGATGAGTCCTGTGTAAAATACGACAATGGCAGGAACCGACGGGGCTGCGATATGCCAGACTCCACCAGGAATGTCTGCGCACCAGCGAAGTCCTTGCACCATCCATACTAAGAGCTGTTCCAATATCGTTCCAATCATCAGATCGCCCGTGCCAGCAACAACCGTCCAAGCGGCTGCGATCAACCCCAGCGGAACCAGCAGAATTCCCGTGAACGGGACGGCAAGCAGATTTGTCACGACTCCCATCCAGGGAACTTGATTAAAATAGACGGCCACGACAGGAAGCGTGGCCACCGTCACCCCGGCGCTCATTAAAAAGGCGTCCCACCCGTACCGGGCAATCGTCTGTGTTCTGGTCCGCTCGGCAATTACCCGGTCCCTGTTCCAGCCCTCCAGCCACTGCACGGTGTTGATGATCATCAACACCGAGAGAAAAGAGAGCTGGAACGAGATGTCAAATAGAGCGCGTGGGTCATGCAACAAAATAATCAGAGCCGCCGCTGCCATGGCATGGTAGGCCCTCCGCTCCTGCCCCAACCATAGCGCAGCCAACGCCAGCGTAATCATCGCCAAGGAACGGATAGTCGCCAGTTCGGCACCGGCCAGCACGGCATAGAGGGCCACGACCGGCCAGGTCACAAGGATGGCAATCTTTGTAGGAGTCATGGTTCGAGACAGTTCCAGCAATAGCCTTGGCGGGAATCTCAGGATCGCCTGCCTGCTGATCCAGAACACGACCAATGTCACTAGGCCAAGATGCGACCCCGAGATTGAGAGCAGATGCACGGTGCCTGTCGCCATGAACCATTCTTGAAGATCCTGCTGAAGGAATCCTCGCTCGCCGATGATGATTCCCAGGAAAATTCCAAGCGATGGTTGGCTCAATGTGTTGACTGCCGCATTTCGAATCATGGCCCGCCAGCGATCGATTCGATTCCATACCATCCATCGCCAGGTCTCTTCACCTGACTCCACGATACGCACCGCATGCCCTCCTATAACCGTCGCCGTGAGACTGATTCCCTGACGCTCCAAATAGACGGCGTAGTTGAACCCTCCAGGATTCAATGATCCGATTGGAGGATGCGGTCTCGCCTGAAACGAAACCAGATCTCCTTGATACAGGATATCGTCAGGTTGCCTCCAGACAAGACGCATCCGTCTCGATTCTGAATGAGCTTCTTGAAACTCAATCAGTATGGTTTGGCGATCTGGACCGTGCTGAACGGGCGCCACAATACGGCCGGTGATCTCGATGTGCCGTATGTCACGTCGATCAGGAGGAGACGGATCAGGATGGATCGGCGGAATCAGGATACTCCAATAGAGCACCCCTGACAGGAGAGCGCCATACAGCCACAGCGCCCGGTTTGATTCAATGATCCCGGCCCGCTCGAGTAGACTCGACCCAAGCGCAAGTCCGGCCAACAGACCGGAGAGCGCGACGGGAAAGAAGGGAAATTGCGACCCGCAGAAGAGACCGAATAAAAACGCAGCAGTGAGGGACGGCAGCATGAGGCCCCTCATGCAGAGGAGAACCGTTTATCCGATATGTGCGCGTATGACGCGAGCCAGCCCTTCCGCCACATCGTGAATGACGGAATCCTTCTCGCCTTCTACCATAATCCTCAGCAATGGCTCTGTCCCGGAATACCGAACGACCACCCGTCCGCAGCCGTTAAGCCGCTGCTCGCTCTCCCGCATCGCCCGTGCAATATTGGGGATCGATTCCAGATCCGTCTTCTGTTTGACCTTCACATTCAGCAAGATCTGAGGAACCGCCGACATCGCTTTGGCCAGCTCCGACAAAGGCTGCGCGGTGCGCTTCATGAGCGAGAGCACTTGCAGCGCTGAAATCAGCCCGTCCCCGGTCGTATTGTGATCAAGAAAAATAAAATGCCCGGACTGTTCACCGCCGAAATTGTGGCCCTCCGCCTGCATCCGTTCCAGCAAATACCGGTCACCAACCGGCGTTCGTATCAGCTTGATGCCGGCCTTGGAGAGGGAGAGCTCCAGACCGAAGTTGCTCATCACGGTTCCGACCACTGTATGCTTCGCCAGCAGTCCCTGCTGATGAAGATCGAGTCCCAGGGCGGCCATGACATGATCGCCATCGATGATCGTTCCCTGTTCACACACAAAAATCGCCCGATCTGCGTCGCCGTCCAATGCGATTCCGATATCGGCTCGATGACGGAGCACGGCTTCTTGAAGCTGCGCTGGGTGAACAGCCCCGCAGCCGGCATTGATATTCATGCCGTCCGGATGATTTCCGATAATCTCCACCTTGGCGCCCAGCTCTCTCAACACCATCGGGGCTACCTTGTATGCAGCGCCGTTAGCACAATCGACGACAAGCTTCAGCCCTTGAAAATCAAGATCGCGGGGGAGTGAGCGCTTGGTAAATTCAATGTATCGTCCATCGGCATCGTCAATGCGATAGGCTTTCCCGACCAAATCCGCTGTCGGACGAAGATGGCT
>JABMDE010000023.1:14133-18151 GCA_015904055.1 Nitrospira sp. | reverse complement strand
TAAATTCAATGTATCGTCCATCGGCATCGTCAATGCGATAGGCTTTCCCGACCAAATCCGCTGTCGGACGAAGATGGCTGATCTCATTGGATACGATCAATTCTTCGATCCGAGCCTCCACCTCATCAGGCAGTTTAAATCCATCGTTTGAGAAAAACTTGATCCCATTATCCTGGTAGGGATTGTGCGACGCCGAAATGACAACCCCGGCATCAGCCCGCAGACTGCGGGTTAGAAAAGCAATGGCGGGCGTCGGCATCGGCCCGACGAGCAGCACATCGACACCCATGGAACAGATCCCGGACGTCAAGGCGGATTCCAGCATGTACCCGGAAATGCGCGTGTCCTTCCCGATGACGATTTGGTGGCGGCCCGCCCGCCGCATAAAAATATGCGCGGCCGCCCGTCCCACCTGCATCGCCATTTCACTGGTCATGGGATCAAGATTAGCCGTGCCCCGGATGCCGTCTGTCCCGAATAATTTACGCATCGTGCGCCTTTCTTCCTGAAGGCACGACGGCTCCGATCGCCGACGCCACCTTGACGACATCCGCCATCATCTCCACATCATGAACACGCAGAATTCGAGCACCCCGGTCGACGGCAAGCGCAACCGCCGCAGCTGTTCCCCATTCACGGTGTTCTGCCGAGCGGCCGACGAGTTGGCCAATGAAAGATTTTCGCGACACTCCGACAAGCAACGGACGATCCAACATGTCCAACTCCGGCAAACGATTCAGTAGTGCGAGGTTATGTTCCAGCAGCTTACCAAAACCAATTCCAGGATCAAGCACGATATTCATATGAGCGATGCCTGCCTTCGTTGCTACCCGCATACGTTCCTTGAAAAACTGTATCACCTCCGTCACTACCTCACCATATGCCGGCGCCATCTGCATGGTCTGGGGAGTCCCTTGCATATGCATCAGGACAATCCCCGCACCGGATTGCGCCACTATTGACGCCATTGCAGTATCACCCCGTAACGCACTGACATCATTGACGATGGACGCGCCTGCGTCCAGGGCGGCTTGCGCCACTCGTGACTTGGTCGTGTCGATGGAAATCGGCACCGTCATCCGGCGTGCCAGCTCGGCGATAACGGGAACTACCCGTACCAGCTCATCCTCCTCTTTTACCGGATGAGCGCCCGGCCTGGTCGATTCAGCTCCGATATCCAGAATGTCCGCCCCCTGTTCGACCAGTTTGATCGCGTAGGCGATCGCCTGTTCAGGCTCAACATACCGCCCCCCATCGTAAAACGAATCGTCCGTGACATTGACAATACCCATGATCAGCGGACGCTCGCCGCACATAATTTCCAGTCCCTTGGCGACAAACCGCGTCGTAGAGGACTCTGCTGGCGAGGACGATCTGCTCATACTGTATCGTGTTCTTGGTTATATGACAGGTTTTGAATCACGTGTGTGCCTCGTCGCATACGACGTACACTGCCCCAGTCACCGTCCTGATTAGAAATTGCACCGGTTCCCTCCCATAAGGGAACCGGTAAGGGATCCGGCGACTATCGAGAGAGCTGTTAGACAGGCACCGTTTGAGAGGAAGACTGCAAGAGATTGATCGATCTCCGGCGCATCCAGCACTTCTTTTTCCAAAAGCGCTTCAGCTAACGCCTTCAAGCTGGTCATTTGTTCGGTCAACACGCGCTTCGCACGCTCATAATTCTCTGTCACAAACCGCTTGATCTCAAGATCAATCTCCAATGCGACTTGATCGCTGACATCCCGCTTAGACGAAAAATCACGCCCCAAGAATACGGCATCCTCTTTCTGCCCGAACGTCAGCGGTCCCAACTTTTCACTCATACCCCATTCACAAACCATTTTCCTCGCCAAATCCGTCGCACGCTCCAGATCGTTACCGGCACCGGTTGTTACATGCTGAAAGACCAGTTCTTCTGCAACCCGGCCACCCATGAGAATAGCGAGCGTGTTATACAGAAACTCCTTCGAATAGTTATGGCGGTCGTCGGTCGGCAACTGCATCGTCAAACCAAGAGCCCTGCCTCTGGGAATGATCGTCACTTTATGAACCGGATCGGTTCCCGGCAAGAATTTGGCCATCAGGACATGGCCGGCCTCGTGATACGCCGTAACCCGTTTTTCCTCTTCTGTCAGCATCATGCTCTTGCGTTCGGCCCCCATCAGGACCTTGTCCTTTGCCATTTCGAAGTCCACGGTCTCGACTTCTTTCTTATTTTGGCGGGCCGCCCATAACGCAGCTTCGTTCACAAGGTTTTCCAGATCCGCGCCTGAAAAACCAGGCGTTCCCCGAGCAATCTTTTCCAATTCTACATTGGCCGCAACCGGCACCTTCTTGGTATGAACCTTGAGAATCTCCGATCGTCCGCGGAGATCCGGGCGATTCACGACAACCTGGCGATCGAAACGGCCCGGCCGCAACAACGCCGGATCGAGCACATCAGGCCGGTTGGTTGCTGCTACGAGAATGACGCCCTCGGTGGTATCGAATCCATCCATTTCCACCAACAACTGATTGAGCGTCTGCTCGCGCTCATCATGGCCTCCACCGAGCCCTGCACCACGCAATCGGCCAACCGCGTCGATTTCATCGATAAAAATGATGCATGGCGCATGCTTCTTCCCCTGCTCGAACAAATCGCGCACGCGGGACGCGCCGACACCGACAAACATTTCCACAAAATCCGATCCGCTGATGCTAAAGAACGGCACGCCGGCTTCACCCGCGATTGCTTTTGCCAAGAGTGTTTTCCCCGTTCCCGGAGGGCCGACGACCAACACACCCTTAGGAATGCGACCGCCGAGTTTCTGGAACTTCCTGGGGTCTTTCAGGAACTCGATGATTTCGAGGACTTCTTCCTTCGCTTCATCGATACCTGCGACATCTGAAAACGTGATTTTTTTCCGTTCCTCAGTCAGCATGCGGGCGCGGCTTTTTCCAAAGGACAAAGCCTTGTTGCCCCCGATCTGCATTTGACGCATGAGGAAAAACCATAGGCCGAGGAAGAGAATGAACGGCCCCCACGTCATGAGAAACGTGATGTACCAAGGACTTTCGTCAGGCGGCTTGACTTCGATTTGGACTTCTTTTTCACGGAGCAACTTGACCATCTCCGGATAGTCCGCCGAATAGGTCCGGATGCGGGTCTTATCCTTGAGAACTCCGCTGATATGATTACCCTTAATGACGACTTTCTCGAAATCACCCTTGTCGAGTTTCGCCATAAAATCACTGAAAATGACTTCCTCTTCCGGGGCATGCGTTGGCACGCTGAACAAATTGAAGAGCAGAATCATGAACAAGCCGACAACAACCCAGAAAAGCAAGTTCTTGACCCTGGAATTCATCCGGATCTCCTTCGTGCGAACGTGATATTCAAACGGTACTTTCGTACGTTACAAAACCGTGGTGATGTTAGCATAGCCCTATTCAGCTTGACAACAACGCGTGGCATTCCCTACTCGTCCTGGAGCTCCTTCTGATCCAGGACGGCAAGATACGGTAGATTGCGATACTTCTGACGATAATCGAGCCCATATCCCACGATGTACTGATTGGGCACGGAGAATCCAACGTACCCAACACGCACATCGGCAATACGACGATCTTGCTTGCTTAGAAGCGTGCAGACGTTGATACTGCGCGGCTTTTTCTTGGCAAGTACTTTCAGCAGATACTGTGCGGTCAAACCGGAATCTACGATATCTTCGACCAGCAACACATCCTTGCCGGCAATTTCCACGGTCAACTCCGTCGCCAGCTTTACTTTCGCCGCAGTCTTGCTTCGTGATTCGGAGCTCGTCACAACAATAAAGTCGACCCGCACCGGAATTCGGATAGCTCTCGCCAAATCAGCATAAAAGGCATACGCCCCTTTCAGCACGCCGACCAGCACGAGGTCCTTGCCCGCATAATCGGCGCTGATCTGTCGGCCCATCTCCCGGATGCGGGCGCGCATTTGCTCTTGCGTGACAATCGGCTTCCCAAACATACGTTCCATGCCGCTAACTCTCCC
>JABMDE010000023.1:5869-14013 GCA_015904055.1 Nitrospira sp. | reverse complement strand
TCTCCCGGATGCGGGCGCGCATTTGCTCTTGCGTGACAATCGGCTTCCCAAACATACGTTCCATGCCGCTAACTCTCCCTCACTGTGAACGGTCCATCAACCGTGAACACCAGACATCATTCGGTCGTCCCAGTCAGAGACGACCGGCCATCCTGCCGATACCCGCTCACTCTCATACGAGCGCGCATTGGCTCTTGCGTGACGATCGGCTTCCCAAACATACGTTCCATATCGCTATTTCCCCCTCACTGCGGGCGGTCCATCGACCGTCATGACGACACACCGTTCAGTCGCCGGAGTCATTACCGACCGGTCATCCTGCCGATACCCTACAACCCACAGGATTTGCTCCGCTGTAGCTACTACTGGAATTCTCGTCCGATCACTACCAACCACTTTCAGATCAGTAAAAAAGTCCTGGAGCTTCTTCGAACGCCCTTTCATACCGAAAGGACAAAACCGATCTCCCGGCTGCCACGCTCGTACTACCAATGGTCCGTCGATTCGGTCGGCATCCATCAGGATACGATCATTTTTATGTGCGGTCTCATGAATATGCTTCCGCAGCAATCGCTCCGCATGAATGCGTTGCCCCGTGGCAGTCCAGGTGATCGCCCCCGGCACAGGCAAAACCATCGAACCGGTCTGATCGGGCCGATTATGTGGCTGCGCTTGTGATGTCGGCGGGAAGAATCGCACAACATGTTTATCAACGATCACACGCCCTGATGGAATGGCGATATTCGAGACTCTGTCCTTCTTCATCACAGCCTGACGCACGAGCTCTACCCAGTGTAGACTCGGCGGTCGATCTACCGGGCTGCATCTCTGCAATGATGAATGGATGAGACGCCGCTGCATTGCAAGCGGTAGCTCTCGCAGGAACAATCGATCGATCATTTGTTCGCCCTCCGGCAATCGATCAATCCGAGCAGTACTGAGCGCAGCAACCTGTTCGTCGAGATACCGGTCGTCTTCGCGACAGACATCGGCAAGCTTACAGAGAGTTTTCACCGATGCCGGCGATACCCGCTGCAAGGCCGGAATGATTTCGTGTCTGACTCGGTTCCGCAGATAGATTGGCTTATCATTACTGGAATCACGACGAAAGGATATCGCCTCACTCTGAAGATAAGCGAGGATCTCTCTCCGCCTCAGCTCGAACAAAGGCCGGACAATGCTGCCATCGCGGCATGCCGGCATGCCGGACAGACCGGACAAGCCTGCCCCGCGCAGCATCCAGAGCAGCACGGTTTCAGCTTGATCGTCGGCCGTATGTCCGACGGCAATCCGATCCGCCCCACATTGGTGCGCAATGGCTGTCAGCGCACGGTAGCGCACGTCACGAGCTGCCGCTTGGAGAGACGTACCACGTGCGCGATTCTGGACATCGAGTTGCATCGCATGAAGCGGAATATCCAACCGTTGACAGAGCGCCTCCACAAACGCCTGATCGCCATCCGATTCACTCCCACGCAACCCGTAATTACCGTGAGCAGCACTGAGTGTCAGACGCCATGGTGTTCGCAGCCGATGCAGAAGTGATACAAGCGCGACGGAATCCGGGCCGCCGGACACTGCGACAAGAAGGTGCTGCCCCGGCTCGAACAACATTCTCGTTCGAATCGTTTTCACCATGTGGTGGAGCACGGTCGGCCATGCCCGGCGTCCGGTCCTACCGGCTGATTCGATTGCGGCTGCGGTCATCGCTTCCCCAACACCTCGTGATGCTTCTGCAACATCGTTCTGGCCGAAGCCACATCACGTGCAATCTGAAGACTTAAAGTATCGGATCCTGAAAACTGCCTATCCGGCCGAACCAGATCGACAAACTCGACGGCCATCTGTTGCCCATAGAGATCACAGGCGTCATCCAATAAATGCACTTCGAGCAACCGTTCCCCCACACCAAATGTAGGCCTTGTACCGATGTATGCCACGGAATCATAGCGCCGTTGGTTCCACACGGCCACCGTCGCATACACCCCGTCAGCTGGAGTCACACGGTCAGGCGGCACAGGAAGATTCGCTGTCCGCCATCCCAATTCCTGCCCTCTCTGTACACCAGGAACGACCGCATACACCCCGTCAGCTGGAGTCACACGGTCAGGCGGCACAGGAAGATTCGCTGTCCGCCATCCCAATTCCTGCCCTCTCTGTACACCAGGAACGACCACCCCGGTCATGACATACTGCCGCCCAAGGAGAAGCGCGGCTTGGGCGACATCACCTGTTTGAATGAGTTGCCGGATTCTCGTTGAACTCACGACACCTCCGGATGCCGTCACCGGAGCCATCGGATGCACCACAAATCCATACCGGCTACCAAGCGCCACAAGATCGGCAATCGTTCCCGCACGCCTGTGCCCAAACACAAAATGTTGTCCGACAAACAGTTCTTTCAGACCGAGTCCTTGCGACAAGACCTGGTCAACAAAGGCTTCCGGCGAGAGCGTGGCAAACGTCTCGCTAAATTCCAAGAACACCACTTCGTCGATCCCTGCGTCTTGAAAACGGGCGAGTTTCTCTTCCGGGCCGGTCAAAAACCGAAGATCGACGTGCGGTGCCAGAATCTTGACCGGATGTGGATCAAACGTCAGCGCCAGAGCTGTTCCTCCGGCCTTGCGCGCAGTCTGTGACACCGCCTGCAATAGCGCGCGATGTCCAATATGGTGCCCGTCAAAATTTCCAATCGTCGCGACAGGATACGGACGAACGCTCTCGCCCACATATCCTCGAGTCACCTGTATGGACATATTCAATGCAACAGCCGGGCAGCGTCTTTGGAAAAATAGGAGAGGATGAGATCGGCGCCTGCCCGTTTGATCGCCAGGAGCGACTCCATCATTGCACGCGACTCATCAAGCCAGCCGGCCTGTGCGGCAGCCTTGATCATGCTGTACTCGCCGCTCACCTGATACGCGGCAATCGGAAGGAGTGTACGACTGCGCGCAGCCGCAATAATATCCAAATACGGCAAGGCCGGTTTCACCATGACGATATCGGCTCCCTCCTCGATGTCGAGATCGATCTCACGAAGAGCCTCACGTGCATTGGCCGGATCCATTTGATACGACTGTCGATCGCCGAATTGCGGACTCGAAAAAGCCGCATCGCGAAACGGCGCGTAGAAACAGGAAGAGAACTTCGCCGCATACGCCATAATCGGCACATCCGGGAACCCGGCCTGGTCGAGCTCGTTTCTGATGGCCGCGACTCGGCCATCCATCATATCGGATGGTGCCACCATGTCGGCCCCCGCAGCGGCATGGGTGCGGGCCATTGCTCTCAGACACGCCAGCGTGTCGTCGTTGAGAATCTTGCCGTCTTTAACGATGCCGCAATGTCCATGACTGGTGTACTCATCGATACAGACATCGGTAATCACCATCAGGTTTGGCACCTGTGATTTGACTGCTTTGATCGCCCGCTGCACGATGCCGTTCGGATCCAAGCCCGCGCTACCCCGTTCATCCTTCTGCGCCGGAATACCGAATAGGATGATCGCCGGAATACCCAACGCATTGATCTCGCCGGCTTCTTTGAGCAACAAATCGATCGACAGACGGAATTGCCCCGGCATCGAAGCGATTTCTTCGCGTCGTCCCTGCCCTTCAACGACGAACAGCGGCGCAATAAAGTCGGCAGGAGACAGCGCGGTCTCCCGCACCATCCGCCGGAGCGATTCATGTTGCCGAAGCCGACGAAGCCGCTGGATTGGAAAGGCCATAGTGTCCTATTTCTTCCGGGGCAGATTCGTTAAGAAGACGACAAGATCACGGACGGAGATCACCCCGACCAACTTGCCCTCGCGTGTCACACCAAGATGGCGCAAATGGGACTTCGCCATCAAATCGTTGGCATCGAGGAGCGTCTTGCTCTCCTCAATGGTCATAATGGGGGCAGACATGATTTGTTCCACCGTTGTCTTCGTCGCATCCGCTCCGGCAGCAACGACCCGGCGCATCATATCCGTGTCCGTCAAGATTCCGATAATTTCCCGTTCGTTGGTCACAAACAAACTACCGATCCCCCGGTCGCGCATGATCCGGGCGGCCGTCTGCGCATCGGTATCCCGCGGCACGGTGATGAACTTGTCTCGTGGAATCATGAATGACTTTACTGGAACCATGCCATTACCTCCTTCATAGCTATCCGATTACCTTCTGCGTTATGCCGTGCCCGCCATCACCTGTTTCCGGCGTCCGGCATCATAATGACGAACAATTGCGTCGACCAGTGCCGGAATCGTATTTTCCTCCGGCACGATCGAAACCGTCAAACCAAATTCTTCGGCAGTCCTGGCCGTGATGGGTCCAATGCAAGCGACCAGGACGGATTGCAAGAGCGGTCTCACCCGCTCCACACCCCCGAGCATCGTGACAAAGTTACGAACGGTCGACGAGCTGGTAAACGTCACAACATGAATCTGCCGGTCAGACAACTGCCGGCACCACTCCGCTCTATCCTCGCTTGGCGTGATAGTGCGATAGACCGTCACCACATCGACATGCGCGCCACGGGCACGCAGATCGTCCGGCAGTAACTCACGCGCCACCTCTGCACGTGGGATGAGTATGCGCGCCTGCGTCAGATCCTGCCCTCCCAAGGCTGCAAGGACGCCTTCGGCTTGGTAGTCGGCAGGCACGACATCCGCCTGGACCCCGAACCTTTCCAGCTCCTGCGCCGTACGAGGTCCGATACAACAGACTTGCCGACCGGCCAGACAGCGTGCATCCAATCCCTTCGCGCGCAGACGCGACATGAACCGGTCTACGCCATTGACGCTGGTAAAGATAACCCACTGATAGCTGCTGATAGAGCCGATCGCCCGATCCACCGCAGTCCAATCCTCCGGTGGAACGATCCGGATGGTCGGTGCTTCGACGGGCTCCGCGCCATAGGCGGCCAGCAGATCGGCCAATTCCGCTGCCTGCTCCTTCGCTCGCGTCATCAAGACCCGCTTGCCGAACAGCGGTCGACGTTCGAACCAGTTCAATTGCTCCCTGAGTCGAACTACGTCACCCACCACAATCACCGTCGGCGGCTCCATCTTGGCTGCCTCGGTTTTCCCCACAATATCAGCGAGGGTCCCGACCACCGTCTGTTGTGCTGCTCTGGTTCCCCAACGAATAACCGCTGCCGGTGTAGTGCTTGACCGTCCCTCAGCAGTTAAATTGGCGACGATCGCCGGCAGATTCTTCATACCCATGAGAAAGACCAAGGTGCCATGGCTCGTCGCAAGTCTCGGCCACTCCACCCCCGTGGATGGTTTATCGGGATCTTCATGTCCTGTGACAAACGTAACAGTGGAGGCCAGGGTTCGATGCGTCACAGGAATACCGGCATACGCCGGCGCCGCAACAGCAGCCGTGACACCGGGGACTACCTCAAACTCAATACCGGCCGATGCCAACACTTCCGCCTCTTCTCCTCCACGCCCAAATACGAAAGGATCCCCGCCCTTGAGCCGTACGACGGTTTTGCCCTCCTGAGCCCGCTCGATCAATAGCCGGTTGATCTCGTCTTGCGCCGGGTATTTTCCTTTGCCGCGCCGCCCGACATACAAACGTTCCGCCTGATCAGACACATGGGTCAGAATGGCGGGATTGGCGAGATAATCGTACAAAACCACATCCGCCTGCTCAAGACATTCCTTCCCGCGAAGAGTCAGCAGCTTGGGATCTCCGGGACCAGCCCCGACTAAATAGACCTTACCGTTCAGACGTGGCGCCGTCATCACACGGTTCCGTAAATATCACGAAGGATCTTGTCGCCGCCTCGTGCCAGCAACCGTTCAGCCAGTTGTACACCCAGCGTGTGCGCATCGTGGCTACTGCCTTGAATTCGGTCACGAATGATTGTTTTGCCGTCAACACCAGCCACAAGCCCATCCAATGTTATCTGCCCACCGGACAGCGTGGCATAGGCGGCAATCGGCACTTGGCAGCCTCCCTCCAGGCGAGCCAGAAATGCCCGTTCCGCCATAACAGTCGTCGCCGTAGCGCGATCGTTCAGGCGCTCCAACACTGAACGCACGAACTGATCGCTGCTGCGCCCCTCGATACCCAAGGCGCCTTGTCCGATAGCCGGCAAACTGACGACCGGGTCAAGATACTCGGTAATCTCCTGCGCCCAAGCCAACCGGTGCAAACCGGCTGCAGCCAATACGATCGCGTCAAACTGCCCTTCCTTGAGCTTTCTCAGCCTCGTATCCAGATTTCCTCGCAACATCTCAATCCGGAGATCGGGCCTGGCATTCAGCAGCTGCGCCTGCCGGCGTAGACTTGCCGTGCCGATCGTCGCCCCTTGCGGAAGATCCTTGAATGAGCACCCGTCTCGACTGATCAACGCATCGCGTGCATCCTCGCGGGCAGGCACACAAAGAATGTCCAGCCCTTCGGGCAACTGCGCCGGAACATCTTTCATGCTGTGGACGGCCAAATCGATCTCACCGGCGAGCAGGGCTTCTTCAATTTCCTTAACGAAGAGGCCTTTCCCCCCGATCTTAGCCAGCGGCACATCGACGATCTTGTCACCGGACGTCTGAATCTTCCGGAGCGTCACGCGCACATCAGGCGCAACCGCATGAATACGCGACTGAAACCATTCGCTTTGCTGCAGAGCCAGTTTGCTCCCCCTCGTCCCCAAAATCAGGTTCGAGCGTCGGCCAGTGGGTATAGACACGCGCACAACCTCCTAGTTCTTGCGCCGATTGCGCATCAGCCTGCCCGCTTGTGAACCGACGGCTCCGGCTCCTCGTGTGCCGATTCAACAGGATCAGAGGAGAGATACCGCGGCCGGTTCTCGCGGTCTTCCCCTTCTGAATCGTGTGTCGAGGACTGGTCGAGATGGAAAAATCGGCGGGCCGCTTCGACGAACGCAGGCCCGTTCGAGGAGTTCACTTCGGCCTTGAGTGTCACCATCGTGCGATGGATCAATTTATTCACGATCGAGGACGCCATCCCTTCGACCAGTTCCCGGTCCTGTTGAGAAAGATGGCCAAGACGGCCCAACACCTTTTCGACTTCCGTCTGTTTGATTTCATCGACCCGGCTCCGGAGAGCCACAATGGTGGGAGTCACCTCCAGCGCCTTCATCCACTCAAGCATCGCGCCGACCTCTTCCACCACCATTCGTTCGGCCTTTTCCGCTTCCTGCAACCGCTCCGCGCGATTTTGCTCAACCCGTTGCTTCAGATCGTCGATATCAAACAGGAAGGCATTGTCGACGTGCCGAACGGCCGGATCGATGTTCCGCGGGACGGAAATGTCGATCAAAAACATAGGGCGATTCCCGCGCGTATCTACCGCCCGCTGCACATCCTCCGCACCAATCAGATAGTGGGCGGCGCCGGTAGAGACCAGCACAATGTCCGCGGCTGCCATCTCGTCCTTGAATTGGTCGAACGGAACCGGCGTCCCGCCGAACTTCTCCGCCAGATCGATCGCATGCTGCGGCGTCCTCGTCGTGATACGTACCTGGTGGACTCCCTGCGCAATCAAGTGCCGCGCCGCCAGTTTAGCCATTTCTCCGGCGCCGACCAGCAATACTGTTTTCTCATCAAGGTTCGAGAAGATCTTCTTGGCCAACTCGACCGCCGCATAGCTGACCGAGACCGCCATCTCGGAAATTTTCGTCTCGGTCCGTACCCGTTTGGCCACCGAAATGGCTTTCTTCACGACTTTGTTCATGATGACGCCGGTCGTCTTATGCGACAAGGCAACGTCGAACGCATTCTTGAGCTGCCCCAGGATCTGAGACTCGCCGATGATCATCGAATCCAGGCTCGCCGCCACTCTGAACAGGTGGGCGATCGCCCGATCCCCGGTATGCCAGTACAGATGCGGCGTCAGTTGCTCGGAGGACAACGACAAATGCGTATCGGCAAGAAATTCCTGGATGCGGGCGTAGCCCTCCTCGACATCCTCCACGACCGAATAGACTTCGACTCGATTGCAGGTTGACAGCAGCACGCCTTCCTTCACACCACGATAGGAACAGAGCCGGCCCAGCGCCTCGCCCAAGCGGCTTTCAGGCACGGCCAGTTTTTCACGAACCTCAACCGGCGCCGTCTTATGGCTCAGTCCTACCACGATCACATGCATGCTACGACAGGGCTCCGTGGCTCTTGAGCACGACTC
>JABMDE010000023.1:0-5749 GCA_015904055.1 Nitrospira sp. | reverse complement strand
TTGACCGTCCCTCAGCCGTTAAATTGGCGACAATCGCCGGCAAATTCTTCATGCCCATGAGAAAGACCAAGGTGCCATGGCTCGTTGCAAGCCTCGGCCACTCCACCCCGGTTGATGGTTTGTCGGGATCTTCATGCCCCGTGACAAACGTAACCGTGGAGGCCAGCGTCCGATGCGTCACAGGAATACCGGCATAGGCCGGCGCCGCAACAGCAGCCGTAACACCGGGGACGACCTCAAACTCAATGCCGGCCGATGCCAACACTTCCGCCTCTTCTCCTCCACGCCCAAATACGAAGGGATCCCCGCCCTTGAGCCGTACGACGGTTTTGCCATCCTGCGCGCGCGCGATCAATAGCCGGTTGATCTCGTCTTGCGCCGGATATTTTCCTTTACCGCGCCGCCCGACATACAATCGCTCCGCATGATCAGGTACATGGGTCAGAATGGCGGGATTGGCGAGATAATCGTACAAAACCACATCCGCCCGCTCAAGACATTCCTTCCCACGAAGAGTCAGCAGCTTGGGATCGCCGGGGCCGGCCCCGACCAGATAGACCTTGCCGTTCACGCGTGGCGCTGTCATCACACGGTTCCGTAAATATCACGAAGAATCTTGTCGCCGCCTCGTGCCAGCAGCCGTTCAGCCAGCTGTACGCCCAGTGCATGAGCATCGTGGCTGCTGCCTTGAATTCGGTCACGAATGATTGTTTTGCCGTCAACACCGGCCACAAGCCCATCCAGTATCACCTGCCCATCGGCCAGCGTGGCATAGGCGGCAATCGGCACTTGGCAGCCGCCCTCCAAGCGAGTCAGAAAAGCCCGTTCCGCCATGACAGTCGTCGCGGTGGCGCGATCGTTCAGGCGCTCTAACACTGAGCGCACGAACTGATCGTTGCTGCGCCCCTCGATGCCCAAGGCGCCTTGTCCAATGGCCGGCAAACTGATGACCGGGTCAAGATACTCGGTAATCTCCTGCGCCCAGGCCAACCGGTGCAACCCGGCGGCGGCCAATACGATCGCGTCAAACTGCCCTTCCTTGAGTTTTCTCAGCCTCGTATCCAGATTTCCTCGTAGCATCTCAATCCGGAGATCGGGCCTGGCATTCAGCAGCTGCGCCTGCCGGCGGAGACTTGCCGTGCCAATCGTCGCCCCTTGTGGAAGATCCTTGAATGAGCGCCCGTCTCGGCTGATCAACGCATCGCGCGCATCCTCACGGGCAGGCACGCAAAGAATGTCCAGCCCTTCAGGCAACTGCGCCGGGACATCTTTCATACTGTGGACGGCCAAATCGATCTCACCGGCAAGCAAGGCTTCTTCGATTTCTTTGACGAAGAGACCTTTCCCACCGATCTTAGCCAACGGCACATCGATGATTTTGTCGCCGGACGTCTGAATCTTTTGGAGCGTCACACGGACATCGGGCGCGACTGCATGAATGCGTGACTGAAACCATTCGCTTTGTTGCAGCGCCAGTTTGCTGCCCCTCGTTCCTAAAATCAGGTTCGAGCGTTGCCCCGTGGGTATAGACACGCGCACAACCTCCTCATTCTTACGCCGATCACGCATCAGCCTGCCCGTTTGCGAATCGATGGCTCCGGTTCCTCATGCTCTGACTCAACAGGATCAGAGGAAAGATATCGCGGCCGGATCTCACGATCTTCCCCTTCTACACTTTGTGTCGAAGATTGGTCCAGATGGAAAAATCGGCGGGCCGCTTCGACAAAGGCCGGCCCATTCGATGAATTGACTTCAGCCTTGAGTGTCACCATCGTGCGATGGATCAATTTATTCACGATCGAGGACGCCATCCCTTCGACGAGTTCTCTATCCTGTTGGGAGAGATGCGCAAGGCGGCTCATCACTTTTTCGACTTCCGCCTGTTTAATTGCATCGACCCGGCTCCGGAGCGCTACAATAGTGGGAGTCACCTCTAGGGCTTTCATCCACTCAAGCGTCGCGCCGACCTCCTCCACAACCATCCGCTCAGCCTTGTCCGCTTCCTGCAACCGCTCCGCGCGATTTTGCTCGACCCGTTGCTTCAGATCATCGATGTCGAACAAGAAGGCATTGTCGACGTGCCGAACGGCCGGATCGATGTTCCGCGGGACCGAGATATCGATCAAAAACATGGGGCGATTCCCACGCGTATCCACCGCCCGCTGCACATCCTCTGCGCTGATCAGATAATGGGCGGCGCCGGTAGAGACCAGCACGATGTCCGCCGCCGCCATCTCGTCCTTGAACTGATCGAATGGAACCGGCGTCCCGCCGAACTTCTCCGCCAGATCGATCGCATGCTGCGGCGTCCTTGTAGTGATCCGCACCTGGTGGACTCCCTGCGCGATCAAGTGCCGCGCCGCCAGTTTGGCCATTTCTCCGGCGCCGACCAGCAACACGGTTTTCTCATCGAGATTCGAGAAGATCTTCTTGGCCAGCTCGACCGCCGCATAGCTGACCGAGACCGCCATCTCAGAAATTTTTGTCTCGGTCCGCACCCGTTTAGCCACCGAAATGGCTTTCTTGACGACTTTGTTCATGATCACGCCGGTCGTCTTATGTGCCAGAGCAACTTCGAACGCATTCTTGAGCTGCCCCAGGATCTGAGACTCGCCGATGATCATCGAATCCAGGCTCGCCGCCACTCTGAACAGATGGGCGATCGCCCGCTCCCCGGTATGCCAGTATAGATGCGGCGTCAGTTGCTCGGATGACAACGAGAGATGCGTATCGGCAAGAAATTCTTGGATGCGGGCGTAGCCTTCCTCGACGTCCTCCACGACCGAATAGACTTCGACTCGATTGCAGGTTGACAGCAGCACGCCTTCCTTCACTCCACGATAGGAGCAGAGCCGGCCTAGCGCCTCGCCCAAGCGGCTTTCAGGCACGGCCAGTTTCTCACGAACCTCAACCGGCGCCGTCTTATGGCTCAGGCCTACCACGATCACATGCATGCTACGACAGGGCTCCGTGGCTCTTGAGCACGACTCCCACCAATGTCAGAATCACGCAGGCAAACCCGACCACCGTCAATGAATCAGGTACATCACACCGGCCACGAACGCGACGGTGAATCCCACGGTTCCCAGCATACTGAGCGTGACATGGACCCAGAGGGTCTTGAATACGGGCTTGAGCGTGGGTACTGTCTCGGGAAGCGCAGCCGCCGAGACCAGCGAGACCAGCGCCAGCGGAACCATGAAAGAGCCGAGCACATGAATCCGATGGCGAAACTCGACAACCAGAAACACGAGAATCATCATCCATGAGAAAAATGAAAGCGCCTCGTAGAAACTAGGCGTGGCCGGCGAGGATGCCGTCGTCATTCTGGCCGCCAAGGCAATCGTATGAAACAAAAACCCTGCGGCTGTCACCCACAATGAGACCTTCGATAACGCATCGGAACGCCGCAGCAAATAGGTGAGAAACGACACCGTGGCCACGAAATACAACGCCATGGTGATCATAAAACAGACCGAGGCCATCGGGTCTACCCTTGTTTAATGCCGCGCATACACGGTGTCCGACAAGATAAGCGGGAAATTATATCGATGCAGCAAGAACGGAGTCAACAAAGAGCCTGCGCTGATATGCCATCCAACGATCCGCCCCCGAAGCCCGGTGTCCTATTTCTAGTCGCGGTACCTATTGGAAATATGGATGACCTGACACTTCGCGCCATCCGGATCCTGCATGACGCTGACCTCATCGCCTCAGAAGATCCGGGGAAAACCCGCCAGCTGCTCTCCCATCACGGCATCGATACAACACTGACGAGTTACGGCCCCACGAACATCGAAGAAAAAGCGGCCGTCCTGATCGATCGATTACACCGAGGCGCCCACATCGCGTTGGTGTCGGATTGCGGATCTCCGGTCATCGCCGACCCGGGCGCGCTCCTTGTGGCATCGGCCTACGCCCACGGCATTCAGGTGATCTCAATCCCTGGTCCGTCGGCTCTGACGGCGGCCATCGTTGCGGCAGGACTCCCCTGCGATGGCTTTGTGTTTCTTGGACAACTACCGGAGACACGAGCGGGAATGCGACGCTGTTTTTCCACTTATCCAATCGGCACAATTGCCGCCGTTGCCTTCTGCACCAACACGTCGCTCACGCTTGCACTCGACTTCCTCAGCGCCGTCACACCACGATGCCATATCATGCTCGCCTGCGACCTTACAAAACCGAACGAACAGACCATCCGGGGTACAGTCCTTCAAGTTCGACAGGCCCTAAAGAATCTTCCTCTGGTGCAGGACATTACGCTGATTCTGACAGGAAAAAGAAAGAGACTGGTGCGGACGGGACGGGACACGAAGGCAACACCCACTCAATCACTATCCTCACGGCGGATCAACACCCGATAGGCTTGATCGATCCGTTCTTGCCCAAGCACCGTATGCCCTTCGTTTTCGACGCTGCGGGGAACATTCCGGATCGGATCGCCGTCATCTAATAAGACGGAAAGCACCTGTCCCTCGCTCATTGTTTCAAGCTTGAGTTTCGTCTTGACGAAATTGTACGGGCAGATGACTCCACGAAGGTCCAGCTCTGCATCCGATGCGGAAACGGTCGGCTGCTCGTGATTGTCACTCACAATGGCTCCTCGACTTCATGGCCGTTGGGACCAAAGAAAAGGGGGCAGCTAGAGCTGCCCCCTCAACTCGAACGCGGACCCGCAAAGAGTCTACTGCAGCCCCTTCACAAGATTGGGCTTCGACGGATCCGTTCCATAGTCAGACTTAGTCTGTGTCTGCTGATAGCCCCATCCCGGTTGAGGTTCACAGTTCCAGCAGGGGGCCGAGCCGTTATATTCTCCGATCGTCGTATCGATAGCCCCCCCGACTTTTCCCGGCACCACAGAGCCGGCAACTCCTCCGGTAACCCCTTCACCGGTGACGGCTAAGGCGCGGTCATTGAGCGGATCAGGACGTTGGCCAAGCCCGCCAAACCCTTTTCGCGTCGCCACGACATTCGTCACAGAGACTTCCAACACCATCTTTCGACCAACCCCGTATGGCTGATCCTTGGTGGTTTCTTCGATCACTTGCACCGTGACTTCATCCCCGACGTTGAGCTCACGAATGATCTGCATATTCGATCTATCGGACAGACTCAAGGGAATGATCGTCCTGGCGCCGTACCCGGCCTTGCCTTCCTGACCCTCGTCTTGCATACGACCCGCGCCCCCCGACTCGATCATCAGCTTACGCTGAGGCAAATCGAGTGCGAAGACACGGCCCATCACCGTCTCAGGTTGAGACAGCCGATCGAGAAACGTATTGCTATCAAATGCCTGAACGCGGTTTGCGTTTCCGGAGACATCGCCAACACCCGTACCGACGCCAAGCGACGACCCTCCCGATGACTGCTGCAGACGTTCTTGTGCCGTTGCAACACCCACAGAGCCTACCAAACAAATCGTGGCTCCCAGTGCCAACACCTTACGCATGGACTGCCTCCTTATAATAGGTAAGAAACGACGGTGTACTGCCAAAGATCTGATTGAAATAACCAACCTCATGGGACAAAGACATCAATAACAAGACGACAAACAGATTCATCTCTATGAAATATGGCAAGAAGTTAGGCCAACCGCACGACCCTGTCAAGAGGGTCTTCATAGCCCCTGCCTTGGCTACTCCTCATTTGGTGCCCAGAGGGAGGGTCGAACTCCCACTCTCTTGCGAGAACCGGATTTTGAGTCCGGCGCGTCTGCCAGTTCCGCCATCCGGGCATCACTTCAAAC
>JABMDE010000226.1 GCA_015904055.1 Nitrospira sp. | reverse complement strand
GGCCGGCCGCAAGGTCATCCTGGCCGATCTGGATGTGGGCGGGGCCGATGCGCACATCATGTTCGGCGAATTGAATCCGCCGGTGACCTTGACGGATTTCCTGAACAAACGGGTGAATCGGCTGGAGGACGTCGCAATTCCCGTCGCGTTTCATCCGAATCTCCGTCTGATTGCCGGTACCGGGGAGACTTTGGCCACAGCCAATATGGCCTATGCCCGCAAGAAGCGGCTGATGAAACATTTCCGGGATCTGGATGCCGATGTGGTGATTCTCGATATCGGGGCCGGTACCCACTATCACGCGCTCGACTTCTTTCTGATGGCCGACATCCATTTGACCGTGGCGACGCCGGAGCCGACATCGGTGCTGGATCTCTATCGATTTATCAAGCTGGCAGCCATCCGTCGCGTGTTGGCCTGTTTCCTTGCGCGCAGTCCTCTGTCCGAGGTGCTGTCCAATCGTGATTTCACGAGCGTGGAGGAGGTCATGGAAGTCGCGGGCGCCACCGACGCAGAGGGGCGTGATGTGGCAACTGCTGCCTTGCGATCGTTTCGCCCCGGTCTCATCATCAATCGCACGTCAGGCCGTTCCCAAGTCAATGTGCTCTACCTTCGCAAGATTCTTCAGGACTATGTCGGCGGTGATTTGATGATGCTCGGCGAAATCCCCGACGATCCGGCCGTGAGCCAGGCCGTCAGAAAGTTCTTGCCCGTCATTGAGTGTGCTCCGCAGTCCCCGGCGGCGAAAGGCCTGTTGGCCGTTTCCGCTGCGGTCGAGCAACTGCATGCGGCCTACGCCGACAGAAGGAAAGAACGACAGCTCAACGCAGACGACATGGAACAGAACCAGGTGTCGGCTGAGATGGCAAACGTGATGCAGGTACTTCCCCTCAACCGGTTGAAACCCGAAGCCCTGCCCGCTGTCTGTGACTTGCGGTCGCTCAGCCGCATCGATGCGGCGCCAAATCCAGAAGAGAGTGACCAGCGCACTCCGCTCGAAGGTATTGGTCACGAGGATAACAGGCCAACTGTCTCCGTCGTGTTGTGATGGGGATGGTGGTGCCAAAAAGTGAATACGTCAATCTATATGGCTTTACGTGCCGGATAGGTGAATAGCGCGACATAGAATTGCCTGCCTGTATTCGGCCTTGCAGTGTCTTCAGTATCCTCCTCGTCCACAGTATTCATGAGCGCGTCTGTTGCGCGGCCATGATATCCCCATCGTCTCCATAACAGCCGGTGTTGATAGAGTGTCCTGCTGTTCGATTGAACAGGGCCACCCCCATTACTGCTTCACCCTGTCCCTGCATGACCGCTGTGTCTTCTGCCTAGTCCCGATAACCAACATCGGTTTTGGCCGGAACACATCAGACGTGTTTCACCGTCTTCATGGAATCGTGTGAGAGGGCGCGTAGTCGGGCACGATTCTCAGCATCGATAAGCGCTCAGGGGAGGGCGAGAGGTGTCGGTTCGGTGTTGCTGACCAGCTCAGAAGACATGGCGCAATGGGCTCACTCACGCTTCAGAATTACGTCATTCATTCCGAAGAGGGAGGTCGGGGCGATCTCATTCGGCAGGAAGCTCCAGCTCATCAAGGCAGCGCCGACCCAGGGCTCGCAGACGGGTTCTCATGTGACGTCAATCTGACGGAGACATTCGATGGCACACATCATCGGGACCAATGCAAATAATCAACTGCAGGGCACCAGCGAGGACGATCTCTTAGCCGGGCGGGGCGGCGACGATCAGCTTGATGGCGGGGCCGGGTCGGATACGGCCTGGTACGGCGGGCTCGTCCACGAGTATCTGCTCAGTACGGAGGACGGGATCCTGACCGTGACAGATCGGCAGGCCACCAACGGGGATGAGGGGACGGACCAGCTCACGACGATCGAGCAGCTCCAGTTCAGCGATGCACGCCTCACCGTGACGAGTGAACGCCGCGTCAACAGCACCACGGCCAGCAACCAGTCCCAGAGTATGGTGACGGGGCTGGTGGATGGGGGCTATGTGGTGTCGTGGATGTCCAACGGCCAGGATGGGTCCGGCACTGGCATCTACGCCCAGCGGTACGATGTGCAGGGACTGATGGTGGGAGGGGAAGTGCGCGTCAACAGCACCACGGCCAGCAACCAGTCCCAGAGTGTGGTAACGGGGCTGGCAGACGGGGGCTATGTGGTGACGTGGACATCCAACGGCCAGGAT
>JABMDE010000225.1 GCA_015904055.1 Nitrospira sp. | reverse complement strand
CCGCACGGCCTTCCCTGCGATTTTCATCGAGAGCGAGAAGAACTCCGTTTTTGCAGACCATGCGCCGTCATGCCCCGAACATTTTTCGATCACATCGACTTGCGCACCGGCACATTCCATCAACTCTTTGGACTTAAAGCCGATGTTTTGATCTCTGAGATGACAAGGAATCTGATACGCGACGCGGCCTGGGTTGTTCTGAAAATCTGTCGCCAGCACGCCGTCACGCTTCAACTTCATCAGGTACTCACATACATCGAAAGTCCGTTCGGCGGCTTTCTTGACTGCCTCCCCGCCGACGACCTCCGGGTATTCGCGCTTCCACATGAGACTGCAGCTGGCTGTCGGCACCACAATGTCATACCCTTTCTCAACCCACGGGAGAAACGATGCGACATTCGCCGCAGCAGCCTGCTGAATCGACTTCGTATCACCGATGTCGAATGACGTCATACCGCAACAGCGCTGTTCCGGCATGACCACATAGACCCCGTTCTTCTCCAGTACCTGAACGGTGGCCTTCCCCACATCGGACGCTTGGTAGTTCACGAGGCAACTGCCGAACAGCGCCACTTTTCTCGCCCCGGCCTCTGCCACCTGCGCCCCGCCACGCCGGCTCCACCAACGGGCAAAGGTCTCGGATGAAAAATTCAAGACGTGACGATCCCGGTGCACCCCTGCAATAGCCTCCCCGATCAAACGAACGATACGGACGCTGAGGAGCCAATTGATCAGAGGAGCCAACGTACTGCCGATCGTACCGAGCATGTCCGTTTTGATCAGCCATCGATCTCGCCAGGATACGCCCCTGGTCTCCGCCAGATGCTTTTTCCATGCGATCATCAGACGCGGAAAATCCAACGCATACTGATGCGGGGGCGTGTACGGGCAATGGTTGTAACAGAGCTTGCAGTAGTAACATTCATCGACGATCCGGTGGTGATCGACCTGCGTCAACTTGGCGACGTCGCCTTCGTACGAATCGATGCCGTCGAGCAGCGTATTGAACGACGGACAGAGGTTAAAACAACGGCGGCAGCCGTCGCACACCTCATAAATCCGCTGCGTCTCCTTCTGGAGGCGTGTCGCGTCGATGGGGTTCAGCAAACTTAAGCCATTCACAGCTCGTATTGTCCCTTGGGATTCCCCCTGAATACAAGATCGAAAAAGAAAAGGGTGGACTAGGTTACCCCAGCCCACCCTCGTATCGACATCAATGAAACGGACTAACCCTTCAGACCGTCGAGCCCCTTCTGGAACCGATTGGCATGCGAACGCTCGGCTTTCGCCAGCGTCTCAAACCATTCAGCCAACTCGGCGAACCCCTCTTCGCGGGCGGTCTTCGCCATGCCCGGATACATTTGGGTATACTCGTAGGTTTCGCCCTCGATAGCAGACTTGAGGTTCGTTTCGGTATTGCCGATCGGAACACCGGTCGCCGGGTCACCGACTTCCTTCAGAAAATCCAAGTGGCCGAAGGCGTGGCCGGTTTCGAAACAGCCCGCCGACATCAGGATAGCCTTCGATATCGGCGCGCCGCGCGAAGTAGAGATAGCGTCGGTTGGCCTGCGATTCGCCGGCAAAGGCATGCTTCAGATTGTCGTGGCTCTTGGTTCCTTTTAAACTCTTGCTCATGTTGTCCTCCCCGTTGTGTATGTTCGATACAGGATCAATCTGATAATAAATGAGAAGGTCCTATGCTTGTTTGAAAGTGCTGTAAGATAGCGCAGCCGTCATAACCGGTTCAAGGGCTTTTCTTGTCCCATATCCGACAATACATCCATAGTATCCAGAGCGGACCTTCCACCATCATCTGTTCTTCTCACTTCCGTTTGTGGCACCATCGTCCTCCACGCAACAGCAATTCAAGGACAGTGCCCTGCCATGCCCTGTTACCGTTGCCCAGGGCAAGTATGTTAGACTTGGTACCAATTGCTCCCCATGCGCCGTGCTTGGCGAGAAGGACATGACGATGCGTTCCCGTCTCCTGAACAATCTTGCAGCGTACACGCTCATCAGCTTCGCCTTAACCTTCTCAGGCTGCGCACGTGATACATATCAACATCGTGCGGACATCATCAAAGATCATGTGGAGGCGTTCTACTCCCATCTCAAAGCCAAACGAGTGGGGGCCGCCGTACATGAAAACCAACAGATTGAAGCCATGGCCGATGAGATGGCGGAAACGGTGAAGAAACGCGCGCAACTACAGGGCACGTCGCATGCCCAACGGGAGTTCGCGCTGATGAAAACGGCCAGGGAAACGGCGGCGCAAAACTGGATCTCGCTCGGTCAGTACTTTGCCATCCATCAACAACCCGACCAAGCCCGTACGACCTATCAACGAGTGGTTGAGACCTATACCAATCCGACGGAACAGCTATACCGGGAACAGGCTGCGCGAGCGCTCAAAGATTTGCCCATCGTATCCCCATCCCCCAGTCAGACAAGTCCTTAGGTTGGGATCATCATGATATCCGTCTGTTCAAAGACAACCTCCTGACGCCGCCAGCATGCCTATGCCTGTCGGAATCCTCGTCCTCCTGCTCATCCTATTGACCGGATGCGTACACCACATCCATGTGAATCCGCTTCCCACCGGTCCTGCGTCAACGACAATCCCCAGATCGCTCCAGATGACAATCGGGCCGCTTGCGCTCGAAGGCGCAGACCATCGACCCGGAATTACCTTATTGGATTGGCCGCATCAGGATCTGAGTCAGGCAATTATTCGGTACGCGCGGCGGCGGGAAACATTCGGTTCGGTCTTCACCAACCCTGCCGACCTCACGCTCCACATCACCACGAAATTGGCGCTGACCGATCGGCAAGGGCGCTATCACTACCGTATCCGAATGCAGGCGGAGATACACGAGGGGGACCGGCTCATCAAAACCTATCTCGTCGAACACACGACGGTGGGATCAGTGGCCCGCTGGCTCACAGCGTCAGACCGTGAGCCTATCGAATCGGCGCTTCAGCTGGCTTTGGATGACGTATTTTCCAGGATCGAGGCGGACCGCCCGCTGTATACGGACAGGGTAGTCACGCCCGTCAGATAGCGATGGCCCAAGCCCATCAACATCTGAAAAAACGGCGACCCCTTGTCCTTCTACGGTCTTCGGAGAGGCCGCCGAGAGAATCAGGCTTTTTTTGCCACTCTGATGGGAGTCGCAACATATTCCGGACAATCGAGAAGGAGGGACTGATCGCCAAACGGCACATCGAAAAACTGACAGTGATGCCGCTTGTCTCCGCTCTTATGGGCATTCGGACTGAAATGCTGGCATGAGACACACATACGCGCGACAGGGATCTCTCCCTTCAGCTGCAACACCCGAATAAGCTTCACCAGCGCTGATAACAGACTGACCTGTTCTTCCACCGTCAGTTGCTCTGTCGCAGCAGACAAAATCTCAGGCCATCCGCTCGAGACCTTTCCGGCCTTCGCTCCCAGAGCCGTGAGATGCACCGTGACGATACGGTGATCGGCCTCCTGCTGACGCCGACGCACAAGACGTTTCTCCGCAAGCGTCCGGATTACCTCGGAGGCGGTAGGCAGCTTGACCGTCAGTTCACGCGCAATCGTCGAGACTGTCGCCGCCTGATTGGGACAGGACCGGAGATACGACAGAACTTGCACCTGCAATGGGCCGACGCCCTTTTGCCCTTGCCGCCTCCAGGTTCGGCTTTTCATCGCCAAGCCGATTTTCGAGAGCCCGGTCACTAAGCGATCAGGAAGACTGTCTTGTTTCATCTTTACCGCTGAAGCCATGGTATCCTCATATGCTGTTGGAATGGTCTGGCGGAGCGTAGTGTATTGCGCAAAGATCCTACGCGTCAAGTCCGATACATTCTATCCCGACAATCGGTGACACCCTGGGCTGATCCTTTCTCCTCATCTATCCGTTCATGCTGTGTACTGCCGGTTCATGACTCGCGGCAACCCCCTTATCGACTGTCCCACAATAGAAACCGCATCGTTCGACGCATGCAACCCGCCCTGTCCGATCATCGAACCACAAGCACGGAACAGGCGGCATGCTGCACGACACGAGTCGAGACGCTGCCAAGCAATACCCGGCCGATTGCCCCCAAACCTTTGGCGCCCGTGACGATCAGATCGGCCTTCTCCTGTTTCGCTGCTGTAAGAATCTGGTCGGCTGTCTTTCCCAGCCTCATGGACTCATTCACCTGAAAACCCGCTTTCGCCACTCTGTCCACATAGCGCTGCACCAGCATGGTTCCCGCTTCACGCAGTCCCGGATACTTCAGATCAGGCATCACATGCGCAATGGTTACCATCACCGGCTCACGATCGGGACCATCGGGAGCAGGATTGATGTATCGAAGCAGAAACCGAACCGCTTTGTCCGATGCCGGTGAACCGTCGATGGCCAGGAGAATCCGACGCACAGGCCGAGGCGTCTCCTTCACCACCAACACCGAGCAGGGCGCATGATGGATCGCATAGTTCGACACACTGCCGAGCATGAATCGATCCAAGGTGTCCAACCCTCGCGAACCGATTGCCAACAGGTTGACACCCCGCTTGGCGTGTTTCATGATCGACGTCGCCACCCCGCCCCGATCTACAATCACTGTTCCGTTCAAGCCCGACTCTTTCAGTACCGTTTCCGTCTGCTTTTTGACCGTCTTTGCGTTCGCCTCCATCCGTTTGATCTCGTCTTGGAGATACCGCCTTGTTCCCACAATCATGGGTTGAATCATGAAAGGCGTGCGCACGCCTGCGACATCCACAACGTGTAGCGCCCGGACTACAGGCTGAACCGTCAACGGTATCTGTGCCGTCCATTCAACAGCCCACCGTCCATATTTCGACCCATCCGTCACTGCTAAAACTTTCATACCATCATCCTTTCTCCTGCGGCTGACCCACCCCCGGTTCAGCCAATGCCGGAAAAGCGCGTGCGAAATGCCGCCGGGGAAAGTCCGGCCAATACGGCGCAACGGCCAAGTCTGTCCGGATCATTGAAATCCTCCTCGGTCAACCGGATCATATATTGCCGGGCGGTCTGGTAGGACTGGGAACCGATATCCACCATCCTGACTTTCGCCCGCCCCGTCACCGGGTCCAGCATGTGTTTGAACGGAATCGGCGTGAAGCGCCCGTCCTGAATCGATACCATCGCTGCCGTACCCCCATCGAGTACATACTGGGAGGCAGAGTAGCCGAGATCGCGGGTGTATTCGATATCGTACGGAATGGGGTCCGCACAGCGCAATTCGTAGCCGACATTTTTAGAGACGATTGAAACGGAAAGCCCCAACTCCTTTAACCCCTTCGTGACTTCCCTCCTGAGCACATCGCCAAGATCGACCTCCGACAGGCGCATGTGGCCATGCTCATCTCGTTCGATCTGTTCCAGCCCGCGAAGGTCCTGAGAATCCACAATCTCGATCAAACCCTCCGCCAGCACGGCAACCCCATCGGCTTGGCCGCTGGCGAGCTGCTTGATGATGACCCCGATCAACAGATCAACCAGACGCCGCAGTTTCACAGGACGTTCCGTGAATTCCTCCGGAATAATCGTCACCGTCGCGCCGGCGGCCTTCCCGATCCCCAGCGCCAAGTGGCCGGCTTTGCGCCCCATTGTAACGACGAAATACCAACGAGCGGTCGTCTGAGCATCGACCATCAGATTTTTCACAATGCCGACACCGACGTGCCGCGCGGTTTGAAACCCGAATGTCGGAATGCCGTTGGGAAGATCAAGATCGTTATCGATCGTCTTCGGCACATGGACAACCTGAATCCGGCCAGCCGACCGCTCCTCTACTTTGAACGCCGAGAAGGCCGTATCGTCTCCGCCGATAGTGATCAAGCGCGTGACCCCGAGCTGTGCCAGGGTAGATAGAACGCGGTCCAGAAGTTCAACCGTCTTGGTCGGGTTGGCCCGTGACGTGCCGATATAAGACCCGCCGCAAAAGTGAAGCCGGCTAACATCCTCCGTCGAAAGCGACCGGACATTCCCCCGGCTTCCCTCCATGAGCCATTTGAACCCGTCAAGAATGCCGAGGACCTCGCAGCCGCCGAGAATGGCGCGGATCGTGGCTGCGCTGATGACGCTGTTGATGCCGGGCGCCGGTCCGCCCCCGACCAACATGCCGATGATCGTTCGTGGTGAGGCCATCCTTGCCTGTTCTTACCTGTCGGCCCAGCCGTCTTCCGATTGATTCATGATCTTCTTCGGCATGGTTGTATACTCCATTTTACCGAGAGGCAAGCGATGCGACTCGAAGAAATGGCACAGACAGTTACGGAATGAAGGAGAGGGAAGAAAAACTAAACGGGCACAGCACGCCACTGGGCTTGCCCCGCCTCTCCTCTGAGGGGCTACATTGTCCTCACCTCTCACCGTCCAACAACATCGGTGACGGATTGTCTCCGAGACGGCTACTCAGACGAACAGCAGTTGGAGCGACTCGTTCATAATTGGACAGATGAGCTGGAAAACCCACTTGATGCAGGGCCATCGCGACCTTCGATTTATCCTCCTATATCGGTCGACTCTCTTGTGGTACCCTGAGCAAAGGATTGTTCCTGACCACACCGAAGAGGACGATTATGAAGATGCTTCATATTGTCTGTGGGAAGAGGTTTGAAGAAGAGATCATTACAATATTTAAGGAACGAGGTCTCAACGGCTATACAGTCATTTCAGGTGTGGGCGGCTCCGGTGTGACCGGAACCGTGTCTGGTTCGGACACGTCAACCGGCCACAATAGCAACACCAGCAACACGCTGTTTATGGTGGCGCTCGATTACGAGTCTATTTTTCTGCCAGAGATTCTTGCAGCTCTAAAAGCCATGCGTGCGAAGCATGTTCAAGGGCATCTCAACCATGAAATCCCGTTGAAGGTCTTTCTTCAACCCTGCGAAATCATCATTTAGAATTCGCACTCTGTGCGTCGCTCCATCATTCGGCCACAATTTCAAATCCCAGGTTGGGCGTCATGGCGCCTGGCCGATGATGTGGACTCTCAGGCCGTGTGAGAGCGGGATCAACCTATCATCCTCCACATAGCCGCCTAAAACCCACTCGAACAGCCGCTTCGCGTCGTTCAGTTCCGGGTCTTTAGGAAAACCGTACTGTTCTTTTTGCATCGGTTCATCATAGAGACCGATGCAGCCGTGCGAAGCGGGATGGCCCGGCAGGTCGCGCCCGTGAATCCAGTACGACACCCCTTCTCTATCGATATGGAACCGCAGTGCGTAGTTCATGGGATACGGACGATCGGTTCCTTCGACCGTAAATAGGCTGGATCGATGGTGGCGATGGGCGGCCGTCAGTCGAAACTCACCGGCCGGTGTGAAGCCCAACCCATTCCCAGAGGCAATCGGCATGGAAAATCTGAGCGCGCCGTATTCATAGGCGCCGAGAAACTGCTCCGACAAGTCGACCAGAATGAGTTGCTTCTCCAATTCAGCCGGCGAATAGAATACGGGCATCGGCTGGAACTCCGCCAAATCATCAATCCGTCTCGGGACTTTGATGGACACACCGGCGTGTGCATGGCGCCGGTCAATTCGATTGAGCCGCGCCACATCAATCCAATATTCACCGAACAATGTTTCCAGGGATTCCTTCGGACGCAGCTTCCGGCAGTCCCACTTCACCGCCGCATCGCTCGGATGGACGACGGCACATGGGCCATGCTGCTTGCGTAGCGATTCCGCGTGAGAGGCGATGGGAAGGAGCACTCCTACCGCAAGGAAGACCACTCCGGTCCACCACTCACATCTCATCACTCGTCCGAAGAAAGAGTGTATGGCGCGAGACCGGAGCGCAAATCGAAGCACTCCCATAATAACCTGATCCAATCACGTACTCTACGCCATCAGCTATATGCTCTATCCCAACGAGATACGCTTCACGAAGTACTTACAACCAGTACTGCCAGGCTTTCATATAGCCGAACAGCAGGTCGCAGCGGGCAAGGACTCCCACCAGCTTCTTGTTGCGCACAACAGGAACACGGGTGACATAGCGGTCCCGGAGCAGATCCGCTACTTGGGCAAGTGTCTGGTCTTCAGTGACTGCCACAGGATGGATCGACATGATTTCCGTGGCCAGGATCTTCCGAAGATCACGGCCGTCGATCATCGCCTACAAAAGATCATATTCCGTGACGATCCCGACCAACGTGCCATCGTCTTCCACAACCGGAAGACTCCCGAAATTACGATGGGTCATTAGGTGCGCGATCGTTGCGGCGTCGGTGCGAGCGGTGCATTGCATGATGGCATCCTGCATCAACTGTCCGACGGTAAAGATCTTCAGATCACAGCCTTTCATAAAGAGTTCGGTTTGTCGCATCGCCTTTCCTCACTTTCTATTCGGTGAGCCGACAGACAGATAGGTTCTCAACACGTCGCGCCGAGCGATGATACCGACCAGGCGGTCTTTGGCATCGACCACCGGCACACGGACGAGATCGCTCGCGCGCAGCACGTGCACCAACGTTCCCAAATCGGTTTCGGGACGGACGGAATATGGATTCCCCGTCATGACCTCCTCGGCCGTCAGGGCGCCGAGCTTCTGTCCATTGTCGATCGCGCCCAGCAAGTCGTGCTCACTCACGATCCCAATGAGCGTTCGCGTCTTGTTGATGACCGGGACCGCACCAAACCCTTCGATCATCAACGATGCGATCACGTCACCCTTGGTACGAATATGGACGGACTGCACCTGCGTTTCCATCACGTCTTTGACAGTCATCGAAACACAATCCTGTTTCTTAACGACTCGCACCTTTTTCTTCGTCGGCATGTATCTCCTCCTCACAGTTGTGATTTCGTAACAAATTCTCGCGAAGCGTAAAGCGCAGGACAGAAGGAAAGGGTACTTTATCTTTGTTCGATATACGCTTCACGAGATACGAACGACGAAGCATCCGGCCTCGCCTTATCGACTGACGCCATTCACCACAGTGGGACTTTCCGCTCTGCTGCAAAACACCGCAGTCTCCCCTTCGGTTTTACGATCAAGCTATCTTACAACCCCTGGTAACAGGCTGATTCTTCCCTCTTTGGACCTTTCACTACAGGCATATCCAATGCAGATTGGATACCTGAACGCTCGGGAACGAATGGGCAGTCTACGAGAAGAGGAAGAAGTAGCCATGAAAATCCTTTGTGCTGTGGACGGGTCGGAATTCTCGCAATGGGCCATCGAAGCGGTGGGCGCTCTCGGGCGAAACGCCCTCTCCTCTGTCACCTTGCTGCATGTGGCGGACACGCGGCATTTGAAGTCTGTCGGCGCACCCCATGTGGCAACCTATCGGGGCGCGAAGGCAGCGCTGGAGAAATCCGGCGAAGATATCCTGCGCCGTGCCGCCAGCCATACGGAGGTGGCATTGAGTCAGTCGGCGGTGCGGCCGCGCACGGCGGTCCGCACACTGTTGCTGCGCGGATCTCCTGCTTCCACCATTGCGCGGTGCGCGGCGCAAGAACGGTCGGATCTGATCGTGTTGGGTACGCGAGGCCTAAGCGACATTAAGGGGTTTCTCCTCGGCAGCATTGCGCGACAGGTGGCCTCACTGGCGGCCTGCTCGGTCCTCGTCGTCAAGCGGCCGATCAAGACCGCCAGACAAATCCTCTTGTCCGTAGACGAGTCGAAATACTCCCAGCGGGCGGCCAAATTCCTCCGCTCCGGCATCCTTCCGGAAACCGAAAACATTATAATTTTCAGCTCTGCGATCACTCCCATCACTGAACTGGCCGCCCGCCATCTTACCGAGCAGCAAATCAACGCACTGAATAAGCCAATTCTTGAACGGGCGACCGATTTCGTAGCCAAGATGCGGGACGATTTCATCAAGGAAGGCTTCACTGTGACAACGGAAGTGCAATTCAATCATGTGGTCGATGCCATCATACGGATTGCCACATACAACCACGCCGATCTCCTTGTTGTCGGTTCACGGGGACTATCAGTGCGTGAGGGGCTCCGGCTCGGCAGCGTGTCCGAAAGTCTGTTGCGGCATGCTCCGTGCTCGATCCTTATCGTACGAGACGCGCGTGCCTGACCTCCGGTATCACGACATCAACCGGCTTTCGATCGAGGAGGCACTGAAACGGCTGGAGTCCGGGAGCAGTGGCCTCTCGCCCGACGACGCACAACGGCGGCTGGCTCAGTACGGACCAAACATTCTCACCGGGCCGGATCACTACTCGATCCTTAGTGGACTCCTCCGCCAGTTCACCCATTTCCTCGCCATTCTCCTATGGATCGCTGCTGGTCTCTCCTTTGCTGCCGACTACATGAAGCCGGGTGAGGGCATGGCGACCCTAGGCTGGGCCATTCTTGGCGTCATCATCATCAACACCGGGTTTGCCTTCTTCCAGGAATACAAAGCAGAACGAGCCGTCCAGGCTCTCCACCGACTATTACCGGACAAAGCCTGGGTCACGAGAGGCGGACAATCCGTCGAAACTGATCGGAGCGAGATTGTGCCCGGCGATGTGCTCATCTTGGAAGAAGGAGAACGGGTACCGGCCGATGCGCGCCTCATCGAAGCCGCGGGAATGAGAGTGGACAACGCCGCCTTGACCGGCGAATCGAAACCGAAGCGGAGGACCGCCGAATCCGTGGAGGATGGACACTGGCTGGATCTCCCGAATCTCGTCTTCGCCGGCACGACCATCCTCTCCGGTCATGGCCGCGCCCTGGTCTTCGCCACTGGCATGGCCTCGGAGTTCGGAAAAATCGCCGATCTCACCTCGACGATCGAAACCGGCCCCAGCACCCTGCAGAAGGAAATCATCAAGGTCACCCGCATCGTCGCCGCCATTTCCCTGACGATGGGAACCGCATTCTTCTTGATCGGATTAGGGGCGGGGCTCGGCTTTTGGATCAGCGCGATTTTCGGAATCGGCATCATTGTGGCCAACGTGCCCGAAGGACTCCTCCCGACGGTCACCCTGGCCCTCGCCATGAGCAGCCAGCGCATGGCGACACGCCGGGCATTGGTCAAGCACCTGCCGTCGGTCGAAACCCTCGGCTGCACGACGGTGATCTGCACGGACAAGACCGGAACCCTGACAGAAAATCGCATGAAGGTGGATCGTTTCTATGCCGATGGGCTTGTGATCGAGTCACGAGAGAGCTGTTTCTTCGCCGGAGGCCGTTTGGTCAGCACGGTGGAGACCGAGCCGTGGCGATCCTTCTTCGACGCGCTGCTCCATTGCCACAATGCAAAGCGTGTCAGGCATTCCGACGGTCGTTTCGCCGTGACCGGCGATCCGACCGAGGTGGCGATTCTTGAGTTCGCCATCGAGCACGGCCTCGCCCATCGTCCACCCTTGCGCCGCATGGGAGAACTCGCCTTCGACGCCGATCGGAAACGGATGAGCACTCTGCACTGGGTGGAAGGACGGCTGGTCACATTCACCAAAGGCGCTCCCGAATCGGTCGTGGCCCTCTGTACCAGTACCCTCAGCCATGGAATCACCGTGCCGATGACTCCCGAAGTGCGCGCACAGGTCTTGAGTCAAAGCCGGTCGTTTGCCGAGCAGGCCTACCGTGTGCTTGCCGTGGCTATGCGTGACATAGCCCACGAACCCGAACACATCGAAGTAGAGACGGTTGAAGCGGACCTGACGTTCCTCGGACTTGTAGCCATGATGGACCCACCTCACCAGGAAGTGCCTGAGGCAATTGCCAAATGCCGGCAAGCCGCTGTGCGCGTCGTCATGATCACCGGTGATCATCCGCTCACAGCGCTGGCGATTGCGCGAAAGATCGGCCTCGTGCCGGCTCAGGTCGCACTGCAACCGGCTGAATTCACCCCAGTGATCGAGGGATCGCAGCTGGACCAGATGAGCGATGAGCGCCTGCGGCAACTCCTGACACCGTCTCATCAGGGTGAGCCGGACCCGGTCTTTTCCCGCATGGCTCCGCGCCACAAGATGCGGGTGGTCTCCACGCTCAAACAAATGGGTGAGGTCGTCGCCGTGACCGGCGACGGGGTGAACGATGCGCCAGCGCTGAAGCAGGCGGACATCGGTGTAGCGATGGGCATCGCCGGAACGGATGTCGCCAAGGAAATTGCCGACATCATTCTGCTCGACGATAACTTCGCGACGATCGTGAATGCGATCGAGGAGGGCCGCACGGTGTATGAGAACATTCGGAAGTTCTCCACCTACGTGCTCGTGAGCAACGTGCCGGAAGTCGTGCCCTATCTGGCCTATGGCCTGTTAGGACTCCCCTTGGCTCTCACGATCCCGCAAGTGCTGGCGGTCGATCTCGGCACCGACATGATCCCGGCCATCGGGCTCGGTACCGAGCCGCCTCAAGGCGACGTGATGCAACGTCCACCTCGCCCGCGACACGAACGGCTCCTGAGCCTT
>JABMDE010000224.1 GCA_015904055.1 Nitrospira sp. | reverse complement strand
TTCGACGTATTTCGCTTTTTCGCCGGGATTTCAGGCAAGTCTTGATGGGCTGATCGATTCACCGTTGACGAAGATGTCGTCCGTCTATTTTTATGCGCAGCTTCCGATCATGCGGGATTCAAACAATAACCTGGCGCAGGGGACGAGCTACATCTTTGGGTTTACCCGATCGTTCCAGTTGACGCAGGCCGGTTCATAAGGAGTATTGAGCCACGAATGTGGAGGCAGCGATGAGCAGGAAGATAAACTACAGCCAAATGGCGGGGGCAGTGCTTGTGGCCATCTTTGCGGTGACCGTCAGCGGTGGTCTCGCATGGAGCATGGGGTCTCGTGTTCCGGTGGTCGGCTCCACTCCTGAGGATTTTCGTTTGATCGATCTAGAGGGCAAGCAGCAGAGTCTCAGCCAGTATCGAGGGAAAATCGTCCTGGTGAACTTCTGGGCCACCTGGTGCAAGCCCTGCACGACGGAGATGCCGGCGATGCAAGCCACTTACGAGAAACTTCGGGAGAAGGGGTTTGTCGTGCTGGCAATCAACGAACTGGAAGATGACGCAAAAGTTCGGGAACACATCAAGCAACACGGCCATACGTTCCCGGTTTTGATGGATCGGGACAACAAGGTGGCGAATCAGTTCGGCGTCTTTGGATTGCCGGTGAGTGTGTTCATCGATGAGAAGGGCGTCGTCCAGGATTACATCAAGGGCGGACTCTTGACCGAGCAGAAGATTCTCGATGCGGTGGCGCGCATTCAGAAACAAGAGCCGGTGAAAGCGGCGTCGCTGCATTAAAGCGTGAATACGCAGATACGATGTCTTGTGTGAAACGATTCCGTCTCGTGTGGGCACTGCTGGTCTGCCTCGTTCTAATGAACGGGCTCATGGCTGTGCCGAGCGTGACCCACGCCGAGCACCACGGTACCCATCATGATGCCGGCACGCATGCCAGCGGAATCTGCGCCTGGCTTTGTGCGGCGGGGCAAGAGGTCGAAGCTTCGTCCGTCAATCTCACCTCGGTGCTACAGTTGGTCGGTCTATCAGGGGATGTGTTCGCCGACCCCACCGTCCTTCTGTTTTCTTCTGACCTGTTCGCCCGCGGTCCTCCGGTTCTCTCTCTCTAACAGTCAATCGTTCATATAGTTGCAAACCCGGGAATGCCTGTGCGTGCCAGGGTGTGCGATCTCACGTCGTAAGACGAGAAAGACCATTTTGCAATGGCTAAGAAACTGCCACCCCGCGTGGGGATATTTCTTTGTGTATTCGCCGTAGCGACGGCGTTCGCCGATCCATTCCCTGCGGACGCGTCTTGCGGCACGGTCAGCTGTTTTGTCGTTATCGGGTCTCAGCAGCAGGTGCCGATGCAGGGACTGCTGACCGTGAACCTTATTTACAATTATACGCCGATGGAGGCGCCGGCTGGACAGGGTGGGAGCATTCCGTTTGCCAATCAAGGCGCCAGGATGCTGACTCTGGCCAGTTTGAATGTAGACCGGATCACGACGACTACCCGCACAGCAACAGTGGACCTGAACTATGGCCTGACAGAGCGCCTTGGACTGCAAGTTGCTATCCCATACAAACATGTGGAGTCCGATGCCCAGATCGGAGGCCTGACGCCTGTGCCCTACAGCGAGCGGGGGCTCGGTGATATTCGGGCATTGCTGAAATACAACGTGCTGCCCACTTTGCGGAGCATGTTGGTGCTGGGGGTGGGGGCCGATCTTCCGACCGGCAGCTATGGCCGGGTTTCACAGGGTACGACCCTGGCTGAATCGACACTGCAAATCGGCCGGGGAAACTTTGGTGTGGTCCCCATGATCTATCAAACGTATGAACTGATTCCCCATCGGGTGAATCAGTTCGTATTTGCCAGTTACCGGCACACCTTCAAGAACAGCGACGGCTATCAATTCGGTGACGAAGTCAACGTCAGCGCAGGGCTCAATGTCATCCCGCTCGAACAAACTCCATGG
>JABMDE010000223.1 GCA_015904055.1 Nitrospira sp. | reverse complement strand
AGACCGAAAACTCTGCCCAGAGAAACGTATGGTCCGAAGGGTCTTTCGCTCGCCGCGGCTCGACGTCCACGTCAGCCCGCACGCATCGATCTGCCAGTGATTTGGTCGATAGAATGTGGTCGATACGCCAGCCTTTATTCGCGTCCAGTGAACTCGGTGCCCGATAATCCCAGAACGTATATTGTTGCCTGGCCGGATAGAGTTTCACAAACACGTCTTGGAATCCCCACGCCAGAGTCTTCTCGTAGGCCTTGCGGGCCTCCACGTGATAGCAGACGTGGTTTAAATGTTTGTCCGGACTATGCACGTCCATCGGCCTCGGCGCCACATTCATATCTCCGCACCAAATCGCCGGGGCTTCCGGGGAGAGGTGTTGCTCGAAATACTTCCGCAGCCGTTCATACCACCCCAGTTTGTAGGCGTATTTCGGCGAGTCGATTTCAAATCCCTGTGGCACATAGGTATTCACGATGGAAATGCCGTCGATGACGACCCGGAGCAATCGCGCATCCTCCGGATCTCCTCCATCATCGAATCCATAGAGCACCGCGTCAGGTTTTTTTCGACTGAGAATCGCCACCCCGTTGTATGATTTCATTCCACGATAGGTGATTTCGTATCCGGACGGGGTTAAGGCCAATAGGGGGAATTCGCTGTCCTGCACTTTTGTCTCCTGGAGACAGAGGATGTCCGGTTTCTGGCGGTCGAGCCATTCCAACACAATGGGCAGACGTTTGCGCAGAGAATTGACGTTGAACGTGGCAATCTTCATGTATGGCTCCACAGCTTCTTCGGCGGGCGCATCCTAGCAAAAGCGAGAGGTGTCAACAAGGTTTGAAGTGGTTCACTTTTCCACCATCATGAGGCCTGGGATGTTCAGCGCATGGACTGCGTCCCGGATGATGTCGATGACGCGTGGGCGTGTGAAGCCGCGCCGCCAGGCGAGTCCGATTCGACGGCCGGGCACCGGTTTCGCCAGGCTGATGGCGACCAGCCGTGTGCTGTTGTATTTGGGTGTGAGGGCGCTGGATGGTAACACGGTGATGCCTAATCCCGAAGCCACCATCTGTCGGATTGTCTCTAGAGAATTGCCCTGCCAGCCTTCAGCATCTGACCGACTGAGTTCTGGACACGCGTCTAAGACTTGTTGCCGAAAACAGTGGCCGGCGTGAGGCAGAAGTACCTTTTCGGAGCTTAGCAGGCGAGAGTCGATCAGTTTCTTTTTTTCCCAGGGATGTCCGGTCGGAACCAACACTTTGAACGGTTCGTCGTACAAAGCCTGAGTAACGATTGCCTGCTCGTCGAAGGGCAGCGCGATCATGATCACGTCTAGTTTTCCGTTCTTCAGCATGCCCGTCAGATTGAGCGTCAGATTTTCCTCCAGCTCCAGCGGCATTTTGGGCGCGCGGGTGCTTAACAGCGGAACCAAATCCGGCAGAATGTAAGGCCCAACGGTCGCGATGACACCGAGCCGCAGGGGGCCGTTCAGATGGTCTTTGCCTTGCGCTGCGATGATTTTGATTTGTTCCGCTTCTTCCAGCACGCGCTGAGCCTGATGGACGATCTGCTCCCCGATCGTCGTGAGTTCGATCCGATTTTGGCGCCGATCGAAAATCGTTGAGCCTAACTCTTCCTCCAGCTTCTTGATTGCAAGACTCAGGGCCGGTTGTGTGACAAAGACGCGCTCGGCCGCACGGCCGAAGTGACGCTCCTGAGCCACCGCGACGATGTACTGCAGTTCTGTGAGAGTCATGTCCTCCAGCCTGATTGATAAGTTGTGCTTATCGGATAGTCATATACTATCAATTGGACTAATTATCAAGGCGCGGCTACCTTTGCATTCGAGCGCGCGGAATCATCTGCAGCGCATAGCAAACCATAAGGAGGATGTTATGAGAGGGAAGAGCATGTTGGCAGTTTCATGTGTGGCCGTGATGGCTGTCACCGGAGTGATAAGCGTGTCCGAGAGTTTTGCCGATGTCAGCCGGGTGGATGTTATCGGAGATCTCCGGGAAACCGTTGCGCAATCGGACAGCATGAAAGCCCAGGGGGAGAGGGGGCGGGTGGATGTGGTTGAGAGTGCCGGGTCTGAAGGCACTGTGTACCCGTACACTAAGCTGATGAGTCGCTGAGGATTTGGCGGGAGTCCGACCTGAGGAGGGCACCTTGGCCCTCCTCTCAATCTGCCCTGAATGTAGCTACCATTATCATTTTGTGATGGTCAGTCGATTGAGTCGGCAACGCGAGTCATGATATGACAAGCATGGATGGATCGGCGTCCATGTGAGTAATGGGCTTCAACACTGAATGCTGTGGGGTATTGTCGAAAACAGTGAATAAAGCAAGACGAAGTGGTGAGTGCAAAGCGGCGGTCAAGAAATCACATCCACTGGTAGGTAGAAAGGAGCCTGCAATGAGACGACACGGGAGGTTTGGGAGGCTGGGACAGATTGCGATGATGGGGCTGGGCATCGCGGTGGCGTTGCCGCTGCTTTCGGTCGGCGCGGCGCGAGGGGAAGAGTATAAACTCAAGATCCCTTTCGGCCTTGAAGAGTCTGCCGTTGTGATTTCAGCCGACAATCCCTTGACGAAGGAGAAGGTCGAGTTAGGCCGGTTGCTGTTCTTCGACAAGCGATTGTCGCAAGACAACACCATTGCCTGTGCGAATTGTCATGTGGCGAAATTCGCATTCACGGATGGCAAGCCGGTCTCTACTGGTATCCGAGGCCAGAAGGGCGGTCGCAGTGCACCGGCATCTTTCAACAGGGTGTTCAGCAGCGTTCAATTTTGGGACGGCAGGGCCCCGACACTGGAAGCCCAATCGGTTGGTCCGTTTACCAATCCGATCGAGCATGGCTTTGCGAACTACGATGTGATGAATGCGAAGATAATGAAAATGCAAGGCTACCGGAAACTCTTCAAGCAAGTTTTCGGCGATGATACC
>JABMDE010000222.1 GCA_015904055.1 Nitrospira sp. | reverse complement strand
GTCGTGCAGCAGGGCATGGACATATTCGTGGCGCAACACCGAGGTCAACCATTTCGTGTCCGTCGTCGCTCCTTGGGTAGGCAGTTGGATGCGCCCCAATGTCGGGTCGAACAGACCATCCGCCCATGCCGGGCTTCCGGTCGCGCCTTGAAACGAATCTCTCGTGTGGAGCACGACCACGATGGGTTTTGACGGGAAGTGTCCGAACTTCTGCCCGATCTCTCGATAGGCGTCCTCAAGTATCTCCAGCACGGTGGTCCAAGTGCCGTGATCCTCGGCCCCGTCGAATTTCACCATGAAATGTTCGCTCGCTTTTGCCGTCATGCGAGATTCGACGGATTCCATATGCTGAACCTTGGCAGTGACGGCGGCCAGATACGATCGTAGCGCGGGATCGCGTGGCACACGATCTGCAGCCTGGGCCAGGTGTTTCACGGCTTCCGACGATTGATTCTGCTCATGCAGCAGCTCGGCCATCGCCAGGTGCGGAAACGGCTCTTCCGGGGCGAGCCGAATCAATTGTTCCAGAAGGTCCCGATTCAGGGCAGGATCCCGTTGTTCCCAGTAAGCATGGGCCAGATTCAGGAGGATGACCGGGTTCGAGCTATCCAGCGCAGCCGCTTTCTTGAATGCCTTCACTGAGAGCTGTGTGCCGTGGAGTGTTTCTTGTTCGAGCCCGAGGTTGTTCCAGAGCACCGCCACAAATGGTTTGGTTGTGGCGTCCGAGATCACGCTTTGGGAAAGGGCCATGAGTTTGGTTTCTGCGAGCGGCAAATTGCGCTTTTCAATTTCATCGCGGATGGCTGTCAACAGTGTCTCATGAGGAGAGCCTGGTATGGCAGGATGATCGAGAATACGGACCTGCGCGGTGTGTGCTTCACGGGGGATTGCGGCTGGCGGTGGCGGCGGCGCAACTGGTTCGATTGTATCGCCGACGGCCGAAGCTGTGGAGGCAAACTGGGTGGCAGCGGGTGTTTTGAGAAACAGGTGGTATCCAACGGCCAGCGCCAGCGCCAGGGCCATGGGTATCAGGATATGCGTAATGTTTCGGCGATACATGTTGTTTCGAGCATGAGTGTAGCACCCTAGGCAGAACCGACAAAGTATTCCGGGGAAACCGGCGTGCACACTGCCTGCTCTGCCGTCGTTGAGCCGTAGAGTATGCTGTGCTACGATTCGCCCGGTATGCAGACTCCCTCCAAGTCGGCTTCCTCAAGCGCGTTTCAAGACTGGTTGGACCGCGTTGCGCGTCCCATTGAATTTGCGACTCGAGATGAATGTGCGCACCTGGGCGCCGTGAAGAATCTTGGCTCCTTCGTCGCGGAGCAGGTGTTGTCCGTCTTGGCCAACTGTGTGTATCCAAAAACTGTCGAGGCGCGGTTAGTATCCTTGCGGGACCTGTTCGTCGATTTTCAGCGAGTGCTTCCACCTCATGAGCAACGCCGTAGATTACAAGCCGCTGTGGTGATCGTGAATGCGCTCCGCAATGTTGCGCGGGAGTTGCCGGAATCACCGGAACCGGACAGCCCGCGAGTCGTGCCGGAGTCTCGTTCAGACGGGGCGAAGCGGGGAGGCCTTTGGAATCTTCCGATCCGTTTTGCGAAGGGCGTGGGGCCCAAGCGCATCAGCCTGTTGCAGCGGTGGAAGATCGACACGGTGGAAGATGCGCTCTGGACCCTGCCCTGGCGGTACGAAGATCGGTCGGTGATGACACCGCTCGGCGAGCTTGTCCCCGGCATGACGACTTCTATTTGTGGAACTGTCGGAAAGTGCGAGGCCAAGCGAACGAGAAATCGACGATTGAGTGTGCTGGATGTGGGGGTGGAGGATCAGACGGGGCGCATGCAGGCCGTGTTTTTCAATCAGCCCTACTTGGAAAAGGTGCTGGCCATCGGAACGCGCGTCATGATGAGCGGGCGTGTCATCGCCGGGCGCCAGGGTTGGATGGTTCCGCGGATGGAGGTGGCGCAGTACGAGGTACTTG
>JABMDE010000221.1 GCA_015904055.1 Nitrospira sp. | reverse complement strand
CCGAACGGAATCGGCGCCAGGATGACGGTCAATGCCGTGAGCACCACAGGAAAGGGAACATCGAGCGCGAGATAGGCGAGCCCGGCCAACACACCCTGGACGATCGCGGTCACCAACATCCCCTTGACCACCGCACGAATCGTTTGATCCAGCCTGGTCACAATCTTCTGCTTATGCGACTCATCCATCGGAATCAGCTCGTAGAAAGCGGCAAACCATTTCGAGCCATCCTTGAATAGGGAAAATAGCACCAGCAACATAATGAAGAAATCCGTCACCAGAATAGCGGCATTCTTCAGCAGATCCCCCATCTGGCCGACGAGAAACTGGCTGAGCCCTTTCGCACCGGCCAGCACCGACTGCTCCATTGAAAATTTCTGTGTATCAATCTCGGCAGCAGCAGTCCGCAACCACTCTCCAATGAGCGGGATCGCCGCCAATTGATCCGGCAGCCGGTCAAGTCCTCCGGCAGCGATCCACGACCGGATCGCTTGCTCCACCGCCCCGGCCTCACGCACCAGCATCACCCCCATCACAGCCAGCGGCACGACCACCATGCCCAACGCCCCGAGGGTCAGCACCATGGCGGACACTGTCTCATTGTCATTGAACAACTTGGACAGCCGACGATGGAGAGGGAATGCCCAATGGGCCAAGAGTCCGGCCAACAGAACTGAAAACACAAATGGCTGAAGCATGAGCCCCATCTGGTAGAGCAGCAGCGCCAGAAGGGCAAAAAACATGATGGAGAACAGTTGCTGTTGGGTCATCGGTCCTTACACGCGTATTGCGCAATCAAAGATGATGGACAGACTCCTATCGCCCTACGCTCGCTCACTTCTCGGCGAAGTCGAAGACCTCGCTGAGTCAGAACAGCGGGCTATCCGAGGTACGAGCGACGAAGAACGGGGCAGGTATCAGCTGCGGATTGGCTTGTAGAACGGACGAAACAGTCGAAGGGTCATGACCCATACAGGCTAGAGGTCGGGCTCTTTTGCGATCAAGGCCATAGATCTTCCGCGATGCTGACTCCCGTCACGGATGTTGCCGGGCAATCGGGGTGCCTCTTCCGGCCAGGCCGTCGCACCCATATCGCTGAGCCCCTGAAACTTGGACCCCTCCTCCATCACCATGACCGGACAATGCACTTCGCCGATCAATGTCGCCGTTTTTAACAACTGCACCCGTTCCGTCGCCGTCACTGTCGCCTTGATACGGCCACTGCTGATAAGCGATCCGGCTGAAATCGTTCCCTTGACGACTCCATCTTCACCGACAATGACTTCACCCTTGGTCTGCACATCGCCTTCCAGCCTGCCATCGATCCGCACTGTGCCTTCGACCTTGATCTCACCCTTCAGCTCAACCCCTTTGGCGAGCAGCGTGATATTCCCCTCATCCATATATCCTGTTTTTTTCATAGGGACTCCTCGTTGAGACTGGCCAGAACCAGAATACCGCAAGACGAGGTGGACTACTAGTAGTTGTTGAGAATCGGCGAGGCCAGGTCACGTAGGCTCCCGCCGTATCTATCGGATCAGGAGAATCCGAATGTCTGCTTGAGCCGTTCCCACATTCCTCCCCCATGAACTTCGCAATAGACCGTCGGTTCTGTGCCGGCAATGAAGACCTCGAGTATTTTCTCCGGACATTGAGACGTGGCCAGCTGGCCGGTTTTAGGGTCGATCCGACGCTCGACCATTCCCTCGGGCATTTCAAAGTCCGGCTGGTCTGGCCGAATAAGCCGGGCTGCCAACTCACTCCAAATCGGAAGCGCCGCTTGCGCGCCAGTCAGTTTGATCGGCCGCTCATCGTCGAATCCCACCCACACCCCGATCACAAGATCTGTCGTATAGCCGACAAACCACGCATCACGATACCCGTCTGTTGAGCCGGTTTTTCCCGCAACCGGACCTTGCACACCAAGCACTCTGGCCTTGGCGCCGGTTCCCTGATCGACCACCCCTTTCAACAGTGACGTCACGAGATAGGCGCCTTGCGGAGAGACAGCCTGGCGCCGATCAATGAGCGGGCTCCAGACCGTCTCCCCGGTCTCGCGAGCCATATTGGAGATCGCGATCGGACGCACCGCAATACCGCCATTGGCCAATCCCCCGTAGGCCGATGTAATGTCGAGCAACGAAACAGCAGAACTGCCCAATGCGACAGAGAGGTTACTGGGCAGCGGTGTCGTAATCCCAAATGCCTGCAGCATACCGAGAAAGGGTCTGATACCAGTCCGGTGTGCCACTCGCACGGCGGGGACATTCAACGATTGCTCAAGCGCAGTTCGTACCGTGACTGGGCCGCGATACTGTCGATCGTAATTCTGCGGCGACCAGGGGCCGGTTCCGGACTCCAAGGTGACCGGCTCATCCTCGATCAAGGTAGCGGGAGTCAACCCGGCCTCTCCTTGATCCCGTGCCGCCTCAAATGCAGCCAGATACACAAACGGCTTGAAGAGCGACCCGGCCGACCGATGCGCCTGTGCGGCCCGGTTGAATTGGCTCACACGGTAGTCCCGGCCACCGACCATCGCGAGAATGTGTCCGGTCTCTGCCTCCAGCACAACAACCGCGCCCTGAATCGGCGACTCACCTCCTTTCAGCGACGGATAGGCTGTTTCCAAGTTGGCCAATCCTCGCTGCAATGCCTGCATGGCAAGCTGCTGAATCCACGGATCGAGCGTCGAAAAGATCCTGGCCCCCTCCGGGATGCCCATGCCGGTCCCTTCCTCGACTTCCCGCAGTAGATAGTCGACGAAATGGGGCGCATCACTCAGCGCATCTCTGGTCAGCGCGACCCGCACCGGACGGTTGACCGCCTTTGTCCAATCCTGCTCCGTCACCAATCCTTGGTCCCGGAGACGACGGAGTACGATATTCCTGCGCTCTGTCGCATGCTCGAGATGTTTCACCGGCGAATAGGTATTGGGCCCCTTGATCAACCCGACAATCAGCGCCACCTCATCGACCGACAATTCATCGAGGCCTTTGCCGAAATACCGATGGGCAGCCTCCCCGACGCCATAGATGGACACGGACCCGGCCTGGCCCAGATAGATTTCATTCAGATAACTTTCGAGAATGTCTTCTTTCCGATACTTAAACTCCAGGACAACGGCCGCCGTAAACTCTTGCAACTTGCGCCGCATGGTTCGCTGCGGCGAATAGTAGAGGTTCTTCGCCAGCTGTTGGGTCAATGTGCTCCCTCCCTGCACAACGGCACCACGGACCATATTGGTCCACAACGCCCGGCCGACGGCGATAGGATCGATCCCATAGTGGGAAAAGAAGCGGCGGTCTTCGACGGCCAACAGCGTCTGCACCAGCAGCGGCGGGATGCGGCTCAGCGGAATCCAATCCCTGACTTGTTTGGAGCCGGCACGCATGCCGCTGATGACCGCCGGTTCGAGCGCAACGAACGGGGCCGGTTGTTCGTCCGGCAGCGAGAGCATCTCGCTCACCACGCCGTCTGCCAATCTCAAGCGAACACGTCTGGCCGGAAGACGATTCCCTTCTTGAGCATGTAAAAACAGATCGATGGCTTCGTCCGTGCGGGTATATTCACCGGGAGTCTTGGGCTGCGTATGAACCTGACGATATTCCAGCCGTTGCAGCCGATCGAGCAATCCCGACCGCTCCACTGAAAGTCCTGGCTCCAGAAGAAATGGCGCGCCGTAGATCAACAGGGGAGGATGATCGCCGTTTTTTGGCAACGCCAAACTATTCGAAAGATAGAGACCGTATCCCCCCAGCAAGACCACACTCACCCCGAACATAGCCACACACAGCACGACAAGGCGTCGCGCCCACAGAAAGACCCCGGGCGGAATATTCAGTGACATAGGCCCAGCTTACCCTGTGTTTGTAGACAAGGGAACTATGTGAACGATCCCTACAGAGAAGAGACCGTTCCAATAGATCCGTTTACAGCACTCTCGTTATGCTAACAGAAAGTGGCGCAAACATCGGCAGAGAAACCGGAAGATTGTTTGATGCGCGAGAAAGAAGATGGGGTTCCGAGCGCTTCACCCCGGAGGATCATACGGCCTGTTTGACAACGCATACCGACTGCGGATTCAGGTTGAAGTCGGTGTGTGTGAGGTAGGGGCCTCCTGCCCGGGCTCATGCGGAGGCGAACTGTCATCATCGTTGCTCGACTGTTGAGACTCTATATCCGTCAAATCTCCTTCAGGATACACGCGGGATCTCCTGGTGGCCGCGACCAGTTTTTCTTTTGCCCCACCACTTCCCTGCAGAAGAAGACCTGTCAGACCAATTGTCATTGCTACGCCGACGGCGCTTTCATTGACGCGCTCTGACTGCTGTGCATCGAGAGGCTCTGAAACAAGCGCCACAGAATCTCTATGGCCTTCAGCCTTGTCCCTTCCCTCATTCTCGCTTCCCTCAATGGGAGCAGATGCCAACGCTGTCTCATCTCCAGGCGGGGCCGGTTTTGAATGGAACTCTTCATGAACAAATTTCAAGCCGGTCGTTTCAGGACTCATTGGCTGAACTGTTGGCGGGCCCTCGGTTCGAATCTCCACCATTTTTCGAGTGTCTTCCGGGAATATAATCCCGTCGTCCTTTTCACTCAATTCATCCATCGAAGAAGATCGAGTCGGCCTATCGCCATCGGTGGCCACCGGCTGACTCGACTCAATAGAGCCAGATACATCTTGAAAGTCTGGCATCTCCTCAGCCTCGTTCACGTTCGTCAGCGCGATGCTAAAGGTCTCGGTGTAGGTCTGGCCCCCGCTGTCCGTCACTTGCACGGTCACGGTATGGCTGCTCGCCGCTTCG
>JABMDE010000220.1 GCA_015904055.1 Nitrospira sp. | reverse complement strand
CGCCTGCGTTCCTGATCGGGTCATAAGCAGGAACGGATCTCCGTGTCTTTGGTATCGTCACACACACATACGATGATGCAGAATTCCGTGGAACGGCACGGCAGTTTTGTGTTGAAGGTTACGGACCAGCCCGATACCACCTTCATCAACACGCACGCCATACCCCCTTACTCCTCTTCGACAGTCCTACGCCTCTATCGATTGAGACAGAGACATCCGCTTCCAAGTCAACGAGTTTGCAAAACTTTTTCATGCCAGCGTCCCGTCAGCGTCTTTTCATTACAGCCCTGGCCTATCGCAACCGATAAGGTACTGTGGCGAAAATAAATAATGATGCGCCGCTATTTCCTGGCCTCCATTTTTGAAATCACCTGCTAGAATTACTCCATGTCGACATCATCTAAACAACTGCGTGTCCGGGAAACCAGCCCCCTCCACCGAACGCTCACCGATGTGCGGCATGGGCTGTTGGGATTGCATAAAGCCCTGATCGTAGCCGAGCAGGTGACCTTTGAGCGGATTTATGGACGTATCGATTCAACGGGACAATTGCTGCAACTGGTGATGAACGATCCGTGGTTTACCTGGCTCCATCCCCTATCCAATCTGGTCGTCCGAATCGATGAATTGCTGGACGAGGAGAGAAGCCTGACCGTGGACGATGTGGCAGTCCTTCTGGCTGAAGTGCGGGTTCTGATCCGTCCCTCTGAATTGGGCGACGGCTTTGAGCGTAGCTACTACGAAGCCCTTCAGCGCGCTCCTGAAGTCGTGATGGCCCACTGCGAGATGAAGAAGCTCTTATCCCTTCCAGCTGTCTAACGAACAGTTGGGTCTCTACTCTCTGATCCTACTTGCGGCATGAAAAAGCGGTCGGTCTTCATAGACCGACCGCTTTTGAAAAACCCCTGTAAGAAACCTTGCTTAGTCCTTTCCACGCTTTCCACGGCTACGGGCATTGTCACGCCCTTGCTTGCCATGTTCGCCGGCCACTTCATCCGCCCGATCTAATCCACGCATTTTGTCTCCGCCCTTCTCGCGGCCCTTTCCTTTATGTTTTCCCTTCCCTCGGCCCTTCCCCTCCTGTTCGTCCCTAATCTCCTGTTTCTCACCCTTCCTTTCACCTTCCACAACAGGAACGGGAGCAGGGGCCGGAGCAGGAGTGGTCGCAGACAACGGAGCCGGAGCAACCGGTGCCGGAGCTTCACTTTGAGCAAACACACTCGAGAATGCCAGTAACACTGCGGCTGCTGTCATGGTTGAAACCGTCTTCATCATACTGATCCTTTCATGAGTAGGTTGAGGCCGTCGGGAACCTCCGAGGTTCCCCAGCGATTACGCAAGCCTGATGCCAAACTTGTTTTGAAAGCACCAGCGGGGATTTATAGAAAACTGGTGGGGCGAATCCATCGCTCAGACGACCATCAATCAAGACCGTGGCAGAATGGCCGATTCCATCTCCATTCTTGCCTCAGCCAAGACCAGATGACCGGTCAGCTACATCCGACCTTCATCCAACTCAATGACATCGGCCCAGGTGGACACCGGAGGAAGAGCAGAAACCGGCACATGCCGTTTGGCGGCAATCTCATGCAGACGGTCTTGAAATCGCTGATGAGCCGCATCGTCCTTTGGCGCAGCCTTGAGCAGGTTTTCCGAAAAGCGACGAATCTCCGCATCAGTGACCGGCTTCCAATTGGCGTGAACCCACGCAAGCAATTCCTCATCCGTTCCACCAGCCAATACCCGCGGTTCAAACATCTTTGCATCGATGCCCAGAAAGTCGACCACATACTTGTCGAACCCCACCGTCATATAATTGTAGTCCTGGATCTGCCCGGCATTCCGCAATCTGATCTTATCGATAAACCGCCCCAAGTGAGCAATGCCGCCCAGGAGTGATTTCGGGCTGCGTGGGTACATCCGTGATTCTCCCTATTCTATGAATGTGCACTCGGTTTGAAGCGAGAGCGGGTCCGGCAGAGACAACGACGTGTTCACCGTTGAGCATACACAGACCACATGAAGAAAGTATAGAAAGACTTGCGACGCCGCCCGTTCGATGGGAGCATAGGGTCAAGTTTTCCTGAGCACTGCCGATACAGGGGCAGGAGACGAGACGCGATGCAGCCACGATGCCATCCCCGAATCAATGTCGAGTTGTCAGCCAGCATCCAAAGCGATACCGGAGCAGCAACGGGCGTCCTGTTCGATCTCTCAGCGACGGGATGCAGACTGCAAAGCGACATGACGGTGGAAGCGGGAACCTATCTCGCTTTGCAGGTGGCGCTCCCCCAGCACCGCATGCCGCTCGCCGTTGACGTGTCGATCGTGCGTTGGTCCAAAGACGGTCAGTTCGGAGTGGAGTTTGTCCGATACGGTCTCGGCATGCGCGAACGTCTCACGAATCTGGTACAAGCCCAGCCG
>JABMDE010000022.1:32900-41228 GCA_015904055.1 Nitrospira sp. | reverse complement strand
ATCTGCAGCGGGCAGCCTCGTTGCCTATGCTTTACGAATCACCGATCTCGACCCACTCGAATACACACTGTTGTTCGAGCGATTTCTGAATCCCGAGCGAGTCTCCTTGCCGGATATCGATATGGATTTCTGCATGGACCGGCGCGGCGAAGTCATTAACTACGTCGTAGACAAATATGGCTCCGACCATGTCGCGCAGATTATTACCTTCGGCACCCTGGGCGCCAAAGCTGCTATCCGCGATGTGGGCCGCGTACTGGAACTTCCCTATGCGGAAGCGGACAAGGTCGCCAAACTGGTGCCGAACCAGCTGAACATCACCCTGCAACAAGCGCTCGACCAAGAGCCTCGCTTGCGCGAATTGATACAGACTGACGCCAGAGTCAAAGAGCTCATGGATGTGGCGCAGTCCCTGGAGGGCCTTGCCCGCCATGCGTCGACCCATGCCGCCGGTGTCGTGATTTCCGAAGGCCCGCTGACAGACCATGTCCCGCTCTATAAGGGGGCCAACGACGAAATCGTAACGCAATACTCGATGGGCGATGTCGAAAAGATTGGATTGGTGAAATTCGATTTCCTTGGTCTCAAGACGCTCACCATGATCCGGCGTGCGGAAACCTTGATCAATGCAGCCCGACCTCACCAGCCTCCGCTGATCGTGGATCACCTGCCGTTCAACGACCAGAAGACCTTTGCGCTGCTCTCTTCCGGCAAGACGACCGGCATCTTCCAGTTGGAAAGCTCCGGCATGCGCGACTTGCTCACGGGGTTCAAGCCCGACCGGTTCGAGGACATCATCGCCATCATCGCCCTGTATCGACCGGGCCCGATGGATCTGATTCCAGACTTTATCAAGCGCAAACAGGGCAAGGTGCCCATTGCCTACGAAACACCTGAATTGGAGCCGATTCTCAAGGACACCTACGGTGTCATCGTGTACCAAGAACAGGTCATGGCGATCGCCAACAAAGTGGCGGGATTTTCGCTGGGACAAGCCGACATCCTCCGGCGCGCCATGGGCAAGAAGAAGCCGGAGGAGATGGAAAAACTCCGCGTCCAGTTCCTGGACGGCGCGAAGAAGAATGCCATTCCCGAGAAAAAAGCCGAGAAACTCTATGAGCTGATTCAGAAATTCGCCGGCTACGGCTTCAATAAGTCACACGCCGCCGCCTATGCCGTGGTCTGCTACCAGACCGCCTATTTGAAATCCCACTACCCGACCGAATTCATGGCGGCGCTCATGACGACGGACATGGGCAATACCGATAAGATCATGGGATACTTTACCGAATGCCGAGATCTCGGCATCAAGGTGCTGGGCCCGGATGTGAATGCCAGCCAGAAAAACTTCGCCGTGGCCGATGGCGTCATTCGTTTCGGTCTGGCAGCGATCAAAAACGTAGGTGAAGGTGCTGTTGAGTCCGTCATATCGATTCGTAATGAGAGCGGTCCATTCACCTCGTTCTTTGAGTTCTGCAGACGAATCGACCTCCGCAAAACGAACAAGCGGATGTTGGAGGGATTGATCAAGACCGGGGCCTTCGACTCAACCGGCGCCAAACGTGCGCAGCTGATGGCGGTCCTTGATCAAGCGATCGAAGAAGGTGCTGCGGCACAGCGGGAACGAGAACTTGGACAGACCAGCATCTTCGGCGATGAATTCTCCGGCCAAGAAGCAGCGACCATCGCCATGCCGCCCCTGCCCTCTATCCCGGAATGGGATCAGGCCCAGCGGTTGACATACGAGCGTGAATTGACTGGATTCTATATCTCTGCCCATCCATTAAGCCGGTACGAAACGACGATCGGAGCCTTGTCGACCGCCACAACGACCGGCCTCACGGAATTATCGGATGGAAAAGAGGTCAAGCTCTGCGGCATCGTTGCGTCGGTCAAAACAACACTGACCAAGAAGGGCGACCGGATGGCCTATCTGACTCTGGAAGACCTCCAAGGCACGGTGGAAGTCATCGTATTTCCTGATCTCTTTAAAGCGGCCGGTGATCTAATCGCGCCTGAACGTCTGGTCCGACTCAGTGGAACCATTGATCGTAGCGACAAGGGGACGAAACTCCGTGTCAGTAAAATTGAACCACTGGCCGAGGTCCAAAAGCAGGCCGTGAAGCGTGTTCATATCCGGCTCACAGACCGTCCTGAAGTCCAGGATCAGCTTCTGCGTCTGCGCGAGGTACTCCAACGACACCCCGGTGGGACCGTAGTCTCACTGTCATTTCAGATGGATACAGCATTAGAGGCCGAGACTGCTCCCCTTCCCAACCTTGCCGTATCGGCCAGTGAACATTTTGTATCCGATGTTGAAGAAGTGCTAGGCAAAGGAGCCCTGTTTTTGCTATCTTAGACGGACTATTTCCAGAAATGGGAAACGCGGTATTGTTCCATACCTAACAGTCTCTGTTCACCATCTGGGGGGCTATGCGGGATTATCTAGAATTTGAACAGCCGCTGCGCGAGATCGAAGAAAAGATCGAAAAACTTTCCGCGGCCGCAGTCGCTGGAAAAACCTCTGCACAAAACGACATCCGCAAGTTACGCGCCAAGTTTGCGCAGGTCGAATACGAACTCTACCAGAACCTCACGCCCTGGCAGCGAACCCAACTGGCACGCCACTCACAACGCCCCAGCACACTCGACTACATCAGCGAATTGAGCCGTGACTTCTTGGAACTCCACGGAGACCGTGCATTTGGAGACGACCGCGCGATTGTAGGCGGATTCGCGAGGTTCAACGATCGAACCGTGATGATGATCGGACATCAAAAAGGCAAAACGCTCAAAGAACGGATGCAGCGGAACTTCGGGATGCCCAACCCGGAAGGCTATCGAAAAGCCCTTCGCCTGATGAAGATGGCGGAAAAGTTCAACCGGCCGATTATTACCTTTATCGACACCCCGGGAGCCTATCCCGGCATTGGGGCTGAGGAACGAGGACAAGCAGAGGCGATCGCTCGCAACCTGCTTGTCATGTCCCGGTTGACGGTCCCCATTATTTCCGTCGTCATTGGTGAAGGCGGAAGCGGCGGTGCACTGGCGCTGGGTGTATCCGATCGTGTCTTAATGTTGGAACACTCGGTCTATTCGGTGATTTCACCGGAAGGCTGTGCAGCCATTCTCTGGGACAATCCTGCAAAGGTGCTCGACGCCGCGTCTGCGCTAAAAATAACCGCAAAAGACCTTCTTGATCTCGGTGTCATTGACGACATCGTGCCGGAACCGTTGGGTGGCGCACATCGCGAACCCAAAGCTGTCTGCACACTGGTCGGCAAAGCCCTCACCAATCAGCTTTTTGATCTGATCGATCTCTCCGCCGAACAACTGCTTGCCCGCCGTGAGCAAAAGTACCGCAAAATCGGCGCCGTAGACGGACTACCCCCTGCAGAGCCTCACGAGACCCCGTCGATCTAGCCCACCGTACTGCATTCGTTCCTGCCCTGTTGACGTGCGAAGAGTCCTGAAGGCAGGAGAACTGCTCATGAGTAGATAGGCTGATATTGTTATTGATGTATCAGTCCGGCTCCAATCAGCCGACATTCGAGTGCGGAGAGTATCTTGCGTGCGAGTTCCGGACGATAGGGCTCAAGTGCGGGATGCTCCAGATATCGATCAAGCGTTCGTGGCAGCTTTCGCCACCACGCGCGCGCAGACGTTCTCGCCTGTTCAGCGTCCGCCTGCCCGCCGGAGAGAATCTTTCGGATCTCGCGTTCGAAAAATCCAACATGCCTGAGTTCATCCTCAAGAATCGAGGACAGATCAGGACGGACATCGGCTAACAGAAGCGCGAATTCCAACCCAAGCGCTTCATATCCGAACAATTGCACGGCAAGTGCCGGCCATTGCCGTGGCACGGCCGGAAGCTGTCCACGCTGATGCGCCTGATGACCCAGTATCGTCTCAAACTGCGCAAGATGCCGCTGTTCGTCTTCTTCATGCCGCTGTAGAAATAGTCGGACATTCGGCGGGACCTGTTGCAACTGCGATGACCGCACAGCCCAGAGCGCCATCGCTTCGGCCTTGAGAAACCGTTCGAGCAAAGCCGGCTCACACGACGACGGTAACCGAAACGGCTCGGTCAATGAATCTTGTTGTGTCGCGCCTGTCATACCTGGCGCCATAGTACGCGAACTCCTCCATCCTGTCCAAAGCTGTCAGCCTCTAGAAGCGCGTTAACCACTCACGCCGGCGGCCTGCCCTGCCTTCGCCGAAGTGCTTCGCACAGACAAGTCACATCGCGTCGCACCTCAATGTCAGGAGACCTACAGAGGCAAGAAACATCTCCGTACCTCTCATCCTGGGGGATTGCTTGGCGAGCACCTGAAACATCAAACATTTTATAATGTTAGAAGTCTGCACGAGTTCTTTTACAGCCCGCCAGGCGCAGAAGACAGGTGACAGTCCCGTCTGTCTAGTTTATACTTCTATTGTTAGCAGCGGCGAGTTTCGAAACACGAATACAGTTACGCACGAGATCGACAAGAACACCGTGTGGCCGCTTGAAGTCGATCCATCACCCAGGACGGAATTCATGATGCATCATACTGTTGTGCGCCTGTCTTTTATCGGTCAACGAATCACCGGCTGCGTTCTCGCCGGCATCTTGCTGATCGGAACCGGCTGCGTGAGCCAACGCGCGTACGATCAGATCAAGGCCGAACATGAAGAGCTCACCCGCGCGCTCGATGCCGAACGCGCCAACATGACCGAATTAGATCGTCACATTGCCGTACTTCAAGCCGCAAACAAAACCGAAGACGAGGCTGCAACAAATTACCGTGTGGCGATTCAGCGCAACCAACAACTCATGCAGCGCGCAAGCGAAGACATGGCATCGTTGCAGACACAAGTGGCGAATCTTGTGTACCAAGGCAAACAGCTGGCTCGGCAGGTTGCCGATGTCAAACGCGAGCACCATTCCCTGACAACACTTGTCGCGCAATATAAAGAAGAAGTCGAAGAAGCCCAATCGCTCGCGGAATCATCAATGCCGCCAGCATCGGCAAGTATGCCGCAGGCTGTTCCTCCACCTACCGCCGAATTGGCTGCCTCACAACCGCCGGTTCCTGTTGCGCCCACTATGATGGCGCCCAATCCGGTGAGTCCTCCTCAGCAAATGGCTCAAGTCACACCGGTGACACCGGTCAAACCGCCGGCTTCGGTACGTCCCGCCCAATCGCAACCAGAACCGCTTGAAGCGTCCTGGATCGATATGGTCGTGAACTGGCTATCCAGCGTATGGAGTTGGATATTCGGATTGTTCAGTTAGGCGAGGAGCGATCGCGACGATCCGTCAACCACTTAAGAGCGCCCGCGCCGGCCATGTGGCCGGTTGCCAGGCATGCTGTCAACAGATAGCCTCCAGTTGGAGCTTCCCAATCCAACATCTCCCCCGCACCGAATACACCGGGTAGCCGTCGAAACATCAGCTGCTCATCCAGTCCCTCGAACTTCACTCCTCCCGCAGTACTGATCGCTTCCGCTATGGGACGTGTGGCGACCAGCCGTACTGGCAGCGATTTGATTGCCGCCGCCAACCGGACGGGGTCCGCAAATTCTTCCTTGGAGAGCACTTCACGAAGTAATCCTGCCTTCACTCCGGCGACACTTGCGCGGCGTTCAAGCTGTGCCGCCATCGTGCGCTTGCCGCGAGGCTGCGAAAGATCCTTGATCAATCGCTGCACCTCACGATCTGGAGCGAGATCGAGACGAAGTGTGGCCACCCCCTTCGCAGCGATCACGTCGCGCAAACCGGCCGACACGGAGTAAATGACCCCACCCTCTAGGCCTGATTCAGTAATGACGAATTCACCCTGCCGTCGAATCACAACATCGTCCACAGTCTTCACCACAACGCCCACGGTTTTGACAGGATGTCCGGCAAATTTAGTTCGGAAGTGGTCGGTCCACTTCACATCAAACCCGCAATTCGTCGGTTGCAGCGGCTTAATCGGCACCCGTCGTTCCTCGAGAATCGGTATCCACGCCGCATCTGAACCGAGTTTCGGCCAACTTCCCCCCCCCAGTGCCAGCACCACGGCATCAGCCTGAATCGAACGTGTGCCCTGCGGCATGGAAAAATGAAGTTGTCCCTGCCCGTCCCATCCGCACCACCGGTGCCGAACATAGAACTGCACACCAGCCTTTCGCAACCGGCGCAGCCATGCCCGTAAGAGCGGCGCCGCTTTGAGATCGGTCGGGAAAATACGGCCGGAGGTTCCGACGAAGGTCGTAATACCGAGTCGCTGGGCCCACTCACGAACGTCGCCTGGCCCGAACGATTGAATGGTCGGCGCAAGCTGTGCCCGGCGTGAACCGTAGCGTGTAAGGAAGGTGTCCAGCGGCTCAGAATGCGTGAGGTTCAATCCGCCCTTGCCGGCCAGTAAAAACTTTCGGCCGACAGACGCCATGGCATCGTACAGTTCAACTTGTGCACCTCCCGCGACGGCTGTTTCCGCCGCCATGAGGCCTGCAGGTCCACCACCGATAATTGCAATCTTCACCGGCAGCTCCTGGCCGGTTGAGACTGGCAGGGATCACAGCCGGCACCCCGCACTTCGAACTCCCTCACCCCGCCTCGGCGATCCAGTTCAATCTGGCAACACTCGGCCAAGAGATGTTTGAGTTGTGTGCGCCCCCGCTGAACTCTGGATTTCATACCTGACAACGAAATGCCCATTTGTTTAGCGGCAACCTGCTGCGTAAGCCCTTCAAGTTCCACAAGCATGATCGCATCGCGATAGTGTTTTGACAACCGCTCGATCATGGGACGCAGACAGCCGGCGAGTTCCGTACGAAGCGCACCGGTATTGTCTCCAGAAGTGCCATCTGAGATCGGAGGTGCTGCGCCGAATTCCTCAATGTCAGTTCCTAACCCGGCAAGAACCTCTCGCCGCCTTCCTGAGTTCCGGTAATAATCGATGATCGTATTCCGCGTGACTTGGTAAATCCATGAGACCAGCCGGCCTGGATCATTTACCCTATCCACTTGTAGATGGACGCGCACAAACACGTCTTGCAGGATGTCGTCGACATGGACCTGATCGTTCACACGCTTGGCGATGAAGGCACGGAGGCCATCATGAAGCAGTTGCCAGAGTTCTTCAGTCTTGGTCGTCATGATGGCCTTTCCGCCGTAAATATCCATACCGTACTGCTTCGGCTCAGGCTCCGCAAGTGGCTGGTTCAGAAGACCCGGCCTTTTTCGGTACGCAGCAGCCGGTTTGACTCAGTCGCCCGGTCACCTCCAATTGCTCATGAACCGTAAAGATCTCCCAGGTATTGCCATCCGGGTCGGTAAACCAGAGTTTATCCTGCCGCGCGAAGCAACAGGCGATGTTCTCTTCGACTTTCTCGAGTATGCCTGCCAGTTGCAATCGGAGCTTCCACTCGGCAATCTCCTCGACCGTCTCGACCTCGACACCTAAGTGATCGACCACACTCACCTCCCCGGTGGAAGACACCAGCGAAAAGTTCAGCGCCGGAATCTTCAGATCGAACTTGGCATAGTCAGCCACCTGCTTCTGTGACGGCACACCAAACACTTTTTCGTAGAACGCCACCGATTTAGACACATCACGAACATCAAGTGAAATATGGGGACGCATGGGAACCTCCGTTTTGATCGAGTAGCGGGTGATTCCACCACTTATCTCTATAGACGAAGGAGACACGAAAAGGACGCACTGTCTGGAGAATCACAACGTCAGAAGCTAGAAGTTGACCCATGACTGTGTCTCGCCGACAAGGGAACCTACAATCCCACCGAGACTCTGCCGGGAATGAGTGAGAGAACAGATTGAGGCTGCGAAGGAATTTCCAAAGGGACCACCCAGTAGAAGTCCATACGAGTCATTCGCGAAGGTCCAGCGAGTCACACTGAGGATACTCTTTCTTATTATGATTTGTGCTTACGTGAGACCGATTGCTTGAGCAAGAAGCTCTGGAATGCGACAGCCTGGTTGTGCTGTTCATCCTTGGCCGAATAGAGCAGCGTCACCGTTCCCTTATTGACCTGCCCCTTCAGCTCCGCCACCAGCTCTTGCTTATCTTTCAACTCGGAATGGTAGCGGCGGCAGAACTCTTCCCACTTGGTGGGATCGTGTTTGAACCATTGTCGGAGGGCGGTCGAAGGTCCGAGATCGGGCAGCCAGAGATCGAGCTTCGCGGCTTCTTTTGAAATACCTCGTGGCCAGAGGCGGTCAACCAGGACACGAACGCCATCGGACTCGGCCGCCGATGCATAGATCCGCTTGACCATGACCTTCATATAAACCGCTATTGTCCGATAGCCTCAATCAACGTCAGTTCATCCGGCGA
>JABMDE010000022.1:21118-32780 GCA_015904055.1 Nitrospira sp. | reverse complement strand
GCGGCCCTCATGACGACGGACATGGGCAATACCGATAAGATCATGGGATACTTTACCGAGTGCCGCGATCTTGGCATCAAGGTGCTGGGACCGGATGTGAATGCCAGCCAAAAAAACTTTGCCGTGGCCGACGGTGTCATTCGCTTCGGTCTGGCAGCGATCAAAAACGTAGGTGAAGGCGCCGTTGAGTCCATCGTGGCGATTCGCAATGAGAACGGTCCATTCACCTCGTTCTTTGAGTTCTGCAGACGAATCGACCTCCGCAAGGCCAACAAGCGGATGTTGGAGGGATTGATCAAGACCGGGGCCTTCGATTCGACCAGCGCCAAGCGTGCGCAGCTGATGGCGGTCCTCGATCAAGCGATCGAAGAAGGCGCTGCGGCACAGCGGGAACGGGAACTTGGCCAAACCAGCATCTTCGGCGATGAATTCTCCGGCCAAGAGACAGCGACCATAGCGATGCCGCCCCTGCCCTCTATCCCGGAATGGGATCAGGCCCAGCGGCTCACATACGAGCGTGAATTGACGGGATTCTATATCTCTGCCCATCCATTAAGCCGTTACGAAACGACGATCGGAGCATTATCGACCGCCACAACGACCGGCCTCACGGAATTATCGGACGGGAAAGAAGTCAAACTCTGCGGCATTGTTGCGTCGGTCAAAACGACGCTGACCAAGAAAGGCGACCGGATGGCCTATCTGACGCTGGAAGATCTCCAGGGCACAGTGGAAGTCATCGTGTTTCCTGATCTCTTTAAGGCGGCAGGCGATCTGATCGCGCCTGAACGGCTGGTCCGCCTCAGTGGAACGATCGATCGTAGCGACAAGGGCACGAAACTCCGTGTCAGTAAAATCGAGCCGCTGGCCGAGGTCCAAAAGCAAGCAGTGAAGCGAGTTCATATCCGGCTCACGGACCATCCTGAAGTCCCGGATCAACTCCTGCGTCTGCGCGAAGTGCTCCAGCGACACCCCGGTGGCACTACGGTCTCACTTTCGTTTCAGATGGATACGGCATTGGAGGCCGAGACCGCCCCCCTTCCCAACATCACCGTGTCTGCCAGCGAACATTTCGTGTCCGATGTTGAAGAAGTGCTAGGCAAAGGCGCTATGTTTTTGGTATCTTAGACGGACTATTTTCAAAGATGGGGAAGGTGGCCGGTTTCTATACCTGAAAGTCTCTATTCACCATCTGGGGGTCTATGCGGGATTATCTAGAATTTGAACAGCCGCTGCGCGAGATCGAAGAAAAGATCGAGAAACTTTCCGCGGCAGCAGTTGGTGGAAAAACCTCTGCGCAAAACGACATCCGCAAATTACGCGCCAAGTTTGCGCAGGTCGAGTATGAACTCTATCAGCACCTCACTCCCTGGCAACGAACCCAATTAGCACGTCACTCACAACGTCCCAGCACGCTCGACTACATCAATGAGTTGAGCCGTGACTTCTTGGAGCTTCACGGAGACCGTGCATTCGGAGACGACCGAGCGATCGTGGGCGGATTCGCACGGTTCAACGATCGAACCGTGATGATGATTGGACATCAAAAAGGCAAAACGCTCAAAGAACGAATGCAGCGGAACTTCGGGATGCCCAACCCGGAAGGCTATCGAAAAGCGCTTCGCCTCATGAGAATGGCGGAAAAGTTCAATCGTCCGATTATTACCTTCATCGACACACCGGGAGCCTATCCCGGCATTGGAGCCGAAGAGCGGGGACAAGCGGAAGCGATCGCTCGCAACCTGCTTGTCATGTCGCGATTGACGGTTCCCATTATTTCCATCGTCATCGGTGAAGGCGGAAGCGGCGGCGCACTGGCGCTGGGCGTATCGGACTGTGTCTTAATGTTGGAGCATTCGGTCTATTCGGTGATTTCACCGGAGGGTTGCGCAGCGATTCTCTGGGACAATCCTGCAAAGGTGATCGATGCCGCGTCTGCGCTAAAAATAACGGCCAAGGACCTTCTTGATCTCGGCGTCATCGACGACATCGTGCCGGAACCGTTGGGCGGCGCACATCGAGACCCCAAAGCAGTCTGCACACTGGTCGGCAAAGCTCTCACCAATCAGCTTTTCAATCTGACCGACCTCTCCACCGAACAGCTTCTTGCCCGCCGTGAGCAGAAGTACCGCAAAATCGGCGCCGTGGACGGACTATCCCAGGCAGCGCCTCACGAGAACTCCACAATCTAACTTACGCATTCACAACAGTTCCTGCTAAAACGCAAAAAACTAGGAACGCCTACCTGCCACTAAAAATGTGCGGGCATGCTTGTCGCTGTCGTGTTTCCACGGCCCTCATGAATGCGGCGGCTGCCGTAACAGTCCGGCTCCGATCAGACGGCATTCGAGCGCGGAGAGTATCCTGCGTGCGAGTTCCGGACGATAGGGTTCAAGTGCGGAATCTTCCAGATATCGATCAAGTGTTCGCGGCAGCTTTCGCCACCAGGCGCGCGCAGACGTTCTCGCCTGTTCAGCATCAGCCTGCTCACCGGAGAGAATCTTGCCGATCTCACGCTCAAAAAATCCAACATGTGCCAGTTCATCTTCAAGAATCGACGAGAGATCAGGGCGGACATCGGCCAATAGGAGCGCAAACTCCAACCCAAGGGCTTCATATCCGAACAGTTGCACAGCGAGTGCCGGCCATTGCCGGGGCACGGACGGAAGCTGTCCACGCCGAATTCATGGCGGCCCTCATGACGACGGACATGGGCAATACCGATAAGATCATGGGATACTTTACCGAGTGCCGCGATCTTGGCATCAAGGTGCTGGGCCCGGATGTGAATGCCAGCCAGAAAAACTTCGCCGTGGCCGACGGCGTGATTCGCTTTGGCCTCGCAGCAATCAAAAACGTAGGTGAAGGCGCCGTTGAATCCATCGTGGCGATTCGCAATGAGAGTGGTCCGTTCGCCTCATTCTTTGAGTTCTGCAGACGAATCGACCTCCGCAAGGCCAACAAACGGATGTTGGAGGGATTGATCAAGACCGGGGCCTTCGATTCGACCGGCGCCAAGCGTGCGCAGCTGATGGCGGTCCTTGATCAAGCAATCGAAGAGGGCGCCGCGGCACAGCGGGAACGAGAACTTGGACAGACCAGCATCTTCGGTGATGAATTCTCCGGCCAAGAAACAGCGACCATAGCCATGCCACCCCTGCCCTCTATCCCGGAATGGGATCAGGCCCAACGGCTCACCTACGAGCGTGAATTAACAGGATTCTATATCTCTGCCCATCCATTAAGCCGTTACGAAACAACGATCGGAGCATTATCGACCGCCACAACGACCGGCCTCACCGAATTATCGGACGGGAAAGAGGTCAAACTCTGCGGCATTGTTGCCTCGGTTAAGACAACGCTGACCAAGAAGGGCGACCGGATGGCCTATCTGACGCTGGAAGATCTCCAGGGCACGGTGGAAGTCATCGTGTTTCCTGATCTCTTTAAAGCGGCGGGCGATCTGATCGCGCCTGAACGGCTGGTCCGCCTCAGTGGAACAATCGATCGTAGCGATAAGGGCACGAAACTCCGTGTTAGTAAAATTGAGCCGCTGGCCGAGGTCCAAAAGCAGGCAGTAAAGCGCGTTCATATCCGGCTCACGGACTGTCCTGAAGTCCCGGATCAACTCCTGCGTCTGCGCGAAGTGCTCCAGCGGCATCCCGGTGGAACTACGGTCTCACTCTCGTTTCAGATGGATACGGCATTGGAAGCCGAGACCGCCCCCCTTCCCAACCTCACCGTGTCGGCCAGCGAAAATTTTGTATCCGATGTTGAAGAAGTGCTAGGCAAAGGCGCTATGTTTTTGGTATCGTAGATGGACTATTTTCAAAGATGGGGATAGGCGGTCGTTTTCCATGCCTAAACGTCTCTGTTCACCATCTGGGGGGCTATGCGGGATTATCTAGAATTTGAACAGCCGCTGCGCGAGATCGAAGAAAAAATCGAGAAACTTTCCGCTGCAGCAGTCGGCGGAAAAGTCTCTGCGCAAAACGACATCCGCAAATTACGCGCCAAGTTTGCGCAGGTCGAGTATGAACTCTATCAGAACCTCACACCCTGGCAACGAACCCAATTAGCACGTCACTCACAACGTCCCAGCACACTCGACTACATCAATGAGTTGAGCCGTGACTTCTTGGAGCTTCACGGAGACCGTGCATTCGGAGACGACCGGGCGATCGTGGGCGGATTCGCGCGCTTCAACGATCGAACCGTGATGATGATTGGGCACCAAAAAGGGAAAACGCTCAAAGAACGAATGCAGCGGAACTTCGGGATGCCCAACCCGGAAGGCTATCGAAAAGCGCTTCGCCTCATGAGGATGGCGGAAAAGTTCAACCGGCCGATTATTACCTTCATTGACACACCGGGAGCCTATCCCGGCATTGGGGCCGAGGAGCGGGGACAAGCGGAAGCGATCGCTCGCAACCTGCTTGTCATGTCGCGGTTGACCGTCCCAATTATTTCTATTGTCATCGGTGAAGGTGGAAGCGGCGGCGCACTGGCGCTGGGCGTATCGGACTGTGTCTTAATGTTGGAGCATTCGGTCTATTCGGTGATTTCACCGGAGGGTTGCGCCGCTATTCTCTGGGACAACCCTGCAAAGGTGATCGATGCCGCGTCTGCGCTAAAAATAACGGCCAAGGACCTTCTTAATCTCGGCGTCATCGACGACATCGTGCCGGAACCGTTGGGCGGCGCGCATCGAGACCCCAAAGCAATCTGCACACTGGTCGGCAAAGCCCTCACTAATCAGCTTTTTGATCTGATTGATCTCTCCGCCGAACAACTTCTTGCCCGCCGCGAGCAAAAGTATCGCAAAATCGGCGCCGTAGACGGACTACCCCCAGCAGAGCCTCACGAGACCCCATTGATCTAGCCCACATGACTGCGTGAGTTCCTATCCCTTCGACTAGCTCAGAGTTCTGAGTACAGTAGGAATGTCCATGAATACTATGGACTGGTACTTTTATTGCTGTAACAGTCCGGTTCCAATCAGTCGGCATTCGAGCGCGGAAAGTATCTTACGTGCGAGTTCCTGACGATAGGGCTCAAGTGTGGAATGTTCCAGATATCGATCAAGCGTTCGCGGCAGCTTTCGCCACCAGGCGCGCGCAGACGTTCTCGCCTGTTCAGCATCCGTGCCCGCGAACTCCTCTGCGATGCCATGCAGGGCGGAACAGAGTACGGCAGCGACCTTGCCGCCCTAGACCGCTACTTCCTTCACTTTGCCGTGGCCGCGCGAGCTGGGCGGTGACCTTACATCACCGACAGCCGCCACGCACCCTGCCCGCTGATCCCCTCCAGCCTGCTAAACTCCCTTCAAGAGAAATCCCCGATTAGTTCCGCACTGCGCGAAAGCTGCCGCGCAAAAGTGGTTCGGCAGCAGCATGATGCAGTTGGGGTTGAAGCCTTGTGACTTCAGCGTGTCGATATTTCCCACTACCCTTCCACCCTTTACCAGATTGATCACTGTGATAGAGCCGCTGCTCATGCCTTCCAGGTTGAGCAGGCTGTTTTGGACGAACAGGTAGCGCTCGTCGGGGGACAGGATTGAAGGATGTCATGGCAGTCTATTGCCTCAAGCCGTATTTCTTTTCCATGGCCTCCGCAATGGTTTTGTTTCCATTGCCAGATACCACTTCGGCTTCATTCTTCCGAAATCCCTCCGCACATGACTTCTTAGCAATCTCTTTGAATCTAGGACCCGCTCCCCGTCAGAATCCCGCACGAAGACCACCCAGTGCCAGCATGCTTGCCCCTTCTCGCGATGCCACTTGATCGCCAGCAAGGCCAGATTGGGCAGACTGCTCCAAGAACGAAATGGTTGCTCGGTCGAAGCCGGACGCAATCGATACTGTTGCAACAGGCGGCGTATGTGACATGTCTCAGACCACAATCGACGATCGCTCGCGAAGATACCGAGCTGATTCGCGGTCTGTTGGGCTTGGCGGTAGGATATGCCGGCTATGGCCGCCACAGTGGCAATGCCGCAGCCGGTCTGTTCCAATTAAACGACAGGTTTCATGACAAGGCCTTCTGCCTGCCGACAACATCTCAGCCTTAATCGGCCTGCAGACCTATATCCCGATCGTCTCAATGTACTCGACTTCGTCGGGCGTCAACGTAAACCGCTCGCACTGGAGGTCTTCCTTCATATGTTGCGGGTTCGTTGTGCCGGTCAAGGGCAACATGCCGATCTGCTGGGAAAATCGGAAGACGAGCTGAGCCAAGCCCGTTTGATACTTGGCCGCGAGCGCGCGCATATCTGGCTCGGCGAAGATCCCAGAATTGGCCGTGAGAAGCGAGAACCCCTGGTAGATGATCCCGTGCGTTCGGCAGATCTCCCGCACGTCTGTATCCCAGCCAAACGCCGCATAGCACCGATTCTGCACGATCATCGGCTTATGGTTCGCTTTGGCACAGAGCAGCGTCAGCTGATCGGTCGAGACGTTGCTCACCCCGATTATCTTTGTTTTGCCGGCAGCATAAAGGGATTCGATCGCGGCCCAGACTTCCCAATCGTCAGCCCCTAAGCCACGCCGCGTATAAGGACCATGCAACACATAGGAGTCGAGATAATCGGTGTGCAGATGCGTCAGCGAGCTGGCAAAAGACTGTTGCACCTGCGTGGTGATACTTGCCTGCCCGTCGTAGGGCAGCCGATGGTCCTGGCCATTGACGGGCGTGAACTTTGTTTGCAGAAACAACTTGTCGCGGGTGATGCCTTGTGTTGCCAATTGCGACAACGCCTCCCCAACCCTCGCCTCATCGTAATGGACCAGCTGATTGGCCGTATCGATTGCGGTGAAACCGGCTTCTACAGCCTGTAGCACCAGCCCGGTCGTGGCCTCTTTCTTCCAGGCCGATGAACGAAGGAACCACCACGCCATTGTAGGCCGTCATCGCCATAGACTTCCCCCTAGAGTGTGACCTACCATACACAGATCGTTATCGCAGTCTCAACCCAAGAATTGGTACAGTGTGCGTTATGGATTCTGAACAAGACGGCCAGCTGGTCGAACTCCGGCTCAGTTACCGCTATGTGAAGGCACACCCATGGGTCATGATGGCTATCAATGGATTTCTGTCGGCCTATTTTATGGAACAACCAAGTTTTCGAGTCCAGCGGCATTTTGACGAGTTGGAATCAGGCATGCACGTCTGGCTCTGCGAAGTGCCAGGCACGATGAAAATGGAGCGTCTGCTGAAACGCCTCAAAGCCGACATTCCCACATTTCAACTGACGACAACTCCATCAACCGCCGAAACCTGTCAACAATATCTGATCGACAGTCCTGATCCGAGCTGACACCCTATACACGTTCACCCGCACAACTTTTCAAACAACGTGTTGGAACCTCAGCAGTGGCGTATAATGCACCATCATGAAGCGTGTATTGGTGCTCGGGGCTGGGAAAATTGGTTCGCTAGTCGCCTGTTTGCTGGCGCAACGCGGGACTTATGAGGTGCATCTGGGCGATATCGCGCTGGACACCCCGAAACGCCTCATCGAAGATCTTCGATTGGACGGTGTCACCCCCTGCATCCTCGATGTCCGGCACCCCGGCACAGTAAGCGCCTATCTCTCAGCTCATCCCGTAGACGCGATCCTGTCGAGCCTCCCCTATTTTTGTAATCCCACAGTCGCAGGACTGGCATTGACCCATGGCCTGCACTACTTTGACCTGACGGAAGATGTCGATGTTGGGTGGCCTCCGGCAGGCTTGATGAGGACATAGCTCTCAATCGCTTTCATGCACAGCTCTTCCTCGGATTGATTTCCTCGACTTTTCGTTTGAGAGCTGCCGCCTCTTGGGCAATATAGCGTTTGGTGATTGAGCGAAGGAGCCTCCCGACAGGTACTCCGAGGAAGCCGGAAACTGAAACGCGTAGCACAAGCATACACTCGCATGGAGAGACCTCTTCAATGATGTGGTCTGCGACCACCAGTATGCCTGGCGACCTGGATTCCCATGCAAACCGTCGAGGTGGTTCGACACTTGTGACAATCCAGGTAGTGGGATGCAGCTTTGGCTGGACGATTTTGTACCTCCCGCCAAGGCTCAATGACGCGCTGTCGAGTGACTCGATGCTGATAACAGTGGGAACCCATCCTGGCCAACTGGAGACGGCTGCCAGCACAGGCCAAACGGATTCACGGGGTGCTGCGATTGAGACTGATGTGGTGTAAGAGGGCATATGCAAGACTCACCGTTTGAGTTCAACAAACGCCGAAGGCCATCCGCTGGACCGAAGGGTTATGAGGCTTCGCCAGCAATACAATCCCCAAATGAACCCGGCTATCTCAACCACGGCAAGTAGAACCGCTGAAGTAGTAAAGTGCGCGCTTTTCACATTGGAGCAAAGATCAGGGGTATCGAAGATGAAGTGATGGCACACGCCGAACACAAATGACCCGAGCATGGCCACGGAAAACAACCCGTAACCGAAAGCCAGCTTTCGTCCCAAGACCAGCGTAAGAGCAATGATTGGGAAAACAACGCCCACCACGCCGATGAAGACATTTTGCATCGCTGTTGTGAGAACGGAAGCATGGATGTGACTCCATCCGTGGTAGCCAGATACGGCCGCACGGATTAAGAACAAGACGAGGATGGCTCTACTTGATTGCACACAGATCTCCATTGCAGCCGGGTTTCCGTCGAGCCATTCGTTGAAACACGAACGGCAACTTCATAAGCAGTGCTATGCCCCAATAGGCAGGGATGTTCTGGCACACCACTTGAGTGGCGTACGCACCAGAAAAAACTCTGCTGCGCTCATGATCGACAACATGGATATCGCCGACCGCTGGCGTGCCAAGAGTCGAAGGGGCGGTGGTTCGATTGAAGCGCCCAAGCCAATCCAAACGTCGATTCCACTCCCCAAGTTTTGCGCAGTCTGCACATTGACTATTGAAGTGAAGGGAATATCTTTTCATAACGCCTCCGCAAGTGTGATCGGTCTCTCAAATCAGGCCCGCTGATACTGTGAGAATCGGCTGTTCATTCGCTGGGCATCCTGACGACTCCACAAGGCGAATTTCACACGAAGTCCTTTATATCTCTCGAGCTCGTGGCCTAAACCGCGCAGGCACGACTGTGTTACCAACACGAGAAGCCAGAATCTGACCCAAGGTTGTAGGGTTCCTTTATATGGGTCAGACGGCAACTCGATTCGCTAGAATCTGGATACCGTCAGCGTCACGTCCGTGCTCGCCCACGCCCGGTGGAAGCCCGCTTCCGCTGCGTCTGCTTCGGGGTTCTTCTCCTGCGCGAGGCCAAACAGAGACCATCCGTTTTCAGGGAAGCGCCGCAGGTCCTCACGATATACCTTCTCGGCCTCGGCATTCTGTCCCGCTTTCACCAGCGCAGCGCCGAGCGAGTGCTGAATCGGGTAGTACCACTTGGGCGGTTCGAAGTAGAGCCCCCTATCCTCAATCTTGGCTGCCTCCCGGAAGTGGCTGATGTCCGTATAAAGGTCGCCGAACAGCGCGTGCACCGCGCCCGAAGGCGCTGTCTTCCCTTCAGCGCCTTCGGGCGTTGCCAAGGCACGTGCGGTTACCTTGTCGAGCGTTTCCTGCGCTTCTGCCCACTCTGCTTTGGCAGCATGTGCCACACCGCGAGCGTAGTACGCCTGGCGTATGAGAAACGGATGTCCGCGGGTGGAAGCGGTACGGCAATAACTGGGAATTACTCTGTCTCTACTGTCACGACAACGAGCATCAGCGTGATCAGGTAGGTGGCGAGCCGAACGACTCGCCACCAAGCCGTGAACCAGAACGATCCTTCACACCCTTCACCCAACTTGCTCACCGGTTCAAACGCAACACAGCAGCCTGATCAAGACCTTACCACCGACTCACTCAATGACCAGATTTGCCCGCAAGTCGCCTGGCTGAAAATGATTCGGCAGCAGCATAATGCAGTTGGGGTTGTACCCCTGTGTCTTCAGGGTATCCATACTACCCAGGATCTTGTCCTGCTTCAGGTCGATCACGGTAATGGAACCGTCGCTCAGACCTTCCAGGTTGAGCAAACTATTCTGCACAAATAAGTACCGCTCATCGAATGACAGCACGGTATGGTGTGCCCCAGCCGCAGCCGCGATAGTCTTAAGAAACTTCGGCTGCTTCGGATCGCTGTTGTCGTACAGATTCACGAACCCCGGCTTGGCTGTCGTGACAAACAAGCGATCCCCCTTCGCGTTATAGAGCATTTCCAACGGCATTCCTTGTCCTCGTGGCCCGAAGTCATCGATCTGGCTGAATGAAAAGGCTTTCCGTGTCGGATCCCAAACTCCAGCCCAGAGTGTGCCCTCCAGCATATTGGTGATATGCACGACCGGAACATCCGTGTTGGGGCTGAACATGATTTCGACAGGAGCCGATTTGCTGGGAGCCGGCTTCGACCCGATCTTATGTGTCGAGAGTAATTTACCAGTACTGGCTTCAAGGACCGTGACGGAGTCGCCTTGATCGGACATATCGGGCTTCACCGTACTGGTGACAAGCACACGATCAATCCCGTTGTGAATCGCAATTCCATGCGGATACAAAATCATCGCCACGGCCGGATCAGTAGTCCCCACTGTTCTGATCGGCTTATCCGTGCGCGCGTCTCCCATGATGACCGTGTTCGATCCCATACAGGTGAGGAACCAGGTCCGGTTATCTTCCGACACGACGAGATCCTCTCCCACCTGACAGTCGGGAGTATCGATCGCACGCAGCCGATAGGGAAACCTTGTGAGGTCCATGACGTGAAGTGCACGAGTTCCCAAGGCCGTAACATAGGCTTTGGTGCGATCCCGATTAAAGAAAATATGGTGGGCCACGAGATCGGACGGAAGCGGAATTTCCATCAGGATCTTGCCGAAGTCGGCAGACTGTGGATCGATCTCCATGATCGCAATCCCTTCCCGCCTCACCGACTGATTGGCCTTACTTTCATAGTTGATCAGAGCAAGAATTTCCGCCGACGCCAGAGTGGTACCTATCAGCAGTGCCCCGAAGGTCAACGAGAACAATCGCATTGGTTTCATGACACTCTCCTTGTAGTTATCGCGATATAGACGATGTGGTTTATGCCTCTTTCCCAATTAGAATCATCAAATCTGCCCGCTTGTGTGCTCTTTGATGCGTGGAAATGTACTCGCTCTCGTCTTGGCTGACTTGACTGCCGCTCGCCTCCAAAATAATTCGAGGCATCAGCATCGTCAGGATCCCTCCCGCAAAGACCGATGAAAACCAGATAGCAAACAGTTCGATGTCGTGCATGCTTGCGTCTCCTTATTTGTTGTTGGGCGTCGTTTGAACTGAGTTAATTGCAAGGGCCCTTGTCTCGCGTTTCATTCTGGGATGCTCCGTTACGCCCGAGTACCGATGACCTCCAGATATTCTGCAAAGACGGTCGTGCAGCCCGTTCCGGCTCGATTGTGCGTCGTCCAGAGCATGTCCAGATCCTGCCGCAACTGCGCTTGTCCTTCGTCGTCGAGCGACGCAAAGGCCCGGTTGGTCGGCCCGTAATAACGGCGAAAGAATTCCACGACCTCCGACGGACGGAGGAAAGGGATAGCTGAAGAGATACTGCCGCCTCGTGAGACTGAGGTCCGAGAGTCCGTGACTCAGCCGCTCACGGATGGTCGCTTCGTCACC
>JABMDE010000022.1:12648-20998 GCA_015904055.1 Nitrospira sp. | reverse complement strand
AACAAGACGGCCAGTTAGTCGAGCTCCGGCTCAGTTACCGCTATGTGAAGGCACACCCATGGGTCATGATGGCCATCAATGGATTTCTGTCGGCCTATTTTATGGAACAACCGAGCTTTCGGGTCCAGCGGCATTTTGACGAATTGGAATCGGGCATGCACGTCTGGCTCTGCGAAGTGCCCGGCACGATGAAGATGGAGCGTCTGCTGAAACGCCTCAAAGCCGATATTCCCATATTTCAGCTGACGACAACTCCATCAACCGCCGATACCTTCCCGCAGTATCTGATCGACTGTCCTGACCCAAGCTGACACGCGACAGACATTCACCCGCACAACTTTCCAAACAACGTGTTGGAATGTCGGCAGTGGCGTATAATGCACCATCATGAAGCGTGTATTGGTGCTCGGGGCTGGGAAAATCGGTTCGCTGGTCGCCTGTTTACTGGCGCAACGCGGAACCTACGAGGTGCATCTGGGCGACATCACGCTGGACACCCCGAAACGTCTCATCGAAGATCTTCGATTGGAGGGCGTTACGCCCTGTATCCTCGACGTCCGGCACCCCGACACAGTGAGTGCCTATCTCTCGGCCCATCCCGTGGACGCGATCCTGTCGAGCCTCCCCTATTTTTGTAATCCCACTGTCGCAGGACTGGCATTAACCCATGGCCTGCACTATTTCGATCTGACAGAAGATGTCGAAGTTACAAACCAAATCAAGAGATTGAGCGCTGGCGCCACTCATGCCTTCATGCCGCAATGCGGACTCGCGCCGGGCTTTATCAGCATCGTCGCCCATGACCTGATGACGCATTTTGAAACTTTGGATACGGTCAAGATGCGGGTAGGCGCGCTGCCGGTCCATCCCAGCAATGCGCTCAAGTATTCACTCACCTGGTCGACCGATGGGCTCATCAACGAGTACGGCAATCTCTGTTACGGCATTGAAGCCGGTGCGAAAATTCCGCTTCAGCCGTTGGAAGGTTATGAGACCATCGAGCTGGACGGACTGCTCTACGAGGCCTTCAACACATCGGGAGGATTGGGGACACTTGCGGATAGTTATGCCGGAACCGTCCAGACGATGAATTATAAGACCCTTCGCTATCCAGGCCACTGTGAGAAAATCCACTTACTGATGAAGGACCTGAAGCTCAACGAAGACCGCGAGACGCTCAAGCGTGTTCTTGAACGGGCGATTCCGCAAACCCTCCAAGATGTCGTGCTGATCTATGCATCAGTCACCGGAACAAAAGACGGCAGCCTCTTCGAAGAAAATTACGTCAAAAAGATTTATCCCCAGTGCATCACAGGCAGGTTGTGGTCCGCGATTCAGGTGACGACGGCATCGAGCGCCTGCTGTGTCATGGATCTTGTGTTGAGTCAGCCGTCTCAGTACCATGGATTTATCACCCAGGAATCGGTCTCCTTACAAGAATTCCTGGGCAATGATTTTGGAGCATGCTTCCGATGAATAGCATTCAGACCGCCCTCAGAGACCTCGGCATTCAAGCTGTCAATTCCGGTGGAAGCACCGGGAGTAGCTGGTGGTCTGGCCGAAATGACGGATCGCTCCTACAGTCGGTCAACCCTTCCAGCGGCGAACAGATTGCCGGCATATATCCCTGCTCATCAGATGATTACCAGAGAATACTCAAAGAATCAGTTGAGATATTCCGAACCTGGCGTCTTGTCCCGGCACCAAAACGGGGTGAGCTTGTTCGACTCATCGGCCAAGCGCTCAGGGAAAAGAAAGATCAGCTTGGCACACTGGTCTCACTGGAAGTCGGGAAAATCAAGGCAGAGGGTGATGGCGAGGTGCAGGAAATGATCGATATGGCTGACTTTGCCGTCGGCCAATCACGGATGCTCTACGGCGTCACGATGCAATCGGAACGGCCGGCGCATCGGATGAGCGAACAATGGCATCCGCTGGGACCGATTGGTGTGATTACGGCGTTCAATTTTCCCGTAGCCGTCTGGGCATGGAATGCCTTCATTGCTGCGATTGCCGGGAACACCGTCATCTGGAAACCCTCTCCGAAGGCACCGCTCTGTGCTATTGCCATACAAAACATTTGCAATCGCGTCATGCAGCAGCAGGGCTATGCGGGTATTTTTTCGCTCTTCATCACTAATCAGCCGACCCTGGCGGACACGATGGTGCAGGACTCCCGCTTGCCACTCATTTCTTTTACAGGGTCGGTGCCAGTCGGGCGACGGGTCGCTTCCGCTGTCGGCCAACGACTAGGGCGCAGCCTGCTCGAACTCAGCGGCAACAATGCGGTGATTGTTGATGAGACCGCTGACTTGGACATGGCGGTGCGCGCGATCCTGTTCGGCGCCGTCGGGACCGCGGGGCAGCGCTGCACAACGACCAGGCGTCTGATCGTTCATGAGTCCCGATATGAGGAACTGACCGGCAAACTCGTCAAGGCCTATGCGCAAGTGCGGATCGGCAACCCGCTCGATCAAGACGTGCTCATGGGGCCGCTCATCGACCATATAGCGGTAGACGGCTATCGCGCGGCGCTGGACGTGATCAAGAAAGAAGGCGGCCAGATTCTCTGTGGCGGCCAGGTGTTGAGTCGAGCCGGTTTTTTCGTCGAGCCTACGATCGTCCGGGCACAGAACCAGTGGCCTGTCGTGCAACGCGAAACCTTTGCGCCGATTCTATACGTCATGACCTTCCAGACGATCGATGAAGCGATTCAGATGCAGAACGACGTGCCTCAAGGGCTCTCCTCCGCCATGTTCTCCAATCATCTGCGTCATAGTGAACGGTTCATCTCCGCCGCCGGCAGCGACTGTGGCATCGCCAATATCAATATCGGCACATCCGGGGCTGAAATAGGCGGGGCGTTCGGCGGTGAAAAAGAAACGGGCGGCGGGCGTGAGGCAGGGTCGGATGCCTGGAAAGCCTACATGCGCCGCCAGACTAATACAATCAACTGGGGAACCGATTTGCCCCTGGCCCAAGGCATTCGATTTGGAGAATGAGGACGTCATGCGTCAATCGCCATTCGCGGGAACGTACCAGTTTCTTCCCACGGTTGACGAATACCGGTTGACGATTAACGGTCTCCTTCGGAAGGAGCTGCCATGACAGATCACGCCGTCGAGTTAGACGCACGTATCGAACGGATGGTCACCGACTATGTTGCGCACAATCGGGCTGCCGGTTTGCTAAAGACCATGCTCGACAATGCCGGGGTCGGCCTCTTCCCCGTGATCGACCATCTGACGATCCGCACGTTGGATATCGATCGTGGAGCGGAACCATTTGTTGCCTTAGGCTATACCTACGATGAAACGATCGAGTACGAGGACTGGTATGCCAAGGTCTATCGGAAGGCCGGATACCCGGCGCTGTTTGTCGATCAGGCCTATAGCGACGATCGAGGGAAAACCAGCATCATCCCAGGCTGGGTCCAGAAGTTCGGCGACCAGACCTTTCACCACATCGCGGTACGTGTTGAAGATATTGAGAAGGCCGTCGAGCGGCTCAAACAGAACGGCGTCGTCTTCGCCGGGAATATTGTCGGAAACCGCGGAGACCATCTCCGTCAAATCTTTTCTGCCCCTGAGACTGTCGACGGCCAGCCGTTCTCTGTCTTAGAGCTGGCAGAACGAAACGTGGCTGAGCTGATGGTGCAAGATACCAGGCTGCCGTTGATTTCATTCACTGGATCAGTGGCGGTCGGACGCCGGGTGGCCTCAGTTGTCGGCCAACGCTTGGGGCGAACGCTGCTGGAACTGAGCGGCAATAATGCCGTGATTGTCGATGACACCGCCGACCTGGATATGGCCGTGCGTGCCGTCTTATTCGGCGCCGTGGGAACGGCCGGCCAGCGTTGCACGACCACGAGGCGTCTCTTTGTCCATGAATCGCGCTACGAAGAATTGGCGGGCAAGTTAGTGAAGGCCTATGCCCAAGTTCGCATCGGGAATCCTCTTGAGCAGGATGTGCTTTTGGGACCGCTCATCGACCAGGCTGCGGTCGAGAGCCATCGCGCCGCTCTCGACGAGGTGAAAAAAGAAGGGGGCGAGGTCCTCTGTGGCGGGCATGTACTGAATCGGCCTGGACATTTTGTGGAACCGACGATCGTCCGCGCACAAAACCACTGGCCCATCGTCCAGCGTGAGACATTTTCGCCGATTCTCTATGTGATGACATTTCAAACAATCGAAGAAGCGATCGCCATGCAGAACGATGTCCCTCAAGGGCTATCCTCCGCCATGTTCTCCAATGACATTCGAAGAACCGGACAATTCCTTTCAGCGTCCGGCAGCGACTGCGGCATCGCCAACATCAATATCGGTACGTCCGGGGCTGAAATCGGCGGGGCGTTCGGCGGTGAAAAAGAAACGGGTGGCGGGCGTGAAGCAGGATCGGATGCCTGGAAAGCCTACATGCGCCGCCAGACCAATACGATCAACTGGGGAACTGATTTGCCGCTGGCCCAAGGCATCAAGTTTGGGGAATAACTAGATCGTCATTCCAAAATAGTCGCAGCAGCGTCCGACGACTGTTGTCTGACGATCCCGTTCGGGAGGTTGCCATGATAGATCACGCTGTCGCATTGGATGCACGTAGCGGCCGGACTGCTGAAGACCATGCTCGACGATGCCGGGGTCGGGTTCTCCCCCGTGATCGACCATCTGACGATCCGGACATTTGATATCGATCGTGGAGCGGAACCGTTTGTTGCCTTAGGCTATACCTACGATGAAACGATCGAGTACGACGACTGGTATGCCAAGGTCTATCGGAAGGCCGGGTACCCTGCGCTCTTTGTCGATCAGGCCTATAGCGACAATCGGGGGAAAACCAGCATCATCCCCGGCTGGGTCAAGAAATTCGGCGACCAGATCTTTCACCATGTGGCGGTACGGGTCGAAGATATTGAGAAGGCAGTCGAGCGGCTCAAACAGAACGGCGTCGTATTTTCTGGAAACATTGTTGGAAACCGCGGAGACCACCTCCGGCAAATCTTTTCTACTCCTGAGACCGTCGACGGTCAGCCGTTCTCTGTCTTAGAACTGGCGGAACGGCATCGCGGCTACCTCGGTTTCCTTCCGCCGCAAGCCGACAGTCTCATGAAATCGACCGCACCACGCTGATCTCGCGCCGTGCGTGGCATCCTCATACCCTCGTGAGTGCGTCAGACTGCCAAGAAATGTAGAATGTCCCCGTTTCTTCTCCCACAGGTCTACCCTTCCGCTCCCTGTACCGCTCACTTGCTCGCCGCCGGCGTAAACCCCTCAAACGACTGGAGATACGTTTCAACCATGACTCGCGGCAACTGATCCCCACCCAGCGGGCAGGTTCTCTCTTCGGTCTTGCGAACCAAGCCCGTCGGAACAGTGTTGCTCGTCCAGAGTTTGATGACGAGGCGGCAATTTTTGAAGGTCGGCCACACCGACGTATCATACTCATACGTAGTGGACTCCCACTGCGTCGCAATCCGCGTGCCATTAACCTCGATCGTGTCTTCGCCGGTTTCAATCGGTCCGGTGTTTAGTTTGACACCCATCGCAAGATTGCCGGCTTGATGGAAGATAGTCAGCAATTGGGCAGAACGGGATTGATTCGCCGACGGGCCAACATTGGAATCATACTGAGCGGCGATGGTTTCTTCCCATTCGTTCGGAGGCATAGGCCTCCCATACCGATCAGTGGGAGCTTGGCTGAACCACAGCCTGACGCCCTCAGCGTTAATCACCCGCAACTGATAGGCATGGAGAGAGGTGATCGGACCGGCCACGAATTTGTTCGGGCCGGCCAGATTCCAGTACCGAGCGGCGTACACAACCTTCGAACCAGGTGCGAAGTTCTTCCAGGCCCGATATTCGGGAGAGTCGACGAGCGCCACGGCTGCCTTCGCCGTGATCTTGGCTGTCGCCTCCGATGTACAGCAGTCGTCAGCTCCCAACGCCCTGTGAGAGGGGACATACAGAAGAAACACTGAGAGAACGCATCCACCCAACAACGCGATACCAGTCTGACGCATGCTATATCTCCCACATCAGTAACACACCCACTTAGGGGGCGCTAATTCTACTTTGAATAGGAAAGATGAGGCAATCCAGAAACTTCCGTTTAGCCTTGTGGGACGCTATTGCGTCAGGCCGGCGACAGGTCGAGGAGATCAACCCATGTCTCGGAGGGTATGTCCGGGGTTCCGATCCCGTGCGATCGTTTTCATGAGCTGATCGCCGAAGAGCACGACGACGCGGTCACGCTGATCTTTGACGATCATGGACGCTGACGGGGCCTTGAATGTCGCGGGATCACCCTCCAGCCATGCGCTGCAGGTAAACGACAGCTGATCCAGCACGGTCTCAACACGGTATTCTTCCCGAAGGCGGTATTGGAGCACATCAAATTGGAGCCGCCCGACCGCAGCAATTAACGGATCTTGGTCGTGCAGGCTTCGCATGAGCTGTACGGTCCCCTCTTGCGTCATCTGCCACATGCCTTTATCGAAGGGTTTGCGTTTGCCAACGTCGCTTGGGCGGATGCGCGCGAAAATCTCCGGTTGGAACTGCGGCAAGGGTTTGAAGTTGAATCCTCCGGTCGTCGAAATCGTATCGCCGATGGCAAACAGGCCTGGGTTGATGATGCCAATAACGTCGCCAGGAAAGGCCTCTTCTACCATACTCCGTTCTTGCGCGACCAAACTGTGTGGACGGGAGAGCCGGACCTCCTTGTCCAAGCGATGATGCTGTACCACCATATCGCGCTCGAACCGCCCAGAACAAATCCGCAGAAACGCCGTGCTGTCCCGGTGCTTGGGATTCATGTTGGCCTGAAGCTTAAACACGTAGGCGCTGAACGGCATGGTGGCCGGATCAACGGAGAACTCGCTCCCGTCGTCACGATCAGCCAGTCGCGCGCCGGGCGACGGCGCAAGCCGCACGAAGGCATCCAAAAAACTCTCAATGCCAAAATTGGTGAGGGCTGACGCGAAGAAGACCGGTGTCACATCCCCTTGGAGAAACGCCTCTCGGCTGAAGGGATTCCCCGCAATCTCCAGCAGCTCCAAATCGTGCTGTACCTGGGTTAGCACGTCTGGCGAAACTCGTTCGCTCTGTGCCAGATCCGCCAGGGGCATGGCCTGCACCTCGACCTTTGCCGCGCCGCCATGAATGGTCCGCTGAAATAATTCCACCACGCTGTCTGTCCGATTCACAATCCCGACGAACTCGCTTCCCGATCCAATCGGCCAATTGACCGCGCTGGCATGAATGTTTAAGGCCTGCTCCACCTCAGTCATCAGATCGAGCGGCGGACGGCCCGGCACATCCATCTTGTTGATCAAGGTCAGAACGGGAATGCGCCGTAAGCGACACACGGCAAACAGCTTGCGCGTTTGCGCCTCCACTCCCTTGGCGGCATCGATCACCATGATGGCGCTGTCGGCGGCCGTCAGCGTCCGATACGTATCTTCGGAAAAGTCCTGGTGGCCGGGGGTATCGAGAAGATTGATCACCGCATGCTTATAGGGAAATTGCATGGCCGAGGCGGTGATCGAAATACCGCGCTCCTGCTCCATGCCCATCCAATCGGATGCCGTGGCCTTGCCGCCCTTGCGTCCCCGTACCATACCGGCTGTCCGGATCAGTCCGGAGTACAGCAGCAACTTTTCCGTCAATGTGGTTTTACCGGCATCGGGATGGCTGATGATCGCAAACGTTCGCCGCCGTGCAGTCGCCGCGGACAGCTCAGGGAGAAGAGAGGTATCGGTAGTCATAGCGCCGTACAGCATATCATACTGAGCACGATGGGCGGGCAAAGAAGCAGCGACCTGTCATCGGAATATTTCTATGCAGTGGATATGGAAAGCAATCGACTCAGTGTGCTCGATTCATAACCTGCTTAGCTTTACACTCACGCCAAAGGCCGACTCTCCTGTCCACCGGACAACCGCCCTGGGAACAAAAACAGGCGGGCCTTGACGCGGCTTGCTTTGAATCTCAACCGTTGATTCTGGAGTCGGCACTGTTGAAGAAAAAATCCGGCCCCCTTCAGAAGAAAGAGCAAGAATAGTCCATTCTTCGCCTCCGATGTGGCCGGAGGAAAAGACCATTTGAATCGTGACGGAATGGCGCGGTTACTTGCGTTTTTCAATAGTGGGATTCATCAGACTGTTTGAAATCGCCTTCATGGATGTCCAGGAATGAGCAGAGTCAATCCTCGTCATCATATGTAAACATTGAATATATTTGAGAATATTCGACAAATTCTAGCACTCTGTCAGCATCAGATCGGCACAAGGAATGCAGGGATACCCCGTGTCACACTTTCCCCTGGAGTAAACCATGATTGTACGGCAACATCCGCG
>JABMDE010000022.1:0-12528 GCA_015904055.1 Nitrospira sp. | reverse complement strand
GCCAATATCAATATCGGCACATCCGGAGCCGAAATCGGCGGGGCATTCGGCGGTGAAAAAGAAACGGGCGGCGGGCGCGAAGCAGGATCAGATGCCTGGAAAGCCTACATGCGCCGCCAGACCAATACGATTAACTGGGGAACTGATTTGCCGCTAGCCCAAGGCATCAAGTTTGGGGAATGAAGCCGTCATTCGTCACACGTCATTCGCAACAGCCCAGCAGCTTCTTCTCTCGATTGACGCCTAACGCGTGACGATCCTATTCGGGAGGTTGCTATCATGGATCACGCCACAGCATTGGACTCCCTCATCGAACGGATGGTCGCCGACTATGTCCTGAATAATCGAGCGGCCGGACTGCTGAAGACCATGCTCGACGATGCCGGGGTCGGGTTCTCCCCCGTGATCGACCATCTGACGATCCGCACGTTCGATATCGATCGTGGAGCGGAACCATTTGTTGCCTTAGGCTATACCTACGATGAAACGCTCGAGTACGACGACTGGTATGCCAAGGTCTATCGGAAGGCCGGATACCCTGCGCTCTTTGTGGATCAGGCCTATAGCGACAATCGAGGGAAAACCAGCATCATCCCCGGCTGGGTCAAGAAATTCGGCGACCAGATCTTTCACCATGTGGCGGTACGGGTCGAAGATATCGAACAGGCAGTCGAGCGGCTCAAACAGAACGGCGTCGTCTTCGCTGGAAATATTGTCGGAAACCGCGGAGACCGTCTCCGGCAAATCTTTTCTGCCCCTGAGACCGTCGACGGCCAACCGTTCTCCGTCTTAGAACTGGCGGAACGGCATCGCGGCTATCTTGGCTTCCTGCCTCCGCAAGCCGACAGTCTTATGAAATCGACCGCGCCGCGCTGATCTCGCGCCGTGCGTGGCATCTTCATATCTTCACAAGTTGGGCTGGCAACCAAGAGATGTAGCATGTCTGCGTGTATCCCCCACAGCGCTACACTTCCGCTCCCCCTCCGGCTCACTTGCTCGCCGCCGGCGTAACCCCCTCGAACGACTGGAGATACGTTTCAACCATGACTCGCGGCAACTGATCCCCGCCCAGCGGGCAGGTTCTCTCTTCGGTCTTGCGAACCAACCTCGTCGGAACGGCGTCGCTCGTCCAGAGTTTGATGACGAGGCGGCAATTTTTGAAGGTCGGCCACACCGACGTATCATACTCATACGTAGCGGACTCCCACTGCGTTGCAATCCGCGCGCTATTGACCTCGATCGTGTCTTCGCCGGTTTCAATCGGTCGGGGGGTTGATTGGACAGCCATCGCAAGATTGCCGGCTTGATGGAAAATCGTCAGCAGTTGGGCAGAACGGGATTGATTCGCCGACGGGCTGACGTTGGAATCATACTGAGCGGCGATGGTTTCTTCCCATTCATTCGGAGGCATGGGCCTCCCATACCGATCAGTGGGAGCTTCGCTGAACAACAGCCTGACGCCTTCCGCGTTGATGTCCCGCAACTGATAGGCCTTGAGAGAAGTGATCGGACCGGCCACGAATTTGTTCGGGCCGGCCAGATTCCAGTACCGAGCGGCGTACACAACCTTCGAACCGGGTCTAAAGTTCTTCCAGGCCAGGTATTCAGGACGGTCGACGAGCGCCACGGCTGGCTTGGCCGCCTCCGGATAGGTTTCCTTCAACGCCTGGGCGACGGCATCCGATATCGAAATCTCTTTTCGACTATGTTCCGTAATAGCGTCGTACCTATCCTGTGTCGTTTCGACCGGCATCTGCCGGTTGTACTCATTGGTGATTTCTTTCGAGAATGTATCTATCGCCACGTTCAAGGCTTGACGTAAATCCGGGCCGCTGATTTCAAACATCTTGCCGATGTACGGCTCTGCCACGCGCCTGGCAACCATGTCGGCATTCCGATAGTAATATTCCAAAATCTGCCGATGCCCTGCTTCATGTTCAACAGTCCACTTCTGTGGATTATTCGGTAGCCAGGTCGTGACGTTGAGTTGTAACGTCACTTTAATCCGGTTGATCGTGACCTTCGCATGCGTCGCATCGGTCTGCCTGACCTGGCCGCCGACAGACGCATCGGAGAGGAAATCCCCGGCACATACCGCCTCTTCGGATCCCAGGAGTGGTGGGCGATCGCCCGGCGGACTATTGGGATCAAAGTACCGCGTGCCGACTTGGGCCGGAATTTTCACGATCTCGACTTGCGAAGGCGCCGCAAAGACGTCTGGGATCGCAGGGATCACCAGCGCCAATATGATGAACCACACTCGCATGAGAGGTCCCCGTCTTCTTTCTTGAAGGGTGGATAGTGTAAGCGTTCGATCATCGCTTACAGTGCAGGCGGGTTCTTTTCCGCACCTTGTTTTCCCTCGATGTCAAGCTTGTCCGAGTAGGGATCATCGTCGGATCAACACTCCTCAACTTGGCACATGGTCTCCGCACTAGCGTCGTGTCCACATCGACACGCTCACCCTTTATAGAAGGTGCCTTTTCCGGCCGATAAACACAAGACCAACTCAGTGGACCTTTATCCTACTTGGAATCTGAATGGTGAGGCAATCCTGGGAGTTTCAACTAGGCCGGTGGGCTGCTATTGCGTCAGGGCGGCGACGGGTTGAGGAGATCAGCCCATGTCTCGGAGGGTATGTCCGGGGTTCCGATCCCGTGCGATCGTTTTCATAAGCTGATCGCCGAAGAGCACGACGATGCGGTCACGCTGATCTTTGACGATCATGGACGCCGACGGGGCCTTGAATGTTGCGGGATCGCCCTCCAGCCATGCGCTGCAGGTAAACGGCAACTGATCCAGCATAGTCTCGACACGGTATTCGGACCGCAGCCGATATTGCAGCACATCGAATTGGAGCCGTCCGACCGCAGCAACCAAGGGCTCTTGATCGTGCAGACTGTGCAGAATCTGAACCGTTCCCTCTTGCGCCATCTGCCACATGCCTTTATCGAAAGATTTGCGTTTACCAACATCGCTTGGGCGGATGCGCGCAAAAATCTCTGGTTGAAACTGCGGCAAGGGCTTGAAATTGAATCCTCCGGTCGTCGAAATCGTATCGCCGATGGCAAATAGGCCGGGGTTGATGATGCCGATGACGTCGCCAGGAAAAGCTTCTTCCACCATGCTCCGTTCCTGCGCCACGAGACTATGCGGACGGGAAAGGCGGACCTCCCGATCGAGGCGATGGTGCTTGACTAGCATATCCCGCTCAAATCGTCCGGAACACACCCGTAGAAATGCCGTACTGTCGCGATGTTTGGGGTTCATGTTGGCTTGCAGCTTGAACACATAGGCACTGAACGGTCGTTCGATCGGGTCGATGGACAGTTCAGCTCCATTCTCGGCATCGGCTAGCCGTGCCCCAGGAGATGGCGCCAGCTTGACAAAAGCATCCAAGAAACTCTCGATGCCAAAATTGGTGAGGGCTGACGCGAAGAAGACCGGCGTCACATCCCCTTGGAGGAAGGCCTCTCGACTGAAGGGATTTCCCGCAATCTCCAGCAGCTCCAAATCGTGCCGAACTTGTTCCAGAACTTCCTGCGAAACCCTTCCGCTCTGTGCAAGGTTTGCCAATGCCATGGTATCAACATCCACCTTGGTCGCCCCGCCATGGGCGGTCCGGCTAAACAGCTCCACATGACTGTTCTCTCGATTCACAATCCCGACGAACTCGCTCCCCGATCCGATCGGCCAATTGACCGCACTGGCATGAATGTTTAAGGCCTGCTCCACTTCAGTCATCAAGTCGAGTGGGGGACGGCCAGGCAAATCCATCTTGTTGATCAGCGTGAGAACCGGAATGCGCCGCAGACGGCAGACGGCAAAGAGCTTACGTGTTTGCGTCTCCACTCCCTTGGCGGCATCGATCACCATGATGGCGCTGTCGGCGGCCGTCAGCGTCCGATACGTATCTTCAGAAAAATCCTGATGGCCGGGGGTATCGAGAAGATTGATCACCGCATGCTTATAGGGAAATTGCATGGCCGAGGCGGTGATCGAGATGCCGCGCTCCTGCTCCATGCCCATCCAATCGGATGCCGTGGCTTTGCCGCCCTTGCGCCCACGCACCATACCGGCTGTCCGGATCAGTCCGGAGTACAGCAACAACTTTTCCGTCAACGTGGTTTTACCGGCATCGGGATGGCTGATGATCGCAAACGTTCGCCGCCGTGCAGTCGCCGCGGACAACTCAGGGAGAAGAGAGGTATCGGTAGTCATAGCGCCGTGCAGCATATCATACTGAGCACGATGGGCGGACAAAGAAGCAGCGACCGGTCATCGGAATATTTCTATGCAGTGGATATGGAAAGCAATCGACTCAGTGTGCTCGATTCATAGCCTGCTTAGCTTTACACTCACGCCAAAGGCCGACTCGCCTGTCCACCGAACAACCGCCTTGAAAACAAAAACAGGCGGGCCCTGGCGTGGCTTGAGTTGAATCTCACTCATTGATTCCGGAGTCGGCACTATTGAAGAAAAAATCCAGCACCCATCATATGAGAAATCGAGAATAGTCCCTTCTTCGCCTCCGATGTGGCCGGAGGAAAAGACCATTTGAATCGTGACGGAATGGCGCGGTTACTTGCGTTTTTCAATAGTGAGATTCATCAGACTGTTTGAAATCGCCTTCATGGATGTCCAGGAATGAGCAGAGCCAATCTTCGTCATCACATGTAAACATTGAATATGTTTGATAAAATTTGACAAGTTTCAGTGCTCAGTCAGCATCAGATCGGCACAAGGAATGCAGGGATACCCCGTGTCACACTTTCCCCTGGAGTAAACCATGATTGTACGGCAACATCCGCGATTTCATGCTCTGGTATGCCAAGGTCTATCGGAAGGCCGGATACCCGGCGCTGTTTGTCGATCAGGCCTATCGCGACGATCGAGGGAAAACCAGTATCATCCCCGGCTGGGTCAAGAAATTCGGCGACCAGACCTTTCACCACATCGCGGTACGGGTCGAAGATATTGAGAAGGCCGTCGAGCAGCTCAAACAAAACGGCGTCGTCTTCGCCGGAAATATTGTCGGAAACCGCGGAGACCATCTCCGTCAAATCTTTTCTGCCCCTGAGACTGTCGACGGCCAGCCGTTCTCTGTCTTAGAGCTGGCAGAACGATAGAGCTGGCAGAACGACATCGCGGCTATCTCGGTTTCCTGCCGCCGCAAGCCGACAGCCTCATGAGATCGACCGCACCACGCTGATCTCCCTCTGTGCGTGGCATCCTCATAACGCTCGCGCGGGCGACCTTGCAGCTCTCCAGAAAAGTAGCCTGGCCCCTTTTCCCGTGCTTCAATCCTCGCAAGTACGTCTGGCAAGCAAGAAAGTAGAATGTCCGCGTTTATTCCCCCACAACGCGACACATCCACTCCCCGTCAGCTCACTTGCTCGCCGCCGGCGTAAACCCTTCGAATGACTGGAGATACGTTTCAACCATGATTCGCGGCAACTGATCCCCGCCCAGCGGGCAGGTTCTCTCTTCGGTCTTGCGAACCAAGCCCGTCGGCACGGCGTCGCTCGTCCAGAGCTTGATAACGAGGCGGCAATTTTTGAAGGTCGGCCACACCGACGTATCATACTCATACGTAGTGGACTCCCACTGCGTCGCAATCCGCGCGCCATTGACCTCGATCGTATCTTCACCGGATTCAATTGGTCGGGGGGTTGGTTGGACACCCATCGCAAGATTGCCGGCTTGATGATAGATCGTCAGCAGTTGGGCGGAGCGGGATTGATTCACCGACAGGCCGACATTGGAATTATACTGAGCGGCGATGGTTTCTTCCCATTCATTCGGAGGCATGGGCCTCCCATACCGATCAGTGGGAGCTTCGCTGAACCACAGCTTAACACCCTCCGCATTGATGCCCCGCAACTGATAGGCCTTGAGAGAAGTAATCGGACCGACCATGAATTTGTTCGTGCTGGCCAGGTTCCAATACCGAGCGGCATACACAACCTTTGCACCAGGTCTGAAATTCTTCCAGGCCAGATATTCAGGAGAGTCGACGAGCGCCACGGCTGGCTTGGCCGCCTCTGGATAGGTTTCCTGCAACGCCCGGGCGACGGCATCCGGTATCGAAATCTCTTTTCGACTATGTTCCGTGATGGCATCGTACCTATCCTGTGTCGTTTCGACCGGCATCTGCCGGTTGTACTCATTGGTGATTTCTTTCGCGAATGTATCGATCGCCGCGTTTAAGGCTTGACGTAAATCCGGGCCGCTGACTTCGAACATCTTGCCGATGTACGGCTCTGCCACGCGCCTGGCAACCACGTCGGCATTCCGATAGTAATATTCCGAAATCTGCCGATGCCCTTCTTCATGTTCAACAGTCCACTTCCGTGGATTATTCGGCAGCCAGGTCGTGACGTTGAGTTGCAGCGTCACTTTAATCCGGTTGATCGTCACCTTCGCATGCGTCGAATCGATCTGCCCGACCTGGCCACCGATTGACGTATCGGAGAGGAAATCCCCGACACATACCGCCTCTTCGGATCCCCTGAGCGGTGGGCGATCGCCCGGCGGACTATTAGGATCAAAGTACCGCGTACCGACTTGGGCCTGATTTTTCACGATCTCGACTTGCGAAGACGCCGCAAAGACGTCTGGGGTCGCAAAGATCACCAGCGCCAGTATGATGAACCACACTCGCATGAGAGGTCCCCGTCTTCTTTCTTGAAGTGTGGATAGTAGTACGCGTTTGATCATCGTTTACCGTGCAGACCGGTTCCTTTCCGCGTCTTGTTTTCCCTCGCTGTCGAGCTTGGCCTGGTAGGATTCATCGTCGGATCAACACTCCTCCACTTGGCACATGGTCTCCGCACTCGCGTCGTGTCCACATTGACACGCTCACCCTTTATAGTAAGTGCCTTTTCCAGCCGACACATACAAGACCAACTCAGTGGACCGTTATCCTACTTGGAATCTGAATGGTGAGGCAATCATGGGAGTTTCAACTAACCGGCGGGACGGTATCGCGTCAGAGCGGAGACGGGTTGAGAAGATCAGCCCATGTCTCGGAGAGTATGTCCAGGATTCCGATCCCGCGCGATGGTTTTCATGAGCTGATCGCCGAAGAGCACAACGACACGACCTCGTTGATCCTTGACAGTCATCGAGGCGGACGGCGGCTTGAATGTCGCGGGATCGCCCTCCAACCATGCGCTGCAGGTAAACGGCAGCTGATCCAGCACGGTCTCGACACGGTATTCGGACCGCAGCCGATATTGCAGCACGTCGAATTGGAGCCGTCCGACCGCAGCGACCAAGGGCTCTTGATCATGCAGACTGTGCAGAATCTGAACGGTTCCCTCTTGCGCCATCTGCCACATGCCTTTATCGAACGGTTTCCGTTTACCAACGTCGCTTGGGCGGATACGTGCGAAAATCTCCGGCTGGAACTGCGGCAAGGGCTTGAAGTTGAATCCTCCGGTCGTTGAAATGGTATCGCCGATGGCAAATAACCCCGGATTGATGATGCCGATGATATCGCCGGGAAAGGCCTCTTCGACTGTACTCCGTTCCTGCGCCACGAGACTATGCGGCCGGGAAAGGCGGACTTCCCGGCCGAGGCGATGATGCTTGACCAGCATATCCCGCTCGAATCGTCCGGAGCAGACCCGCAGAAATGCCGTACTGTCTCGATGCTTGGGGTTCATATTGGCTTGCAGCTTGAACACATAGGCGCTGAACGGTCGTTCGACCGGGTTGATGGAGAGCTCGGCTCCATTCTCGGCATCAGCCGGCCGTGCACCGGGAGATGGCGCCAGCTTCACAAAGGCATCCAGGAAACTCTCGATGCCGAAATTCGTCAGAGCCGACGCGAAAAACACCGGAGTGACCTCCCCCTGGAGAAACAATTCTCGATCGAATGGATTTCCGGCAATCTCCAGTAGCTCCAAATCATGCTGAACCTGGTCTAGAACCTCCTGCGAAACCCTGCCGCTCTGTGCAAGGTTTGCCAATGCCATGGTCGCAACATCCACCTTGGTCGCCCCGCCATGAGCGGTCCGGCTGAACAGTTCCACATGACTGTTTTCTCGATTCACAATCCCGACGAACTCGCTTCCCGATCCGATCGGCCAATTCACCGCGCTGGCATGAATGTTTAAGGCCTGCTCCACTTCAGTCATCAAGTCGAGCGAGGGACGGCCAGGCAAATCCATCTTATTGATCAGGGTGAGAACCGGAATACGCCGCAGACGGCAGACAGCAAAAAGCTTGCGTGTTTGTGCCTCCACTCCCTTCGCGGCATCGATGACCATGATGGCACTATCGGCGGCCGTCAGCGTCCGATACGTATCTTCGGAAAAGTCCTGGTGGCCTGGGGTATCCAGAAGATTGATCACCGCATGCTTATAAGGAAATTGCATGGCCGAGGCGGTGATCGAGATGCCGCGCTCCTGCTCCATGCCCATCCAATCGGACGCCGTTGCCTTGCCGCCTTTGCGTCCCCGCACCATGCCGGCTGTCCGGATCAGTCCGGAGTATAGCAACAACTTTTCCGTTAACGTGGTTTTACCGGCATCTGGATGGCTGATGATCGCAAACGTTCGCCGCCGCGCAGTCGCCGCGGACAACTCAGGGAGAAGAGAGGTATCGGTAGTCATAGCGCCGTGCAGCATATCATACTGTGAACGATGGGCGGGGGAAGAAGCAGCGACCGGTCGTCGAAATATTTCTACGCGGTAGCTACCGAAAGTAATCGAGTCAACTTACTCGATTCATAGCCTGCTACTGCTTTAAACTCAACTCCAAAGGCCGACTCACCTGTCCACCGAACAACCGCTTTGGGAACAAAAACGGGCGGGCCCTGGCGTGGCTTGATTTGAATCTCAATCATTGATTCCGGAGCCGGCACTATGGAAGAACAAATCCGGCACCCTTCATACGAGAGATCGAGAATGGTCCCTTCTTCCCCTCTGATGGGGCCGGAGGAAAAGACACTTTGAATCGTAACCGGATGGCGCGGGTACTTGCGCTTTTCAATAGCGGGATTCATGAGCCTGTTCCAAATCGCCTTCACGGTTGTCCAGGAATGAGCGAGTCCAATCTACGTCACTGCGCATAAACGTGCAATATATTTGATAATACTTGATAAATTCGAGTGTTCTGTCGGTGTCAGATCGGCACAAGGAATGCAGGCATACTCCCTATGTCACACCTTCCCCTGGAGTAGACCATGATTGTACGGCAACATCCGCGATTTCATGCGTCCTTTTCCGGAACTCTCATTCACCGAAGAGAACGCCACGCCATCAGCAAATCCCTAGATCTCTCCCGCAGAGGGTGCCGTGTTAAAAGCACCTGTCCTGCTTTTACCGGGATGAAAGTGGATCTGCTGCTTACGCTTCCCGACAGCAAGACTCCTATTGTGATTCAAGGCGCCGTTGTACGTTGGTCAGGGTCAGAGGGAATCGGTATTGAGTTTCCATCCCTGACCTCCCCGTATCAGGAACTGCTGGAAGGGGCGATTCAACAGCTTGAGGCAAGAGTGCTGCGCGGCAAACACTCAGCGCCGATCAGCGGGCGTGCATAATCATGTCGACGATGGCCGGCGGCCGATTATATAAATGATGCCAAAAAATAGAAACGCCGTGCCGGGAAATACCATCCGATAGCCCCACCAGGGCAATTCAAGTTTTAAAAACCCCAACCCAAACGTCAGCAACATTGACGCCGCGACTCCATAGGCTGGAGGAGGGATCAATGAGTCGGAACCAAGTTGACGTCGACGAAGCGCAGCGGTAACCCCCTTGACCAACACATACACCGACAGAATCAAACACACGATTGACCAATAGAGCCCGTACTCTTGCATAAACCTCCTTCAATTCGATCGACAGACCTTCGGTATCACGTTACACAGGCCGTTGCCTGCCAGAGCTTTCGCCCATGTTGTTATGGATGACAGCTGCCCGAGAACTGCTGCCAAGAACACTCACATTGCAGGCTTTGCAGGGTACCCATATCAGGACAAAGGCGTCAACGGGAAATTCATCCGAGCCTATTGCTTCCATACGTTGAACCGCTGAGCCATATCAAACCATCTCTGACGAAATTGCTTACCACTCAGCCAAAGAACACTGTTCCGTACGATTGATCGAGGGCTTCTTCTCACTCGTCGGCAAGACGCTTCTAAGAAACTCGATCCTCAACGCGAATTGACAGCACGGAGCACCTCAGCCTGCCTATTGATGTACTACATCTCGTACGACTGACTGTTAAAACGTATCCCGTCTCCTACACACGCTAACAGCAGAGAAACACGATGATCAGCACTGGAATGTGAAGGCCGTTTACTACGTCACCTAAATCGGAACTCATGATCGGTAGGTTTCAGAGTCGAAAACAGCCACATTATCACTGCACAGACATGCGATAGCACTGGCACATGCCTTGCTTTGTTATCCGCTCAGATTGTTTCTCGCGCGCCATACATCTGCGGACCCTACCCAGACAGATGACAGCAAAAGGAAACCCAGTTTATCGAGGAAGCTCGTCCCGATGATGCATCGACAAATTAGCACTACTACAAAGGGAATCAGTATGAACGGTCCGAGTCGCTCAACAAGTCGAATGTGCGCAATCGCAACAGGATTGCTCCTCTGGAGCGCCACGGCATGGGGCGCAACATTGACCTGGACTGCGAACGGTGAGCCCGACCTTGCAGGATACCGTGTCTACCGATGCTCACAGCTTCCCTGTGGCCGCACATTTGGTTCCACGTCCTTGCTTACCACATTGGGACGAGTGACCAACTTCAACATCGGCACTCCGGCAGTGACGCAATACTATGTCCTGACGGCATATGACCTTGCCAATAATGAATCACGCGAGAGTGCTGTGGTTACCTACACCCCGGCAGGCTCCCCACCACCCCCTCCACGTCAGCATCAGATCGGCACAAGGAATGCAGGGATACCCCGTGTCACACTTTCCCCTGGAGTAAACCATGATTGTACGGCAACATCCGCGATTTCATGCTTCCTTTTCTGGAACTCTCATTCACCGAAGGGAGCGCCACGCAATCAGCAAATCGCTCGATCTCTCCCGCAGAGGGTGCCGTATCCAAAGTACCTGTCCTGCTTTTACCGGGATGAAGGTGGATCTTCTGCTTACACTTCCCGATAGTACGACGCCTATTGTTATTCAAGGCGCCGTTGTGCGTTGGTCCGGGGCAGGGGCAATCGGCATCGAGTTTCCATCCCTTGCCTCCCCGCATCAGGAACTGTTGGAAGGAGCGATTCAACAGCTTGAGGCAAGAGTGCTGCGCGGCAAACACATGGCGCCGATCAGCGGACGCGCATAATCATGCCGCCGCTGGCCGGCGGCCGATCATATAAATGATGCCAAAAAACAGAAACGCCGTGCCGGGAAATACCATCCGATAGCCCCACCAGGGCAATTCAAGTTTTAAAAACCCCAACCCAAACGTCAGCAACATCGACGCCGCGATTCCATAGGCTGGAGGAGGGATCAACGAGTCGGAACCAAGTTGACGCCGGCGAATCGCAGCGGTCACCCCCTTGACCAACACATACACCGCAAGAATCAAACACACGATTGACCAATAGAGCCCGTACTCTTGCATAGCCCTCCTTCAATTCGATCGACAGACCGTCGATATCAAATCACGCAGATCGTTGCCCACCAAAGTTCTCGTCCATGTTGCAATGGATGACGGCTGCCAGCCACACTCACGTTGTAAGCTTTGCAGGGTACCCATATCAGGACGAAGGCGTCAACGGGAAATTCGTCTGAACCTGCTTAATTCGGTACGTTGCGCCGCTGAGCGATACACGACGCACTTCATTTCCCTGAATAGTAGACCGCGTCAGTTCGGATTTTAGCTGCTGGCCTCGATCAAAACCTGTATGCGCATTGTTTCGAGATCGAGCATTGACAGCACTACGGGGCAATGCAGTATGCTCCCCGCGCCCACGAGGCCTGTCGCATGACCAGCAACGCGCTTCAATCCATGCCTCTCTCTGGCCCGCCGGTATCCCGCTGGTTCGGGTTCTTTTCTGAATTTCGCCGGGACTGCCTCGGCTTTCTGCTGTGTTGTCATGCCTATGGCGATGTCGTCAAGATTCCAATGGGCCGAATCGCCGGACTGCTCGTACGCGAACCAGACCCAGCCATGTATCTGCTGAACCATCCAGCTGACGTCAGGCACGTGCTGGTCGCCAATCAAAACAACTATACAAAAGCGCCTGTCCCTCCGGTCGAATCTCGCATCTTCGGACAGGGGGTGCTGCACGCAGAAGGAGCAGCCCATCACCATCAGCGCCGATTGTTTCTCCCCTTCTTCCATGGGGACCATGTTAATTCGTATGCCGGACTCATCGCTGAAAAATCCGCTGCCCTCGCCGATAGCTGGCAGAACGGCGTTACGATCGACATCAGCCAGGAAATGACTCAACTCACCCTTTCAATTATCTGGCGGCTTCTGTTTGGACAGGATATCGGGTCCGAAGCCGTGGAGGTCACACAGGCCATCACAACCGGCCAGCA
>JABMDE010000219.1 GCA_015904055.1 Nitrospira sp. | reverse complement strand
GAAGCAGAAACGAAACTTCAGATCAGCCAGCTCAGACTGAACGGCATCATCGAATCCGCGATGGACGCGATCATCACGGTCGATGAGGACCAGCACGTTATCTTGTTCAACCAAGCAGCCGAACAGATGTTTGGTTGTTCCACTCAAGACGCGATTGGACAGCCGCTCACTCGATTCTTGCCCGCCCGGTTCCGCGACGCCCATCACAGTCATATGCATGCATTCGGACAAGGTGGTATGACAAACCGGAAGATGGGTCGTCTGGGCACGGTGTCGGGGTTCCGGGCCAATGGGGAAGAATTTCCAATCGAGGCCGCCATTTCCCATGTCACGACGGAGGGGAACAAGTACTACACCGTGATTCTACGAGATATCACTGAGCGCAAGCGGATCGAGGCGCAGCTCCGCAGGACCGAACGGGTCGCCGAATTGGGCACGCTGGCGTCCGGCATGGCGCATGAGATCGGCACGCCGATGAACGTGATTTTGGGCCGTGCCGAATATCTAATGGATCGAGTGAAGGAGGAGCCAGTCAAGAAGGGTCTCCAAACGATCGTGGCGCAGGTCGAACGGATCACCAAAGTGATGAACCAACTGCTGGTGTTTGCCCGGCGCAAACCTCCCGATCGAGGGCCGCTCGACTTGAAGGATATCGTCGAAGACAGCCTGGAGCTGTTTCGAGAGCGGATCGTGAAGGCTCGCGTCACGGTGGAATTGGCGCTGGACGACCACTGTCCCTCGGCGTTGGCCGACGCGGATCAGATGAGCCAGGTCATGATCAACCTGATCATGAACGCGCTCCATGCCATGGAAGATGGTGGCACGTTACGCATTGGATTAGGACCAGAACAAGACGGGATCAAACTGACGGTTGCCGATACGGGCCACGGCATTCCAAAAGACGAGCTCCCGAAGATTTTCGAACCGTTTTACACGACCAAAGAATTCGGCAAGGGAACCGGTCTTGGACTCACCGTGGTTAAGGGTATCATCGAAGAGCATCACGGCACGATTACAGTCGACAGCGAAGAGGGGAGAGGCACAAGGTTCACGATTGTGCTGCCGATAGCAGATCGTGAGGGGTGAAACGGTAAATGTGAAATGACCCCTTCCGACGGTCCTTCTCGCTCGCTGGCCCCTATCGTTTCACCTTTTACGTTTCACCCCTCACGTCTGATCGCTGTAGCATTTCGCGCCAGTCTGCCCGCTCCATTTGTGGTGATTCTCTCCATGTGGAAGGCCATGTAGACGTCTCGTGCTGCGAATCCTCTGAAATGCCGATGATGTTGCCGCCGTTCAAGCGGCATGCCCTTTGCCACTCATCTGAACCGAGATGGAGAATGGAGTCGGAACAGGATCAACGAGGATGACAACCGTGACGAAGGGGAAGGCTGCTGTTGTACTGATTGTCGAAGATGACCGGGAGATGCTCAGCCTGCTCTGCGACGAGTTCTGGAGCGACGAGTACCGGCTGCGGCAAGCACGGGACGGAGACGAGGCTTTTCGGATGGTCTTGCAGTCGGTTCCGGATCTCATCTTGACCGATCTTCGCATGCCGGCCGGTGGGTCGGACTATATCAGCCGCTTGAGGACGGTGGTGCCCACCTGCCCCATCGTCGTCATGACGGCATTTGGAGATGCACGGTGTAAAAGCGACGTGTTGAAGGCCGGCGCCAATGCCTACTTCGATAAACCGGTTCGTGTTGCAGATCTGAAGCAGTGTGTGCAGCAGTTATTGAACCACGGAAAAGCGGGAGCTGATAGCTGATAGCAGAAGCAAGAAAAAGAGGGTGATCCGTTCTTGCTTTCCGGTTCGTGCCATATGCCATCGGCTCTTAGCGCTTCACAGTGAGAAAAGATGGCCGGATCCCTAGAAAATAACGAGATGCCCGCTCCCTTTGCAGATCCTATCCTGGCGGCCAGACTGGAAGCCATCAAACAACTTGCCGGTGGCTTGACCGACCGCGTGGCCGTCATGGATCGCAGTTTCAATGTGATCTATGCGAACGAGTCGGCCTGGTCGTCGGCTTCCGTCAGGAACTCCGACGGCCGCCGGGCCAAGTGTTACGAAGCCTTCGCCCATCGAACCGATCCCTGCGGAACCTGTCCGGCCGTCACAGTCTTCGACGCTCCGGAGGTTCAGTCTATTTCCTGTCACAGCGGAGGCGACGGCACGGCTTGCGGGATGCACCAGGCCTTTCCGCTTGCCTCAAGCCCGGGCGACATCGACTCTATGCTGGTGCTGTTCAAGGGTGAGCCAGGTCAGCAGCTGCCGGATGTTGCGCCTGTTCCGGAGGAACAGCCGCCTCCAGCGGTGCGGGAGTCCTTGGGCGAGTTGATCGGCCGGAGTCCGGCCATGCAGCAATTGTTCGACATGACCGCGCTTGTCGCGGACAGCGCGGCTACGGTTCTGATCCAGGGTGAGAGCGGAACGGGCAAAGAAGTCCTTGCCAAAACGATTCATGCCTTGAGCCGGCGGAAGGAAAAGCCGTTCATCGTTGTGGATTGCGGCGCGTTGCCGGAGACATTGCTTGAAAGCGAATTGTTCGGCCATGTGAAGGGAGCCTTCACCGGGGCGGTCGCGGATAAACGAGGTCTGTTCGAAGAGGCTGACGGAGGGACGATCTTCCTCGACGAGATTGCCGATACGGCGCCGGTGTTTCAGGCCAAGCTGCTGCGCGTCCTCCAAGAGGGCGAGATCAAGCGGGTGGGCGGGGCCAGGCCGATCTCGGTCGATGTGCGGGTCATCTCCGCGGCGAAC